>JADCJJ010000468.1 GCA_020247085.1 Myxococcaceae bacterium | reverse complement strand
GTGGGGTTGCTACGAGGGCAAGCTGGTATGCGACTTCTGAGTGCGCTCGTGCTCCTCGCCGCCCCGCTGGCGCTCGGGCAGCCCGGCATCAACCCGACGCAGAACCTGGTGCAGTTTGGCGTTCGGGAGACGCCCACGGCGCAGACTGACGTCATCACCATCGGGGCCTCGGCCTGTGGCACCAGCCGCATCGTCTACTGGGTGTGGAACCAGTTCGGTGTGCAGCCGTGCAACAACATGCGGGTGTGGGCGACGTCGCAGGAGAGCTGCGGCACCGAGCCGAAGTCCGGGGACAAGGAGTACGACTCGGTCAACGCGCTCCTCGTCAGCTCTCTGCGTCAGGGCGCCATCACCATCAACATTGATGAACTGCCGGTGTTCGCCGCCGGCGCGACGCGCTGCGGGTCGGCCATCACCAAGAACGTCGATCACCGCGTGTGCGCGGCGGTACCGGCCTCGATCCAGTGCTTCGGGCTGCAGAACCCCCAGACGCAGACCGCGAGCGCGCTGCGCATCGTCTACGACGTCGAGGCGCCGCCGGCCCCCGTCATCAGCGCGGTGGGCGAGCTCGACAAGGGCCTCAGGGTGAGCGTGTCAGCCAGCAGCGACACCGTCGAGATCGTCCCGCTCATCCGAGAGCAGGGCGCGACGGAGTACTCGGAGCGGAGCCGGGTGGCGCTGACGGGGTCGAAGGAGGTCGTCGTCGACGGGCTCCTCAACGGCACGACCTATGACGTCAGGCTGCGCGCCGTCGACGCCGCCGGCAACGTGAGCCCCGACAGTGAGGCCGCGGCGGGCACCCCGCGCCGGGTCATCGGGTTCTTTGGGCAATACCGTGACGCGGGTGGGCGCGAGCCGGGCGGCGGCTGCCAGGCGGCGCCGGCGCTGCTGGTGCCGCTGCTCGCCCTGCTGGCCTTCTCGAGGAGACGACGTTCATGATGGTCGCTGCGCTGTCGCTGTTGGTGGTGTCGCAGGCGGGTCAGGTCTCGACGACGGAGGGGACGGCGCGGGAGTCGCCCCGCTCGTTCGTGCTCGAGCTCAAGCTGGGGCCCTACAAGCCGCTCATCGACGACGGGTCGTTCCCCAACCTCGGCGCCGATGATCCGCGCCCCTACACGGCCGTCTTCAACAACGAGTCGATGCTGATGGGAGAGGTGGGCCTCGAGTACATGCTGTGGAAGAGCTTCGGCACGCTCACCGTCGGCGCCTCGGTGGCCTACGCCGAGAAGTTCAAGCGGGCCATCAACGCCACGACGGGTATGCGCGCCGACCAGTCGACGGGCCTGCGCATACTCACCGTGCGCCCGACGGTGGCGTACCGGTTCGACTGGGCGGCGATGAGGTACAACGTGCCGTTGGTGCCGTACGTGAAGGCCCAGTTCATGGTGATGCCGTGGTGGGTCGTCAACGGCTCCCAGTTCGACGTCGCCGACGGCATGGTCGCGACGGGCGTGGCCCTGGGCGCGGCGGGCACCGTAGGCCTGTCGTTCATGCTCGACTTCCTGGACCAGCGCCTGGCGCGAGACTTCGACTCGAGCATCGGCGTCAACCACACGTACCTCTTCGCCGAGTTCAACTTCCAGGAGCGCTTCCGCAGCGACCCGACGTTCCTCAACTTCTCGAGCCGGCACTGGCTGTTCGGCATCGCCTTCGACCTCTGACGGCCGCCGACCCGTGAGAGAGTCAGGCCCGTCGTGCGCCCCTACCTCACCGCCCTGGCGCTGTTGTCGTGCGGGTGCGTCCGCGCCGTGCGCGAGGAGCGGCGGACACCGCCCGTCGACACCGGCCACGCGGTGAGCTTCCGGGCCGAGGGCCCGCGGCGGTGGGACTTCGGAGACGGCCAGGCCGGAGAGGGCGTCGAGGTGGCGCACACCTTCGACCGCGCCGGCCGCTACGAGGTGCGGGCCTTCGAGGGCGACCGGCTGACCGACCGCGTCTCGGTGCTGGTGCAGCCGAGGGACCCCTTCCGGGCGGTGGCGCCGTCGGCCGAGGCGGCGCTCGTGTTCCGCTCGCTCGACGAGCTGCCGCCGGCGGTCGACTTCCTGGAGCGGCTCGGGTCGGCGGCGACGGTGCAGCGGGCGCTCGAGCGCACGCCCCTGTTCGCCTTCGCCCTCGAGCCGGGCCCGAAGGGCACGTCGGCGCTCGATCGCCTCGAGGGGGCCGGCCTCTACTGGCCCCAGGGGCTCGAGGCCGCCGTGGCCTTCGTCGGCGTCGTCGACGGGCCTTCGGCGCGCGAGGCGCTCTCGGCCTGGCTCATCGACCGGGGGTACCAGGCGTCACCAGCGCGCGCGGGTCGCTTCGCGCTCGAGGGCGTCTTCGCCGAGGTCTTCGTCGACCGGGGGACGCTCTTCATGGTGACGGGCTCCGACTGGGAGGTGGTGGGGCGCGCCGCCGAGGGGGTGCGCCGGGCGCCGGCGCGCGGCCTCGAGGGTGACCCGGTGGCGTCGGCCGGGGTGTCGGCGCTCGCCAGCGGCGGGGTCGCGCTCGTCGTCACACCACCCTTCACCGGGCGAAGGCCAGGCGCGCGCGCAGCGCCGGGCGCCCGCTGGTCGGTGGGGGTGGCCGCGCTGCGCTTCGGCCGGGACGACGTGCGGCTCATCGGGCGGCTGCTGGGGAGCGCCCCGCTCTGGAACGCGCCTTCCGCTTCGCGCCCGCAGCGGCTGCTCGCCCACGCGCCCGGGGGACCCGTGGCGCTGCTGGCGGCCGACGTCCCACTGGCGCAGGCGCTCGACGCCGTCGTCCCGGCGCTCGTCAGCCGGGGGCCCGACGACGGCGCGATGCTCCAGGCAGGCCTCGAGGTGGTGAGCCGGCGCCTCGACGCGGCGCTGTACTTCGACGCCGAGGCCTTCCTCCTCGCCACCGTCGCCGCGCGGGGCCGCCCGTCGCCCCGGGTGACGCTGCTGGGCGAGGCCGCCGTGCCCGACCGGCCGGCCGTCGAGCGCGTCGTCGGCCAGCTCCTCTCGAGGCGCAAAGAGGGGGTCGACAGCGCCAGCGAGGGCGCCACCACCGTCTGGCGCACCCGGGCGCTCGAGGGGCATGAGCTCGAGCTGGCGCTCGACGCCGACACCCTCTACGCGCGGCTGGGGCGCCCGCTGTCGGGGCGCGCCGCGACGGACTTCGTGTCGGCGCTGGGCGCGCGCGCCGAAGGGGCCTGCGGCCCGGGGCACCTCACGGCCTTCGTCGACGCCGGCCAGCTGGCGCGGGAGCTGCTCGAGCCGCGCATGGTGCCCGGGCTCGACCCCCGCCGCGTGGTGCTGACGCAGGCCCTCACCAGCACGTTTCTCTCGCAGCTCACCGCCATCGACACGGTGCTCCTCGACGTCGCGCCCGCGGCCGACGGAGCCACCGTGCTGCTCGAGGTGACGTTGACCCCCCGCCGCACGAAAGGGCCTGCTCCATGAGCGACATCACCGTCACCGTTCGCTACTTCGCCGCTGCGCGCGAGCGGGCCGGGCTCACGTCAGAGGCCCTGAGGCTCCCTCGCGGCGCCACCGTCGCTGAGCTGCTCGCGGCGCTCCTCGAGAAGCGCCCCGGCCTCTCGTCGCTCTCACGCCACCTGCGCGTCGCCGTCGACGAGGAGTTCGCCGCGCCGACACACGTCCTCGACGACGGCGTCGAGGTGGCCCTCATTCCGCCGGTCGCCGGCGGCACCGCCGGCCTCTTCCGCGTCGTCGATCGACCCCTCTCGCTGCCCGAGGTCGTCGAGGCCGTCAGCGGCCCCGGGCAGGGCGGGCTGGTGACGTTCTCGGGGGCGGTGCGCGCCACCTCGGGCGGCAAGGACGTCGCGCACCTCGAGTACGAGGCCTTCCCGCCGATGGCCGAGAAGCAGATGGCGCGCATCGCCGAAGAGGCCCACGCGCGCTGGCCCGGGGTGCAACTGGCCATCGTCCACCGGGTGGGGTTGCTCGCGCCCGGCGAGCTGGCCGTCGTCATCGCCGCCTCGGCGCCGCACCGCAAAGAGGCCTTCCTGGCCTGCGAGTGGGCCATCGACCGGCTCAAGCAGGACGTGCCCATCTGGAAGAAGGAAACCACCCGGGACGGTGCGGTGTGGGTAGGCCTCGGGCCCTGACTCTGCTACGCCTTCGCCTCATTCAGGCCGACGTTTGTCAGAAGAGGGAAGACTTCATGCGAGTTGAGACGCGGGTGGCGCTGCTCGGCGCCTTGATGGGGTTCGTCGTGGCGCTCGTTCCGGCCTGTACCCGGCCGTGCAGCGAGACGTGCAAGGACGGGTGCTGTGACAGCGCCGGCAAATGCCAGGTGGGCACCGAGGTGGCCGCGTGCGGCACTGGCGGCGCGATGTGCGCGAGCTGCGCCGAGGGGCAGACCTGCACCGCCAACGCCTGCGTCACCCCGATGACGGCCGTCGACGCCGGCCCGCAGCCCTGCACCACCGACGCGCAGTGCGCGAATGACGCGCGCGGGCCCGTCTGCGACGTGGCGAGCGGTGACTGCATTCCGAAGTGCAAGAACGACCTCGAGTGCGCCCGGCTGATGAACGGCAGCATCTGCGACCTCATGATCGGCAAGTGCGCGCCCGCCCGTGTCGGCACCCGGCTCGGCGGCGCGTGCAACGACGACACCGAGTGCCAGGAGGGCTTCGACAGCGACGACGTCTGCTTCCGCGGCGGCACCGGCTGCATCTGCAGCAAGGGTGACGCGCCCGCCGGCACCGGCGCCCAGGGCACCTGCCGTCGCCGGCTCGGGCCGTGCGAGGCGTGCCTCAACGACGACCAGTGTGGAACCAACTCCATCATTTTCTCGCCGCCCGACGGCATCGGCGTCGGCAAGTGCTCGAGCTTCATGGGTGACCCGAGCGGCAAGAAGTACTGCCGCTACCAGAAGGTGGGCCAGTGCCCCTGTGGCACCATCGACGACGGCACTGGCTACTGCGCGCCGCAGTCGAACAGCTGCTCCCAGGTGGGGTGCAACGAAGACCGCAACTGCCCGTCGGGCTCCGTCTGCACGGTGAACAACCCCGACGCCGGCGCCGGCTCGTGCGGTGGCATCTGCGTGCCGCGCTGCCGCTGGGACTTCATCAACAAGGAGCTCGTCGCCCCCGGGTGCCCTGCCAACCAGACGTGCTGGGTCGACTCGAAGAACCTCGACCCGACGTCCATCTTCTACGGCTCGGGCCGCTGCAAGCCGGCCTGCAACGACGACAACGACTGCCGGCGCTCGGCGTCGAACCCCTTCGGTGGCACGAACCTCGCCTGCCGGAAGGAAAAGGACAAGTCGGGTGGAGACACCGCCAAGCGCTGCCGCGCCAACGGCGACTGCATGGACAACGCCGAGTGCCCCGACCAGCCCAACCCCGACAACCCGTACCTCGGGTACTGCGACAAGGGCGGCTTCACCTGTGAGACGGACTGCCGCGTCGGCGATGACCCGGTGACGGGCCAGGCCTACAAAGACTGCCGGTCGCCGTATGCCTGCGCGCTCGACGGTGGTGCCCGCGTCTGCCGCATTCAGTCGTGCGTGGAGCAGGGCGGGGCGGGCAACGCGTGCTCGACGGGTGAGTACTGCTGCGGCGAGGACAAGAACGGCGACGGCCAGGCCGACCCCTGCCCGCCGCGCAGCGAGCAGAACGAGGTGGGCTGCTACCGGGCGCCAGAGCCTCCGTTCTGCACCACGTGCATGAACGACCAG
>JADCJJ010000467.1 GCA_020247085.1 Myxococcaceae bacterium | reverse complement strand
GCCACCGCCCAGCCCGCCCTCCCCCTGGCTGGCTGACGGACACCCTCTCGCGTCTCTGGCCATCGCGGGCGGTGCACCCGTCTGCCCACTGCCGCCGCTTCACCCCTCGCTGACGCCACATCATCCCCCGCGGCAACGCCCCCGAGGACGACTCAGGCGCCCGAAGCCTCTGGCCCTCCTCCACGGTTTCGCGCTATATTCAGCTTGTACGTGGACCCTCGGCGATGATTCGACGAACTGGGTGCAGCACCTCGTTGGCTCGTGGCCCGCCTCGTGTTGCTCCCAGCGCGCCCCGGTCGTGCACGCTCGAGAGTGCCCCTGCATCAGCCCAGCGCATGGTGTCGCACATCGTCATCTTGACTGCGCCCCTCCTCGCGTTCGCTGCTTCGGCCGAGGGCCTCACGCTCCCGCAGCTCGAGGCGCTCGCCACGCAAGGGCAGTCCTCTGAGGTGTTGGCGCGGGCGCGCCAGGTCGACCCGCTGGTGCGGACGGCCGCCTGGAACACGCTCGTCGAGAAGGCGGCCGTCGAGGAGCTGACGCGGTTGGCACGAACGGAACCGGAGCAGGCACTGGTGACCGTCGATGGCTGGCTCGACGCCTATCGCCACCTCGAGTCGAGCCCCGCCGTCGCCGAGCACCGAACCACCCTCGTCATCGCCGCCTTCGACGCCTGCATGCGGTGGGGAGACGGCCTCGCCTGCGCGAAGGAGCTCATCCAGCGGCTCAAGCGCGGCCCGCTCGCGTCGAAAGCCGTCGTCGGTCTCGCGGCTCGACTGCCTCCTCGAGAGCGTCCCTCGCGGCTGGTGCTCGCTGCCGAGGTCGCCCGCCGCGCAGCGGGCAGCGCGCCGTGTGAAGCCGATTGGTTGGGAGAAGCGCTCGTCGAACGAGTCGAACGGACCGCAGACGCCGATGACGACGTCACGGCCCTGGTCGCGACGTGTGGGCCCAGGCTTGGGAAGGCGCCCCTCGCGCGCGCGCTCGACTCGGACACGAACCGGCGTCGCTTGTGCCCGAAACTGATGAGCCAGCCCGGCTTCGAGGGCGTACAGCGCAAGCGATGTGAGCGCACCCTCTCGGAGCGCCCATGACGCGACTGGCGATGGTGCTCGTGCTGGCGGCGAGCGGGGCGAGGGGTGAGGAGCTGCTCCTGTCTGACGAGGCAGGCCGGGTCTCGCTCTCCATCGTCCCCTGGGCGGGCTCGGACACAAGGTCGGTGGTGCAGTGGCGTGGCCTGCCGGTCGAACCGTCGTCGGGCATCGCCATCTTCGAGCGCAGCTCAGACCCCCGGCGCACCCAGCTGATGGCGGTCGGAGCTGCGGCGCCCTTCTTCATCCGCTCCTCGTCCGCGCGGGCGCTCGTGAAGGGCTCCACTGCCTCGACCTGGGAGCTGCTCTTCGGCGACCGCCCGCCGCTCCTCGTCGTCTCTCAGCCCGGTGAGGTGCCGCGCGACACGCTCGAGCAGGCGTATCGGCAGACGCAGGGCGTTCCCTCGGGGACGAAACCTCGCGCCGAGGTGGAGGCGGCTCTCACGAGGGCCACGGTGGCCACGCAGAAGGCGTGCGGGTCGTCACCGAAGCTTCAGGTCGACTGGAAGGCCTTCGACGGGCGCGCGCTGCCGCTGGCGGCCGTGACGGTGCTCGCGGCGCTGGCAACGCTCTGCGCCGACGCCGATTACCGTTCGGCCATCGCCGGGCTCGAGCGCCTCGAGGTCGTCCCTGCGACGGGCTCCGACTTCGAGCTCGACCGTTCGAAGGGCGCGCTCGTGCTGCGCCTTCGCCACGACGCCGCCAACCCCGGCGTCCGCGCGCTGCAGATGCTCAGAGACACGCTATGAAGTCATCTTGTCGTTCCACCCAAGGAGGACCTCCCATGAAGAACGTGTTCGTCGTCGCCGCCGTCTCGCTGTTCGCGCTCACCGCCAACGCCCAGTCAGTGAAGGAGAAGAAGGCCCGGGCCGCCGTCGATGACGCCTTCGCCGAGTCGACGAAGAAGGTCAGCGCTTGCGGGAAGACCTTCAAGTTCGTCTATGACTGGAAGAGCTTCGACGCCATCGACTTCGCCAAGATTGGCCGCGACAAGATGGGCCAGTACGGCAGCGAGGTTCCCAACGTCGCCGGGTTCGGCGAGGCCATCAACAAGCTCTGCGCCGACAAGGACTACAAGGAGGCGCTCGGGAAGATTTCGACCATCGTCTACAAGCCGACGAACGACGACAGCATCACCGTCAAGGGGACGGTGGCCAGCGGCACGCTGACGCTCGAGAACTACTGCTTCGGCAGCACCCGCGACGCGGGCGACTACGAGAAGGCCGCCGCCGACGCGCTCTGACGGTCGGGTTCGATGGGCGGTAACCAGCGCCGACCGCCCGTCGTAAGAACGTCACCATGCGCCTTGTGCTCGTCGTCCTTCCGTGTCTCGTCGCTTGTGGTGGGGCGCCCATGTCGGCCTTCGACGGCGGCTCCACCTCGGTGCCCATGCCCGACGGCGGTTCGCTCACGTGGACGCCGGGCCAGTACTCGCTCGACCTCATCACCGAGGCGCAGGGCTGGCGGCAGGTGTTGCCGACGACCTACCCCGGGACGGGAGGCCACTCGGGCCAGCGGGTGCGCGTGTTGTTCAACGGCCTCGCCGCGCCCACCTACGACTCGATGACGGACCCGGTGCAGTTCCAGGTGGGGAGCGTCATCGCCAAGTTCGTCGTCGCGGCCGAGGCCACACCGCTCGACCAGGCCACGCGCGCCTACTTCATGCGCAAGGAGTCGGCGGGCTGGGACGCCGCGAGCAACGACTGGTCGTGGGGCGTGGCGAACCGGTCCGGCTCGACGTGGACGTACTCGACGATGGGGCGCTCGAGCCTGTGTACCGGCTGCCACCAGGCCGAACCGAGGTGGGACTTCGCCCGCACGGTGCAGGTGTTCCGCACCCAGACGCCCCCGTGAGCTGCGTGCTGAAGGGTTCGTGACGTACCGGCTCACTCCACCTCACACGCGTCGACTCGCGTGAGGCTGGCACAGCCGTTCGAGTGTCCACTCACCCTGGACATCTCGACGGCGAAGCGACCGTTCAACAGCGGGTCAACCACCAGCCGGGGCAGGCCCGCGGCGCAGCCCCTCAAGGGCTCGAGGGGAATCGTGCGGGTCTCGCTGAGGTCCTCGAGCCGCAGAAGCGTGACGCTGGGGTTGGCCTCGTCAGGGGACCGCGCGATGGCGATGCGCGTCGAGTCGATGACGGCCATGGCGAACATGCGCGTGAAGCCAGGGAGCTCGACGGTCCGCTCAGGCGTCGGTGAGGCGCCGAACCGCGAGACGACGAGCCCGCTCGCGCACGATTGGGCCACGATGAGCCCGCCGGGGAACGTCGCGACCGCGGGCGTGACAGGTGGAATGGGCCTCGAGCACTTCTCGAGCTCGAGCGCCTCGCCGGTGTGTCGCAGCACGCCGAGCTCCCGACCCCGAACGAAGGCGAGGATACCGGGCGCCGTCAGCTCGGCGGCGCTGACGCCCGCGTCGATGCCGTAG
>JADCJJ010000466.1 GCA_020247085.1 Myxococcaceae bacterium | reverse complement strand
CGGCCGAGCCACCCGCCTCACCGCCGGCCGAGCCACCCGCCGCGCCGCCGGCCGAGCCACCCGCCGCGCCGCCGGCCGAGCCACCCGCCGTGCCGCCGCCCGCGCGCCCGCCACCCGCGGCCGCGTCGACGCAGAGCGACTCGCGGCAGACCCACCCGGGGCCGCACTCCTGGTTGCTCGTGCACGCGAACGACCGCCGGTCCACCTCGGCAGGTCGCCAGTCACAAGCGCCCAGCAGCAGCAGCCAACACCCCACCACTCCGCGCATCGAAGCCTCCCCGTCGCGCATGCCACCCGTTGCCGTACCACACCGCCGGCGCCCGCGGCCCGAGTCCGGAGAGTCCCGACGGCTCGTGATGGGTCGAGGGCCCCGGTTGTCGCATGGGGCTCCCTGAGGTAACCGGCCCAGCGATGACGTGGCTCGTCCGTTCGGCGATGTGTGCCCTCTACCCCCGCGCTGGTGACCTGCCCGGCCTCGAAGACTGCGACCTCGACGGGTTCCTCGAGCGCTTCCACCGCGAGGCGCCGTTGCGAATGAGCCTTGGCGTCTTCCTCGGCGCGCTCGTCTTTCACCTCACGCCCCTCTTCACCGTCTTCGTACCGCTGCCGGCGTTCTTGCTGCCCCCGCCGCTCCTCGACCGGCACGCCAGCCGCATCGCGGGGAGCGGCTCGTACTGGGTGCGCCAGGCCATCTTTCTCGTGAAGTTCCCCGCGGGCCTCTGCTGGGGCGCGCACCCCGACGTGCGGCGGCGCTTCGCCCTGGGCGCCTACCCCGCCGACCCCGCCGACTGGAGGACCCGCTGATGCCGCACGTGTCCTTCGGTGAGCGCCGCTTCGAAGACGACGTCGATTACGTCGTCGTGGGCAGCGGCGCGGGTGGCGCCGCGGCGGCCGTCGTCCTCGCCCGCGCCGGCGCGAAGGTGGCCCTCGTCGAGGCCGGCGCCTGGCGGGAGCCAGAGCACTACCCGTCGAGCGCCTACGGCGCGATGCGCGACCTGATGGATGACTGGGGTGCCTCGGTCACGCTGGGGCGCGCCCTGTGGCCCGTCGTCCAGGCCCGCACCATGGGCGGCACCACGGTGGTGAACTCGGCCATCGCCATTCGCACCCCCGCCGACCTCTTCTCGCAGTGGGAGCGCGAGCACGGCGTCGGCGGCGACGGCCTGCGCGAGCGCGTGTGGGCGGCCCAGGAGGTGCTCGAGCGCGAGCTCTGCGTCGAAGAGGTGCCGCCCGCGTCGCGCGGCCGCTCGAACGAGCTCGCCATGAAGGGCGCCGAGGCCATGGGCATGGAGAGCCACTGGATTCGTCGCTACGCGAAGGGCTGCGCGGGCACCGGCCAGTGCCTGCAGGGGTGCCGCAAGCAGAAGAAGCAGAGCACCAACGTCGTGTGGGTGCCCGAGGTGCTCGCGCGCGGGGGCCTGGTGCTGTCGTGCGCGCCGGTGACGCGGGTCGTCCTCGAGGGCACGCGCGCGGTCGGCGTCGAGGGCCGCTTCGTTCACCCGGCCACGCGCGAGCAGGGCGCCTCGTTCCTCGTCCGCGCGAGGAAGGCCGTCGTCGTCGCCGCGTCGGTGACGCACTCGCCGGTGCTGCTGATGCGCTCCGGGGTGAAGCGCCGGGCGCTGGGCCGCTTCTTCCGCGCGCACCCCGGCACCGGCGTCTTCGGCGTCTACGACGCGCCCGTCGACCAGAACGTCGGCGCCACCCAGGGCTGGGCCTCGACGCAGTACCGGGAGCGCCCCGGCCTCAAGCTCGAGACGCTGTCGATTCCGCTCGAGCTCGTCGCCTCACGCTTCGCCGGCGGCGGCACCGAGCTGATGAAGCGCCTCGGCCAGTACCGTCACGTCGCCATGTGGTGCCACGCGGTGCGCGCCGAGTCGACCGGCACGGTGAGCCCGGGGCCCTTCGGCGGCGCCCCCGTCGTGCGCTACACGCTCGACGCCGACGACATGGAGCGCTTCCGCGAAGGCCTGCACCTGTTGGCGAAGATGCACTTCGCCGCCGGCGCGCGCGCGGTGATTCCCGGCGTCGCCGGCCTGCCCTTCGAACTCGGCCAGAAGGACGTCGACCGGCTCCGCGAGGGGCCGACCGACCCGCGCCACTACATCGCGGTGCTGACACACCTCTTCGGCGGCTGCGTCATGGGCGCCGACCCGGACCGCTCCGTCGTCGACGGCGAGGGCCGCGTGCACGGCTACCAGGGCCTCGTCGTCGCCGACGCGTCGGTGATTCCCACCAACCTGGGCGTCAACCCGCAGCACACCATCATGGCCCTGGCCCGGCTCAACGCCGAGGCGCTGCTGGCGCGGGCCTGACGAGGGCGTCTGGCGCCGTCCCGCCGGCGGCGGTGGTGTCAGCAGGCGCGACGCCGGGCCTCGGCGGCACCTTGCGACGAGCGCAGGGAGCGGGCGGCTGCCGCCGGCGCGCCCCGGCCCTGGCCCCGCGTCGCGCGTCGACGAGGACGCACCGAGGGGCCTCGCGTCGCGGCCTCGACGCCCCGCCACGCCGGACGGCCGGTCGGTCTGCTTCACGCCGGTGGTGGACGCCCCGGGCGGCGCCCCAGCCCCGGCAGGAAGTTCGGCTGCTCGTACGCCCACCGCACGTCTTCGTTGGTCGGGTCGAGCGAGAGCGCGTGCTGGCACAGCCGGTCCACCGCCTGCGAGGCGTCCCGCCCCGAGATGCTGAGGCCCGGCCCGTACTTGCACGCCGCGTAGATGAGGGTGACGAGGGCCGCGGGCTCGCGAATCAGCCGCACCGCCCAGCCGGCCAGCACCCCGTGAATCACGCCCGAGTGGTGAAGCGCGAACGTCGTGTCCCAGATGTTCGTGAGGTACCTGGGCACGCCCGCCTGTCGGAGCGCCTCGTCGAGCGGGCCCTCCCCCAGCCGCGCCTGGAGGCCCGTCACGCCGTCTTTGAACTCAGGCAGCACCAGGTGCGGCTCGACCTGCTGCAGCACGCCCGCCCACCACCGGTGCGCGAGGCTCTCGGGGTGGTCGATGAGCTCGAGCTGAACGAACTCGGCCTGGCCCTCGAGGTACGCGCGCCATCGTCGCTTCAGCTCGTCTCGCATCGGCCTTCTCCGGGTGGCGCGTCGCTCCGTCGCCGGCCCGGACAGGCTACCCCGGTTGGCGGCCCGTTCGCCCGTCAGGGCCGGGGGCCGGTCCACCGGGCCAGGCGCTCCCGGGCCACCTCGGTCAGCGGCTGAGGCCGGCCGGTGGCCTCGCTCACCTGCACGACGACGGTGGTGGCGACGGCGGCGCACCGCCCTGCCTGGAACAGCGCCTGCTCGAGCGTCACCGAGCTCGTCCCCACGTCGGCCACGCGGGTGCCGACGTCGACCTGCCCCGGCCAGGAGAGCTCGGCGCGGAAGTCGAGCTGCAGGCGGGCGAGGACGAAGGCGCACCCGGGCTCGAAGACCGGCGCCGGCGGCGCGCACAGCAGCTCGACGCGCCCCGCCTCGAGCAGGACGGCGAAGACGGCGTTGTTGACGTGCCCCTGGCGGTCCGTGTCGGCGTAGCGGAGCTTCTCGTGGGTCACCGCCGGAAACGCGGCCAGCGAAGGAGGGGGCGTGCGCACGGGCGCGGTTCACCACAGCCGCCGAACCGGGGCCAGCGCCCCCGGCGCGAAGAAACCTCGTGGCCTCTCGTCGAAGCCGCGTCAGAATCGGTGGCGACCCATGGAGCAGCTGCGGCGGTTGGGACGATACGAGTTGCTCGAGGCCCTCGGTGAGGGCGGCATGGGGGCCGTGTGGCTGGCCCGGCTCACCGGCACCCACGGCTTCGAGAAGCTGTGCATCGTCAAGACGGTGCTGCCGTCGCTGGCGAAGGAGAAGGCCTTCGTCTCGCGCTTCCTGCACGAGGGCAAGCTGTTGACGCAGCTGCAGCACTCGAACATCGCCCAGGTGCTCGACATGGGCGACGAGGGCGGCACGCTGTACCTCGCCCTCGAGTACGTCGCCGGCATCGACCTGGCGCGGCTGCACGCCCACGTTCGCGAGCAGGGGCAGCTGCTGCCGGTGGCGGTGAGCATCTACCTCGTGCAGCAGGCCGCCGAGGGCCTCGGCGCGGCGCACCGGAAGGCGGCGGTCGACGGAACGCCGCTCCACATCGTGCACCGGGACGTCTCGCCGCAGAACCTCATGGTGTCCTACGAGGGCGAGGTGAAGGTCATCGACTTCGGCGTCGCGAAGTCCGAGGCGCGCAGTCAACACACGGCCACGCCCTCGGTCATGGGCAAGCTGGGCTACATGGCCCCGGAGCAGGCGCTCGGCGAGGCCGTCGACCACCGCGCTGACCAGTACGCGCTCGGCATCGTGCTGTGGGAGCTGTTGTCGAACCGCAACTTCATCGAGCGCGGCACCCTCACCGAGATGGTGGTGGCGATGGCGAAGCCCACCGCGCGGCCGCTCTCGTCGCTGCGCGCCGAGGTCCCGGCGTCGCTCGAGCAGGTCGTGCTCAAGGCGCTCTCGGTCGACCCGGCGCAGCGCTACCCCAGCACCGACGCCTTCGCCCGCGCGCTGATGGACGAGCTCATGCTGCTGTCGGGCATGCCTTCGAAGGTGCAGATTGGCGAGTTCGTGAAGGCCCACTGCGCGGCCGAGTACGCCTCGACGCAGGCGCTGTTGACGCGGGCGTCGGTGCTGCGGGCGCCGCCGACCCAGTCGATGACCGAGGTGGCCATCGAGCCGACCCTCGCCTCCAACCCGGCGCTGAGGGCCGTTGCCCGCGCCACCCCCGCCGCCCCCGCACTGGAGCCCCCCATGAGCACCGCGCAGCTGCAGGCCGTCGCCCTCCCGCCCAGCAAGGCCCCGCTTGTCGCCGCCGCCGCGCTGGTGGTCGCGCTCACCGGGCTGGGCGGTTGGGCCCTGCTGTCGGGGCGCTCCGGGGAGTCAGGCTCGGCGGTCGGGCCCGCCGAGCCATCGGCAGCGCTCAAGACGCCCCTCGAGCCGGTGCCGCCGGGCTCCGGGAAGGACGACGGTTCGAAGCCGCCTGAGCCTCCGAAGGAGCCCACGCCGGTGCTCGTACCGCCCATCGCCGACGTGGTGCAGGCCGCGCCGGGTGATGTGGTCGAGTCGAAGGCGGTGGCCGAGCTCTTCGTCGACGGCGCGAAGACCTACGTGCGGGCCGGGCAGGGTGACGGTCTCGTCGTCGGCAGCACGCTGGTCATCGTCGGCGCGCCGCAGCCCGACGG
>JADCJJ010000465.1 GCA_020247085.1 Myxococcaceae bacterium | reverse complement strand
GTGCACGACGAGCTCGACCTGCCCTTCGGCAAGCTCCAGCTCAAGAGCGGGGGCGGCTCGGGCGGGCACAACGGGCTCAACTCGATCCGCGAGTCCTGGGGCCAGGAGGGCTACGGACGCCTGCGCTTCGGCATCGGCAAGCCCGAGGGCCCGAACGCGAAGGAGCGCGTCGTCGGCCACGTGCTGGGCGACTTCTCGAAGGACGAGCGGCACGCGCTGCCCGAGCTCATCGGCCGGTCGATGGAGGCCTGCGAGGGGTGGGTGCGCGAGGGCATGCAGGGGGCGATGAATCGCTTCAACCGCAAGTAGCCACGCGCGAGGGCTGCGTCCCGTGATACCAGCCGCGCCACACCGGGGAGCCGCCCTGCCCGAGCGCGGGCCAGCGGCTGAGAGGAGCGTGGCTGCGCTCGACCCGCCGAACCTGATCCGGTTCACACCGGCGGAGGGAGTGCCATGGCGAAGCCCCACACGAAGCTGTCAGTCGACCCGTCTATCCTCGCGGGCATCACGCGCGAGCCCTTCCCCCGCTCCCGCAAGGTGTACCTCGAAGGGCCCCGCGTGCGCGTGCCGCTGCGCGAGGTGACGCTGTCACCCACGCGGGACGCCGACGGACGCGTCACCCACAACGAGCCCGTGCGGCTCTACGACACCTCGGGGCCGTTCACCGACCCCGCCGTCGCGCTCGAGCTGCGCCGGGGGCTGCCCGTGGTGCGCGCCTGGACCGCCGAGCGCGCCGAGCTCGAGCGGCTGGCGGAGAGCGGCTCTGCGTACACGAAGGCGCGCCTGGCCGACCCACGCCTCGCCGCGCTGCGCCTTCACGTCGACCGCGCGCCGCTCCGGGCGAAGCGGGGCCACACCGCCAGCCAGCTCCACTTCGCGCGCCGCGGCGAGATCACCCCCGAGATGGAGTTCGTCGCGCTGCGAGAGAACCACCGGTTGCAGTCGGCGCGCGCGCAGCACCCGGGCGAGGCCTTCGGCGCCTCGACACCGAACGAGATCACCCCTGAGTTCGTGCGCGACGAGGTCGCCCGCGGCCGCGCCATCATCCCCGCCAACGTCAACCACCCCGAGCTCGAGCCGATGATCATCGGTCGCAACTTCCTGGTGAAGGTGAACGCCAACCTCGGCAACTCGGCCGTCACCTCGTCGATCGAGGAAGAGGTCGAGAAGATGGTGTGGGCCATTCGCTGGGGCGCCGACACCGTGATGGACCTGTCGACGGGCCCCAACATCCACGAGACGCGGGAGTGGATCCTGCGCAACTGCCCCGTGCCCGTCGGCACCGTGCCCCTCTACCAGGCGCTCGAGAAGGTCGGCGGCGAGGCCGAGGCCCTCACCTGGGAGCTCTACCGCGACACCCTCGTCGAGCAGGCCGAGCAGGGGGTCGACTACTTCACCGTGCACGCCGGACTGCGGCTGGCCCACGTGCCGCTCACCGCGACCCGGCTGACGGGCATCGTCTCGCGCGGCGGCTCGGTCATGGCGCGCTGGTGCCTCGCCCATCGCCGCGAGTCGTTCTTGTACACGCACTTCGACGAGCTCTGCGAGATCATGAAGGCCCATGACGTCTCGTTCTCGCTCGGAGACGGGCTCCGCCCCGGCTCCGTCGCCGACGCGAACGACGCCGCCCAGTTCGCCGAGCTCGAGACGCTGGGCGAGCTGACGAAGCGGGCGTGGGCGCATGACGTTCAGACGATGGTCGAGGGCCCAGGCCACGTGCCGATGCACCTCATTCGAGAGAACATGACTCGGCAGCTCTCGGCCTGCGGCGAGGCGCCGTTCTACACGCTGGGGCCGCTCACCACCGACATCGCCCCCGGGTACGATCACATCACCTCGGGCATCGGCGCAGCGATGATCGGCTGGTTCGGCACGGCGATGCTCTGCTACGTCACCCCGAAGGAGCACCTCGGCCTGCCCGACCGGGAGGACGTTCGCGTCGGCGTCGTCACCTATAAGCTGGCCGCCCACGCGGCCGACCTGGCGAAGGGCCACCCCGGCGCGCAGGCCCGCGACGACGCGCTCTCGAAGGCGCGGTTCGAGTTCCGCTGGGAGGACCAGTTCAACCTGTCGCTCGACCCGACGCGGGCGCGCGCGTTCCACGACGCGACGCTGCCCGCCGAGGGCGCGAAGTCGGCGCACTTCTGCTCGATGTGCGGGCCGAAGTTCTGCTCGATGCACCTCACCGGAGAGGTCCGCGCGCTGTCGGACGAGCTGCCCACCGCCGACGCCCGCTGAGGCCCCCGACCGCCTCGCGCTGCCGGTGGCCTCGCACGCGGCCGTCAGCGCGGGCTCAAGCGACGTGCGCGAACGAAGTGGCCTCGGCCCTCGGGAGCCGGACGGTGAAGGTCGCGCCCCGGCCCGGCCCATCCGACTCCGCCTCGATGTCGCCGCCGACCCGTCGAACGATGCCGTAGGCCGCGGTGAGGCCGAGGCCGATGCCCTTGCCCACGCCGCGCGTGGTGAAGAAGGGTTCGAACACCCGCCGCAGGTGCTCCTTCGCGATGCCGACCCCCTCGTCACGCACCTGAATCAGCACCTCGGTCGAGGTGCTCCAGGTGCGCACCACGACGCGCTCCTTCGACGGCGTCGCCTGACGGGCGTTCTTGATGAGGTGGCCGAGCGCCTGATCGAGCTGCAGGGGCGCGATGTCGGCGTGCACCGTCGCCTCGAGCACGAGCTGCAGATTCTGGGGCACCTCGCCGAACTCGTTGCGCACGACCCGCGTCACCGACGAGTTGGTGTCGGCGGGCTCCCGGCGGCCGATCTCGAGGCGCGAGAGCTCGCGGAGCCCCTTCACGATGTCGCTCACCCGGCGGGCTCCGTCGAGCGACTCGTCGATCATCTCGACCGCCTCATCGAGCGTCTCGAGATCGGGCTCGTCCAGCGAGTCGATGAGCGCCGCCAGCGCGTCGAGCCGCTTCTCCTTCACCAGGCCGATGACGTCGGTCAGCGAGCGAAGCGGCATGCGCAGCTCGTCGACCACGCCGCGGAGGGAGCGCAGGTTCGACGTGACGAACCCCACCGGGTTGTTGATCTCGTGGGCCGCGCCCGAGGCGAGCTGCCCCACCGCCGCCAACCGCTCGCTCTCGCGCAGCCGCTCCGCCATGGAGCGCGACTGGGTCACGTCGTGGTACGTCACCACCACCGAGTTCGACGCCACGTCGTCGTTCAGCCAGTAGCCCGACAGCTCGACCGTCGAGTCCTTCTGGGTGCTGGGGTTCGGAATCGTCAGCTCCGCCGACAGTGACACCTGACGCCCCTTGCCGAGCGGGCAACTGGGGCACGGCGCGTCGCGCCCGGCGAAGACCTGGTGGCAACGCTTGCCTGGCAGCTCCTTCACCGAGAGCTTCACCCGCCGGGCATAGGCCTGGTTCGCGCGCCGAATGACGTAGCCGTCGAGGAGCGCGATCGGCTCACTGATGGCGTCGAACGTGCGCTCCCACTCCTGCTTGGCCCGGGTGATCTGCTCGGTGCGCTCCCGCACCTTCTGCTCGAGGCCCGCGTTCGCCTGCAGCGCCTCGGTCTGCGCGCTGCGGAGCTGCGTGGTGATCTGCACGTTGTGCACGGCGATGGCGACGTGCGGCGAGAGCTGCACGAGCCGGTGGAGCGTCACCGGCGTGAACGGCGGGCGTTCGACCGAGCGCACGGCCATCAACACGCCCAGCACGTCACCGCTGAGCACCAGCGGCACCGCCACCATCGAGCCGGTGCGAAAGCCCGTGTTCCGGTCGACCGTCGGGTCGAAGTCGGCGCAGTCGGCGGCGTGCGCGACCAGCCTCGGCCTCGCCTCGACCGCCACCTTGCCGGCGACCCCCTGCCCGCGGGCCAGGCGCACCCGCTCGATCTTCCCCTCAACCGCGCCGTCGACGGTGTCGAAGCACAGCGCCCCGGTTTCGGGGTCCACCAGGAGCAGGCTGGCGCCGTCGGCGTCGCAGAGCTCCCGCGTGCGGGCGATGGCCTCTTTCACCAGCTCGGGCAGCGTGAACTTCGAGGCGATCGACTGAGCGAACTCGTTGACCCGCTCCGCGTTCGTCGGCTCGAGCCCCGCGAGGCGCCCGTGCGAGCGGAAGACCGCCGCGATGAGGTCACTTGGCTTGCCGGCGAACTCGACGTCGCCGAGGGGCTCGGCCGGCTGCCGGCCGACGACGATGGGCACGGCGCCCGCGGCCTTGAGGCGCTCGAGGAAGAGGCGCAGCCCTTCACGCGCCTCGCACAGCACGATGCGGGCATGGCCCGAGTCCACCATGGTCAGCGCGAGCTCAGGGGGCGCCTGAATCGCGAGCACGCCCCAGGGCTCGAGCAGATCCTCGATGCGCGCCACCAGCGGCGCCGACTCCGCCACCAGGAGCACCGCCGGCGATGTGTTCCCGGCCATCATGGCGGCGTCAGGAAGCGACCAACCTCAAGTCCATGCCCTCGCGGGTCGAGCCGGGCTCCTCGTCGATGAGGATGTAGCCCTCGGCGTCGCGCACGACGGAGCTGATGCCAGGGTTGTCCTTCTCGAGCGCCTTGAGCATGTCGTACTGCCGCCGCACCATCGCCATCAGCCGCCGGTTCTCGCGCTCGAGCTCGAGCTGCTCGAACGCCAGGAACAACGTCACCTTGAGCTCGGTGTCGTCCCACGGCTTGGTCAGGAAGCGGTAGATGTTTCCCTGGTTGATGGCGTCGATGGCCGTCTGCATGTCGGCGTGGCCCGTCAGCATGATGCGCATCACGTCGGGGTACCGATTGCGCACCAGCTTGAGGAACTCGAGCCCCGTCATGTTCGGCATCAGGTGGTCGCTGATGACCATGTCGACACGCTCCTTCCGGAGCACCTCGAGCCCCTGTGCCGGCTCGTTTCCGAAGAAGAGCTCGTACCCCTCCTTCCGCAGGCTCCGGCGCAGCGCATGGCAGACGTTCTCCTCGTCATCGACGACCAGGATCCGGCGGGTCACAGCAGGCTTCTCCATGGTGGGCTCCTTGTGCGGTCGATGAATTCAAGACGGGTGCCAGCCACCTCACCTCGCAACGGCGCTGGGTTGTGCTCTCGCCCCGGGGGCTCCACGACCCGCCTGGGGTGCTGCCGACCCTGAACAGAGCGCCTCGAAGCGCTGCGCCTCGTCCCGATCGGCGAGGCGGTAGACGACCCACCGCCCCCGGCGCTGCGCGAGGCCCAGCGTCTCACCGACGGCAGGGACCGGGTGGTGCTCGACCCGTTGCTCGAGCTCGCCGAGGCGGCCCCCGGGCACGGTGACCCGCACCTGCGCCTCGCACGGCGCGGCGCCGACGCACGTCACCAGGCGCACGTCGAGCGAGGTGACGATGAGGCCAGGCGCGTCACCCGAGCGGTGCGTCACGGAGGCGCGAACGACGCCCGTCAGCACCGGGCTGCGCTCCTGCGCTCCGGCGGAGGCCGCAACGAAGAGGGAGCCGAGGAGCGCGCTGGCCAGGGCGAACCGGCGGGACGATGCAGGGCTCCGCGAGGCCACGACGAGCGCCTGAGCCCGACGCGCCCGGCGCAGCGTGAAGCGTACGACGAGCGCTAGCGCGAGCCACCCTGTCGAGCTGCCCGTGGCCGAGCACCCGGCGGCGCGCAGCGCGACCGGCGTCACCTCTCCCGGCGACCCGTAGAGCGTGACGAGGCCCTGGCGGTCGTCGTCCTGCAGCACCCGCTTGCCGACCTCTCCGGCGGCCGCGCGCGGGTACATCACCACCCGCTCGTCCATCGCGTTGTGCATCAGCCCCAGCGCGTGCCCGAGCTCGTGGGTCAGCGTGTTCTGAACGTCGTCGAGGTCACCGCGCGCCGGTCGCTCGTCGAGCACGCGGAAGGTCTGCTGTTCGGCATTGAACACGATGTCGGTGTCGAGGATCTCGTCGGTGCGGGCGTTCACCGTCACGACCGTCGAGGCCAGGGCGCCGTCGGTGTAGGGCCAGTCGGCGAGCGCGAAGATCTCGTTCTGATTGCGTCCGCTCAACTCGAAGCCCACGCCCCGCACCGGCCCCTCCTTCACCGTCACCGTCAGCGCTGGCGTCGCGTCTTCGAGCTCGGCCACGGCCGCCACGACGGCGCTCAGGGCGCGCGGCTCACCCAGCGCCTGCCCGAGGCCCGGGTCCACCACAAAGGTCACCTCACGACGCCAGCGCACCACGTCACCTTGAGAATCGACGCGGAGCTCGAACGCAGACGCCGCCAACGGGAACACCACGAATGCCGAGAGCCACGAGCGCATGAACGCCTCTGAGAGCACGCATCATGCCCGGCAAGACCTGCCGGCCCACCTCTGCAGGCCTTCGGTTTCATTCGGGTTTTCGGGCCAGATCGCCCGAAGGCCCGGCGCTCGAAGGGGTCACTCCGGCGTCGACGGGTCGGCCGTCGCCCAGGGTCCCGTCCGCGACGCGACCGGTCGGGGGCGACCCGAGTCCGAAGGCACCCTCGAGCACCCTCGAGAGGCGTCGCAGGGCCGCGGCGTCGACCGCTGGAACGTGCGCCACCAGCACCTCCCGCAGCGCGTCACCCCGGTGCGTGAAGTCGACGGTGAGGCACCAGGCCCCGTCGGCCTGCTCGAGCGCCTCCACGGCGGTCACGGCGTCAAAGGGCACCACGAGGGTGCGAGGGCGCCCAGCGATGGGGCTGGAGAAATCGAGCCGCAGGCTGGTGGTGGCGAAGTTGACGACGAAGGCACGGTGGCGACGCTCGAGGCGCTCGCGCCAGCTCGAGGCCCAGAGCGCTGCGGCCGCGCCGAGCCCGAGCCCGAGCGTGGACTCGAGGGCGCGCGCGGCGGCGAGTGAGGCGATGGCCGAGGCGACGAGCGTCATCCCCAGCAGGGCGAGCACGAGGGGCCGCCACGTGCGCCGCCCAGGCGGCGTCTCGCCGACGAGCATCGAGGGCGCATACCGCAACCGCACGTCGCCCAGCGACGATGGTGCCGGGTTGTCTTCGAGCGCGCGCGCGAACCCCTTCACGGGCAACGTGCTGTAGCTCCAAAAGGCAAAGGGCGGGACCCCCGCGAAGGAGCCCCACCCGCGAACCCCGGGCCCCGACGTCGGGCCGCTACTTCTTCACCGGCGCGTCGTCGCGGAACTCGGTCGCGAGCTCCTTGCCGTTGATCCACTCCCTCTGAAGGCCCTGCCGCTTCCCGTCGACCCAGTTCTCCTCGAGGATCTTCTGGCCCTTGATCCACTGGGTGCGCTTGCCGTCCCAGAGGTCGTTCTTGAAGCTCAGCTCCTCGAGCTTGCCGCCCTGCTCGTCGTAGGCGACCCACAGGCCAGTGCGCTTGCCGTCGAGGTAGGCGCCCTCGACGCGCTTCTTTCCCGACTTGTAGAGGCCCAGGTAGGGGCCGTGCATGAGTGGCTCGCCCAAGCGCCCCGCCTTCGTGCAGAAGAACGACGTAGCCATACCGTCGCGAGCCTCGCCTGGGGTCGTACCGCTCGGGCACCGGCCCCCCTGCGGCGTGCCCTCACCGCGGCTCTGCGCGAGGGCCGCGTCGCTCGACAACAACAACACGAGGAGTCGAACGCTCACGGCAGCTCCCGAACGGCGAGCGAAGGACGGCATCGCGCAGACACCGTCTTTCGCGCGTGCAGCGACGCGTCGGCTACTTCGCCGCGCGATCGTCGACGAAATTCGTCTGCGCGACCACCTTGCCGCGCGCATCGAACTCCCGCTGGAGCCCCTGCTTCTTGCCCTGAACGTAGGTGACCGAGAGCTTCACGGCGCCGTCCGCGTGGAACTCGACGAACTCGCCGTCATACGAATCATTCTTGAACTCAATCTCGCGAACCTTGACGCCCTGGTCGTTCCAGAAGCGCCACTTCCCGAACCGCTCGCCGTCGATGTACAGCCCTTCGCTCTCCTTCACGCCGTTCTTGTGCAGCCCGACGTAGGGGCCGTTGAGCCGCTCACCGCCTGGCGCTCCGGTCTTCGAACAGAAGAACCCTTCACCGTCGCTCACGGCTCGGGCGCCCTTCGGACAAGAGAGCGTGTTGAGCGTCGGTCGCACCGCCCCCTGCGAGCTGGTCGTCTGCGCGAAGGCCGACGAGGTGAGGACTGCACCAACGAGAATGGGCAACTTGTTCATGGCGTTGATTCCTTTCGAGACCGACCGCTTGATGATGAACGATGCGGTATCGGAATGATTCACTGAAGCGTGACGCACACCGGGTTACCGTTCTCGTAGGCGTACCCGACCGACAGCGAGTTCGTCGACGTCCCAGTGCAGACGTTGACGATGAACTCCGCGTTCTGGCCCATGTTGGAACTCACGTAGCTCTGAATCTCGTTGGCCCCGACGGCGAGGGAGTTACCGCTGAGCTGGTAGCGTCGGAGAGAGGGCTGGCCGGTCTCGGTCGTCAGGCGCCCTGGAGCGCTGGGGTCGTACGCGCGAATGCGAATGCGCCCCCGCTTCTCGTTCGCGCCGGCGCCGCAGAAGGCCGCGTCGACCGCGAAGCTCAGCTGGGTCACCTCGGTGATGATGGGGCCATTCGCCGAGGCCGGGTTCCAGGCCCGCGGCGTCGTTCCGGCAGCAAAATTCATGCAGGAGGCAGGCGCGAACGGGACCTCGGCGCAAGCGTTGGTAGCGCAGAGCTGACCGTTCGGGCACGAACCGGGCTGGAACGCGGGCGCCACGCACGCGGCTGGAGCCCCGCACACCCCGAGGGTACAGATGGCGGGCGCGGTACACGACCCGGGCGTACAGGCCATGCCGCCATCCATCATCGTTCCACCGTCTCCCGCGCCGCCGTCGGCGAGCCCGCCATCGCCCGCCCCGCCGTCACCCGTCGAGCCCGCCGCGCACTTTCCCGTCATGCTGTTGCAGGTCGCGCCCGAAGGGCAGTCGCTGTTGGCGGTGCACTTGGCGCCGCAGAGCTTCGTCGCCGGCTGGCAGACCTGGCCCGCCGAGCCGCGGTCGCAGAGCGCGTCGGTCGAGCACTGGCAGAAGGCCCTGACACCCGCGTCGTTCCCCGAGGCGAGCCCGCCGAAGGTGGCGCAGGTCTTCGCCGAGTCGGGGCAGTCGGAGGCGCCGGTACACGCCGTCACGCACCGCCGGAGCACCGGGTGACAGGCCTCACCAGCGCTGCACTGCGCGTCGCCGCTGCACATCGTCGTCATCGGATCCGTCGTTGGACCACAGCCTGCGAAGCCGAACGCAAAGCCTGCTACGACCGCGGCAGCGAGCCAGAGACTCGTCTTGTTCGTCATGGGGACCACTCTCCGTGAAGTGAGGCGTGCGGTGCACGATTCGGGAAGAACCGAGGAGCTGGCACTGTAGAGACGCCAGCTTCGGAGTCAACGAACGTTGACCGGCCCATCGACGCATGAAACGTGCCGGGCTTCACCACCGTGGTTCGAAGGTGTTCCGCGCCAGCGCGCGGCACGCCCTGTCACGCCCGCGACGAGGACGCCCGGGCGGGCGCGTCAGCTCGATGCCCTGAGCATCGTCCAGCCCACCACCCCCGCGACGATGAGGACGCCGCCGACGAGCTGGAGCGCCCCCAGGCCCAGGGCCCACTGCGCCCCCGGCTTCGACGCCTCGGCCGACTCGCCCCGCTCGATGGCCTTCAGCTCAGTCCACGCCATCGCCATGCCCACCGGCGTCAGCGGCAGGCAGCCGCTCCACCCCACCAGCACCAGCCCCAACGCCAGCCCCGACCTCGACGAGCGGCCGCGCGGCAGCGCGAAGCACCCCGGGCAGAGCGCCGCCCCGTCCTGGGCGAACGTGAGGCACTCGGCGCACACGAAGCGCCCGCAGCGTTCGCAGACCTCGACGGCCTGGACCGCCGCATGCGCCGGACATCTCGCGCTGCTGGCGACGGGCACCGGGCCTCAGAACTTGAACGGGAATTCGACCGGCTCGCCCTGCTTCTTGTGCCGCGGGAACTTCATCGCCTTGATGAGGGCGCTCATGCACTGCGCCATGTAGCTCCCCTTGAACTCCTCGGTGACGACGCCGACGCTCTTCACCGCCCCGCTGGTGTCAATCGTCCACCGCATGACGATCTTCCCGCCGCCACCTTCGCGCTTGCGCTGTTCTTCCGCGCACCTCGCGAGCCCGGCCTTGTTCGCGAGGAGCACCTCCATCATGTCGTTCTTGTCGAACTCCTCCTTCACGTCTCCGCCCGCGCTCCCCGGAGGCGGTGGAATGTACCCGCCCTTCTTCTTGGGCGCCTCGGCGGTCGGGGCCGACTCGTCCTTCGAGACCCGCTTCTTCGTGTCCCCGAAGACCGAGTCGAAGTCGTCTCCGTCACCACCGCCGGCGGCCTGCTTTGGCGCCTCCTTCACCGGCTCTGGCGCGGGCTCTTCCTTCTCGCGCGTAGGTGGAGGCGTCACCGCGGCCACCTTCGCGCCTCCCGGGGAACGACCCGGTCCGGCGCCCTTCGCCTGCGCGACCGGCGATGCCCCCACGGGCGCTCTGTCGGGCTCTGACGGCGTCGCCGCGGCCACTGGGAGCGCGGCGGGCGGTGCCGGGGTCCCGGGGGCCTCGGCCGGTTGGAGCGGCTGCGCAGCAGCTGCCGGTACGCCTGGCGGGGGCGCGACGGCTACCGTCGGCGCGGGGCCCTGGACCGCGGGTGGAGTCGGCGCCGCGACCGGGGCCGGTGCCACCACCACCTTTGGTTCCCTCAGCGCGAGGAATGCCACCAGCCCGATGAGCGACAACAGGAGCACGCCGCCCCCGACGCCGAGCCCAATCAGCAGGCCGCGGTTCGACGGCGGACGGTATTGCGTCACCGCGGGCGCGCTGTACGTCGCCCCGGGGTTCGCCAGGTACGGGTTGACCGGTGGAGGCGGCGCCGCGCGCGAGGCGGCGACCTCGCTTGAGCGCTCCGGAGCCGCCGGCCGCTCGTCGGGTGCCGGAAGGTCGAGCAACCCGCCGCTCTCGGCGACCGGCTCGGGCTTCTTCGTCGCCGGCTTCGCCAGCACCTCGAGCTCCTCCTTCACGAGCGACGCCAGCGCCGAACCGGCCGACGGGCGCCAGGTGCCGGTCTCTTCGATGGCCGCGGGGCTGCTCGACGGCGCCGCCGCCATCGGCACCTGCACCTCGGACTGCACCGTCGTCACCACGCCGCCGGCCGAGAACGCCGACTGCACCGGCACGCTCACCACCGACGGCGCCGCGAGGCCTGTCGTCACCGTCGCGGCCGGCGCCACGACGATCGGCCGCGCAGGTTTCGGCGCCAGCACCGTCGCGAGCAGCTTGACCTGGCTCACCGGAACCCAGTCGGTGAAGCCGGCGCGCCAGCACAGCGAGTCGGGGCCCACCTCGCCCGTGTCCCAGTGGCCCTTGAGCGCCTCGAGCGACATGGGGCCCGTCTGCTTGTCGTTGAGCGCCACGTACCAGTCCTGCTGCGGCACCTCCTCTGGGGCCGGCGCCCCCGTGTCGTTCGACTCCTCGGTCAGCCGCTTCACCAGGTCGACGTCGAGCACCTTCGTCGAGTCGCGGTCACCCTCGACCGGCGCCTTCGGCGCCTCGGCCGCCGGCGGCGCCGGGCTCGACGTCGAGCCCCCCGACAGCACCGAATCGAACACCGCGCCGATCTCATCTTCGTCCGCGCCAAGGAAGCTCTCCGCTGCCGACGCGGTCGCCGCCGCCTCTGCGTTCCGCGCCGCCGTCTTCGCCGCCTTCGCCTCCATCGCCGCCTGCACCGCCGGGTCGTTCATGTTCACCCGAGAGGTGGGCGGGTCGGCCTCGGCGCCACCCAACGAAGCCTCGAGCGAGGGCTCGGGGGTCGTCAGCGGGCTGTTCATCACCTGGGTCGCCGTCGCGTCGTCCGTGTCGTTCGAGGTCGCCACCGGACCGCCACGCGCCCCGTCGGTCCGCTTGACGTGAATGACGTAGCCGCACTTGCGGCAGCGGACCTTGACGCCCTTGGGCCCGACCTTCTCGTCGTTGATCATGTACTGCGCGCGGCAGCTCTCACAGACGAAGCGCATCAGTCGCCCTCGGACCTAAACACCGGAAAAACGTAGGTTTTGATTCCCAACGAGTCAACGCAGGGACGCCGCCGACCTCTGGCGAGTTCCGGCGAATGCCCGCGATGCCATGGGGTGTCAATCAATCTGGTCACTTGCGTAGCTGAACTTCGACGCTGGTGCCAACCGCGACCCGCAAGGCGTGCAGATCATCGCCGAGCGCGAACACCATCAGCTCGCGTATCTTCGAACGTGGCTGCACGCGAAACGCCGGCCCCGTCTCGGCCATCACCATGCGCTTGACCGGCTCCACCTCGCCGGCGACGAAGGCCCCGGCCCGCACCGCCGTCAGCTCGGCCCCCTCGAGGTAGTTGCGCAGGTCGTTCGGCGTCGCCACCTTGACGTAGTCGCGGGTGACGCGAGCGAGGGCGCTGCGCGCCTGCTCCGACAGCGACCGCTCGAGCAGCTTGCGCTCGACGTCGATGGCCCTGAGGTCGGCCGTGAAGCGGAACCGGTCGACCGACAGGCTGATGGCCGCCTGGAGCACCGCCTCGAGCCGCTCCGCCGACAGCCGCGCCGTCAGCACCAGCTCGGGGCGCAGCAGCGCCATCGTGCGCCCGAGCAGGTAGTAGGTCTCGCGCTGCCCCTGCTCGCTGAAGAACTTTCCCCCCACCTTGAGCCCCACCGGGTCGGTGTGCAGCACCTCGATGCCGACCATCGGGTCCGGCGGCGCCTCGGTCGACTTCTTCGCGATGCGGTCGCGCTGCGCCACGAGGAAGGGCGAGTAGAGGGCGAGCTGCTGCATGCCCAGCATTCGACTGACCGCGCGGTAGTGCGTCAGGTGGTACTCAGCGCCCTGCGCCACGTCGATGAGGTGCTTCTTCGGCACGATGCCGTAGCGGGCGAACTCCTCTTTCCAGAGCGGGCCTGCCTGCTCGAAGAGAATGCCCATCAGGTCGGCGAGGGGGCCGCGCACCCGCGGGTGGAACAGGTGCTGCTGCCAGAGCCTGTCGGTGAGCGAGCGATCGGTCGCCTCGCGCTTCTTCGCGTAGGGCGTCAGCTTCGCGAGAATCTCGCGCTCGGCGTCGCCGACCTCGCCGATGAGCCCCGACGAGACCTGCGCCGCGAGCCAGGCCGAGTCGTAGTCCTTTCTCCGGGCGGCAAGCTCGGCGAGCGCCGAGGCCACCTTGCCGGGCGTCGAGGTCGTCCCCAGGGTGCGCCGCCAGGCGTCGACGGCGTCCTGCTCGTAGCCGGGCTGCTGCTGCGCGAGCGCGGCGAACTGCTCCTGCACCTCGAGGTCGTCGGGCAGGCCGGCGGCGACGACCTTGTAGATCTCGACCGCCGCGTCCGGCGCCTTCATCACGTTGAGGTACATGTCTCCGAGCGCGCGCCAGATGGCCATGCGCGCCAGGTGCGTCTCGTCGGTCTTCGGGAAGCGCGCCAGCATGCGCTTGTAGTTGTCGTCGAGCGTCTTCCACTTCTTGTTGCGGCCCAGCATCGCCTCGAGCGCGGTGAAGGCCTCGACGAAGCGCCAGTCGAGGTCGAGCGCCGCGTTGAAGGCCTGCACCGCCTTGTCGAGGTCCATCAGCTCGTCGCGGGCGATCTCGCCGAGGGCGAAGTACACGCGCTTGGCCTTCACCGGCTCGCTCCGCAGCGCGTCGGTGCCCAGCATGCGCTCGAGCATCTCGGCGGCCTTCGCGCCCTGCTTCGTCTCGCGGAAGAGCACGTACAGCGCATCCATCACCTCGAGCACGTCGGGGCGCACCTTGTGCGCGGCGAGGTAGGCGTCGATGGCGAGGTAGGCGTCCGACAGCCGCTCCCGGGCCAGCGCACCGAGGGCGACGCCGTTCTCGTAGCGCGCCTCGCCCTCGAGCACCTGCAGCAGCCGCTGCCGGAACTCACCGGCGCGCTCCCAGGTCTGCGTCGTCTCGGCGATGGCCACCATCGAGCGGAGCGACGGCTCGTGGCTTGGGTCGATGGCCAGCGCCTTGTCGAACTGGTTCTCGGCGCGGTCGAGTTGCTTCAGCTGGAAGTGCAGGTCGCCGAGCGTCCAGTGAATCTCGGCCACCTCGAGGTCGGTGAGGTCACCCCGGTGGTGCAGGACGATGGCCTGGTACACCTTGAGGGCCTCTTCGAAGCGCTTCGCCTGCACCAGCAGGTTGCCGTAGCCCTCGAGCACCGCCAGGTTGGTGGCGTCGAGCTGGTAGGCCTTCTCGAACGAGCCGAGCGCCTTGTCGCGGCGGCCGTTCTTCTCGCTGACGTAGCCCAGCCGGTAGAAGCGCTTGCACAGCTCGCGCGCGAGCCCGTCGTCGTCGGGGGCCGCCGCGTACCGCTGCGACAGCTTCGCCGTGACGATGTCGAGCATCTTCTCGCAGCGCTCGAAGTTCTCGGCAGAGAGGTAGATGTCGGCCAGCGGCCGCGCCGCGTCGAGCGCGTCGGGCACCAGCTTCAGCGCCTCTTCGTAGTGCTTCGTCGCCCGCTCGACGTCCTCGCGGCCCTCGAAGTAGCGCGCCACCGCGAGGTACGCCTCGCTGCGCTCCTGGGGGTCCTCGGTCTGACGCGCCTCCTCGAGCAGCGCCTTCTCGTAGTTCTCCCAGTCCTGCTCCACCTCGTAGAGGCCCTTGAGGGCCCGAATCGCCGGCAGGTACGCGGGGTCGAACTCGAGCGCCTGCAGGTAGTTCCGCTTCGCGCTCCCCGGGTCGATCAACATGTCCTCGTTGATCTTCCCCGCGCGGAAGCACAGCTCGACGGCCTCGGGGCCCGCCCCCAGCGCCTGCGCCTCACGCTCGATCATGTCGAGCGCGAAGGGCCAGTTGCCGCTGCGCTCGTACAGCGTCCCCAGGGCGTGCATCGCTGGCCGGCAGCGCGGGTCGAGCTCGAGCGCCTGGTGGTACGCCGTCACCGCGCGGTCCACCGCCTTGAGCTGCTGGTGAAAGATGTCGCCCATCTCGACGCACAGAGCGGCCTTCTCTTCGGGGTCGGTCAGCAGGTTGAGGTGCCGGTCGACGACGCCGATGAGCTCATCCCACCGGCCCTGGGCCTTGCGCAGCCGCTCGAGCGTCTTGATCGCCTGCACGTTCTGCGGGTCGACCTGCAGCGCTGCGTCGATGCAGGCGTCGGCGTTGCTGAGGTTCTGGTAGCGCTCCTCCCAGATGGCAGCGCTCTTGAACAGCAGCCGCACCCGCTCCCGGTAGTCCCCGGTGAGCTCGAGCTCGCGCTCGTAGACCGCGAGCAGCTCGGCTGGGCGGTCGAGCCGTGTGTACAGCTTCTCGAGCGCCTCGAGCGCCTGCGCGTTCACCGGGTCGAACTCGAGCGCCTGCCGGAACCCCTCGACGGCCGCCTCGTCGTCCTTCAGCTCGCGCTCGTACAGCTGCGCCACCTCGACCTGCAGGCGGGAGCGCTCCTCGGGCGTCGGCGCGATGTCGCGCAGCCGTAGCAACGAGCCCGCCACCGCCGAGAAGTTGCCCCGGCGGCGCTGCAGGGCCAGCAGCTGCCCCAGCGTGTCGGGGTCAGGCTCGAGCGTGATCGCCCGCTCGAGCGCGGCCTCGGCCTCGTCGGGGTTCGACAGGCTCTCGTCCCACGCGCGGGCGATCTCCCGCAGAATCTGCTTCCGCGCCTCGATGCTCGGCGCCACCTCGAGCTTCTGCTCGAGCGAGACGACGTAGTCTTTGTGCGAGCCCCGGCGCGCGAACATCGACGCGAGCCCCTCGAGCGCCGCCTCGTTCGTCGGGTCGAAGGCCAGTACCTTGCGCAGCGCCTTCTCGGCCGAGTCCGCGTCGTCGAGCCGCTGGTCGTGCACCCGCGACAGCGTCAGGTACATGCGCTCGGCCAGCGGCCCGCGCGGCAGCTCGTCGGCCACCGCCTCGTACACCGCCGCCAGCTCCTCGAAGCTGCCCGTCTCTTCGGCGAGCCGCTCGACCTGCTCGCGCACCGCGTCATCGGCGGCGTTGAGCTGGAGCGCCCGCGTGTACTGCAGGAACGCCACGTCCTTCTGCCCGAGCCGGCTCTCCTGCACCTGCGCGAGCGTCTGGAGCGTCTTCACCTTCTCCTCGACGCTCACCAGGTGCGGCAGGTAGCGGTCCATCACCGAGGCATAGGCGCGCCAGTCACCCTGCTTCGAAGCCAGCTCCAGCGACTGCTCGTAGGCCTGCCGGTTCGCCGGGTCGATCTCGAGGATCCGCTCCAGCGGCGCCGCCGCCAGGTCGGGCCGGCTCGCCGCGCCGCGCCAGAGGTCCACGAGCTGAAACAGCACCCCCGCCGCGTTCTCCCGCTCCTCGACGAGCAGGAAGTACTGGGCCTTTGCCTCGAGCACCCGCGCCGCATCGGGCCACGCCTTGAGCTGCAGGAACACCTGCAGCAGCCGATCGAGCTCCTCGACGCGGTGCGGCTCGACCTCGAGGGCGCGCCGCGCGGCCTCGAGGGCCTCCTCGCGCCGAGGCGTCGTCGCGATGATCTCGCCCAGCCGGATGCGAATGGTCTTGACCCCCGACGCCTCCTCCTGGAGCGGGATGAGGCGCCGCAGCACAATGACCAGGTCGTCGCGGCGGCCGAGCGCCTCGAAGATGTCGCGCAGCGCCTCGAGCGCGCCCTTGTGCCGCGCGTCGCGGTCGAGCGCCGCCTTGAAGTACGCCACCGCCTCCTCGGCCCGCTGCAGCCGCTCGAACAGCACCCGCCCCACCCGCTCGTTCAGCCGCACGAGCTCCCGCGGGTCGATGGTCACGGTCAGCTTCTGCAGCAGCAGCTCCACCAGCTCCTCGGCGCGGTTCGCGCGGTCGAGCTGCGCGCTCAGCGCCTCGAAGGCCGGCTCGCTCCGCGGGTTCCGGGCCAGCAGCTCGCGGTAGAGGGCGATCGACTGCTCGACGTTCGCCAGCCCCTCGGCCGACGTGCCGGCCATCTTCGACAGCACCCGCTCGGCGTCGGCCCCCTGCACCAGGTCGCGCTGCGCCGCGAGCACCCGGTACAGCTTGTCGCTCATCTGCGCCTGCTCGTAGAGCTGCTCGAGCATGCGCAGGCTGGGCAGGTGCCGGGGGTCGCTCTCGAGCACCTTCTCGAAGGCCCCGGCGGCCACGTCGGGCTTCTCGAGCGCCTCGACGGCCAGCTGCCCGAGGCGGAAGTAGTAGCCCACCCGCTCCCGCGGGTCGCTCGCCAGCTGCCCCAGCGCCTCGAGCGCCTCGGCCTGCCGGTCGGCGCGGTTCAGCCGCCCGTACAGCTTGTCGAGCGGCAGCAGCACCCGCGGCGCGAGCGACGGGTCGAACTCCCGCGCGCGCTCGTAGAAGACGACCGCCTGGCCCGCGTCGTCGAGCCGCTGCTCGTGGAGCTGCCCCAGGGTGAAGCACACCCGCGCGGCCTCGACGGGCTCGTCGATGCGCGGCAGCTCGCGCTCGTAGGCCGCCGCCAGCTCGTCCCACGAGCCCGCCGCCGCCGCCGCCGCCTCGAGCCGCCGCCGCAGCTCGACGTCGTTCGGGTCGTCCTTGAAGGCCCGGTACAGCGCCAGGTACGCCAGCTCGGGCTCCGACTGCGCGTCGCGCAGCTGCGCCAGCTCCTTCAGCAGCGCCTTCCGCTCGACGACGTCGGGCGACACCGCCACCCGGGCCTCGATGAGCGCGGCCAGCTTCACCGGCTCGGACGACGCTCGGTACGCCCTCGCCAGCGTCTCGAAGGCCGCCTGGTTCTGCGGCTCCCTCTGCGCCAGCGCCTCGAGCCGCTGCAGCGCCCCCGGGTGCCGGGGGTCGGCCACGAGCAGCTCCGCGTACAGCTCGATGGCCCCGGCCTTGTCGAGGAGCCGCGTCTCGCGCACCACCGCCAGCCGGAAGGTGACCGCCGCCCGCTCGTCGGGGGCGACGAGCGCCAGCCGCCGCGCCAGCACGTCGGCCAGCTCGGGCCACCGCTGCTGCTGCTCGCACAGCGCGTCCATTCGCGCCAGGGCCGCGCCGTCACCCGGCGACAGCTCGAGCAACCGGCGGAACGTCGTCAGCGCCCCCGCGGCGTCGCCGAGGTGGTCGTGCTGCAGCGAACCCAGCTGGAAGAGGAGCGCGGCCCGGCGCGCCGGGTCCTCCTCGACGGCGAGCTGCCGCTTGATGACGTCGACCAGCTCGGGCACCCGCCCCAGCGACGCCAGCAGCTTGCCCATCTGCTCCATGCCCTCGCCGTCCGTCGGTGACAGCGCCATCACCTGCCGCCAGCTCTCGACCGCGTCGGCCGGCTCACCGGCCTCGGCCTCGAGCCGGGCCAGGGCGCGGTAGAGGTTCGCCCGCGCGGCGTCGTTCGAGGCCCGCGGCGCCACCTCGCCGAGGAGCGCGATGAACTCGTCGCGCGCGTCGGCGGCCTTGTAGAGGAGCGAACACACCGCCAGGCTCTGCGCGTCGTCGGGCAGCTCACGCAGCGACCGCGTCGCCGCCACGAAGGCCATCTCGGGGTTGTCCATCTGCTGCGAGTAGACGTCGGCCATCTTCCGCAGCAGCGCCGCGCGTGACGACGCCTGCGGCTCGGCCGCGACGCGGGCCTCGAGCATCTGCACCAGCTTCAGGTGCTCGCCCTCAGTCGCGAAGACGGGCTCGAGCGTGCTCGCCGCCTCGCCCTTCAGGGGGTTGTCGGAGCGCGCCATCTCTTCGAGCGCGCCGATGGCACCGGCGTGGCCGGGCTTTCGACGCAGCACCTCCTGGTACGTCTTCAGCGCGCCGCGCGGGTCGCCCAGCCTCGCGAGCCGGAGCCGGCCGAGCCGCACGAGCAGCTCACGCGCCTCTTCGTCCTGCCCGTTGGCCTCGGCCAGCTGCACCTCGCGGACGAGCACCTGCGCCAGCTCGGGCCAGCGCTCCATCTCGGCGAAGAGGCGCCCCAGCAGCTTGATCGCGTTGGTGTCGTCGGGCTTGCGCTCGAGAATCGCCTGGTACGCCGACGCCGCCAGCGCCTTGTCCGACAGCGTCTCCTCCGCCAGCGTCGCCAGGTCGAACAACAGGTTCACCTGGCCGGCGACGGTGGGCTCGAGGGCGAGCTGCCGGCGCATCACCACCGACAGCTCCCGGAACTGCGAGGTGCGCCGGTAGATCTGCCCCAGCGCCTCGAGCACGTAGGCGTCCTTCGGGTTGCGCTCGAGGCACGCCGACCACGCGCGGGCCGCCAGGTCGAAGCGCGCCAACCGCTCTCCGTACACCGTACCCAGCCGCCGCCACAGCTCGTTGGCCAACGCCTCGGGCGTGCCCCGCTCGAGCGCGTCCTCGTAGGCCGCCGCGAGCTCCTCGAAGGCCCCGAGCTCGGCGGCCAGCCGCTCGAGCTCGCCGCGCGCCTCGGCGTCGTCGGGGGCCTCGACGAAGCTCCGCAGCCGGGCGCCGAGCGCCTGCGCCTTCTGACCCACGGCCTCGCGCAGGGTGGCGATCTCGAGCAACAGGGGCACGCGCCGCGCGGCGTCCGTCACGCCGAGGCGTACGTCGAGCACCTCGACGAGCTTCTTCAGCTCGGAGGTCTGGCGGTACACCGGCTCGAGCAGCCGCGCCGCCTCGACGCGCGTCGACTCGGGCGCCAACAGGCGCTCGAGGCCAGCCACCGCGGCCCCGTCGGTCGGCGCGCGCTGCAGCACGTCGGCGTAGGCGCGGAGCGCGTTCGCCAGCTGCCCCGCCCGCTCGAGCAGCTGGGCGCGGCGCACCAGGGCCGAGATGACCGCCGCCGGGTCCGTCGTCTCGGCGGCCAGCTGCGCCAGCACGTCGGCCTGCTCTGCCAGGCGCTCGCCCTTGCCGAGCAGCGGGTCGAGCGCCTGCAGCACCTCGAGCGAGCGCCGCAGCGCCAGCGCCGAGCGGTAGGCCTCGATGGCCGCCTCGTCGTCACCGGCGACGGCGAAGGCCTCGCCCGCCTTCACCAGCAGCTGGCGCTTCTCGCCGGGGTCGGTCGCGAGCGCGGCCTGCTGCGCGTAGACCGACGACAGCTGCCGGGCGTTCTGCGACTTCGCGTAGAGCCGGGACAGCGCGTCGAGCGCCTGGCGGTCGTTGGGGGCGAGCTCGAGCAGCGCGCCCCAGGCCCGGGTCGCCTCGTCGGTCTCGTCGAGCCGCTCGCGCAGCTCGGCGCAGCGCCGCAGCAGCCCGAGCCGCTCGTCGCCCGCCTCGAGGCCGTCGGCCGTCGCCTCGTAGACCTCGGCGAGCTCGGCGAACGACCCGGTGTCGCGCGCCAGGCGCTCGAGCTCGGGCTGCACCTCGGACCGGTCGAGGCCGTCGGTGAAGGCCCTGAGCGCGTTCATGAATGCCGCCTCGGGCTGGCCGAGGTCGCGCTCGAGAATCGCGCGCACCTCTTGCGACAGGCGGGCGCGCTCGCCCCGGCTGGTGGCCGACGCGAGGCGGGCCTCGCGCAGCGAGAGGCGCGCCTGGTGGTCGCCGGTGCGGGCGAGCACCGGGTCGAGGATCTCCATGGCCGTCGCGGCCTCGTCGACGTTCGCCCGCACCCACTGCTCCAGCGCCTGGCGGGCGCCCTCGTGCGAGGCGTCCTCCGAGAGGAGCTGCCGGTAGACCTCGAGCGCCCCGCGCAGGTCGCCGAGCCGCGCCTGCCGCAGCTGCCCGAGGCGGAAGGCCAGCTCACGCCCCTGCGGGCTCTGCCCCTCCTGGTTGCGGCGCAGCTCGAGCGCGAAGGCGAGCTCCTGCGGGCGGTCGAGCCGGGTGTACAGCCGGTCGAGGGCCGCGGCGGCGTCGCGGTCGAGCACGTCGCGCGCGACCACCTGCCGCCAGTTGAGCGCGGCGCGCTCGAGGTCCTCGAGCTTCGCCTCCGACAGCAGCGCCGCCTCGCGCTCGAGCCCGGTGCGGGCGGCGAGGTCGGTCTCGAGCGATGCCAGTCGCTCGATGACGGGCACCAGCTCGCGCCACTCCTCGCGCGCGCGATGGAGCCGCAGCAGCGCCTTGAGCGCCTCGCCGTTCTTCGGCTCGAGGGTCAGCACGGCGTGGAGCTGCTGCACCGCCTTGTCCTGGTCGTCGAGCTTGCGCTCGTAGAGCTCGGCGAGCTCGAGGTGCAGCCCGACCGTCGCCCCGCCCGCGCCGCCGTCGACCAGCTCCTGCAGCACCTCGGCGTAGCTGTCGACGAGGTCGGCATCGTCGGCCGCCTGGCGGGCGCCCGCGCGGAGCGGAAGGTCTTCGGGCGCCAGCCGCACCGCGCTCACCAACGCCACGAAGGCCTGCTCCGGCTGCCGCAGGTGCATCGTGTGCACCTCGGCCGCGCGCTGCAGCGCCCGGACCCGCTCGATTGGGTCACGGGCCGCCGCGGCGATGACGTTCAGCGCCGCCACCTGCTTTCGGTGGTCGTTCGCGTGCTCGTAGGCGGGGAGCAGCGCCCGGGCGGCCGCGTCGCGGTGCGTCGGGTCTCCCATGAGGTTCTCGAGCGCCGAGAGGGCATCGGCGTCGCTCGGCCGCGCCGCGAGCACGTCGGCGTAGCGCGAGATGGCCTCGGCCTTGTCGCCGAGTGCGTTCTCGATGACGCGCGCCCGGCTCACCCGCGCCTGCGCCGCGCGGTCCTCGTCGTTGGCCTCCTCGTACAACGTCACCAGCCGCCCCAGCACCTCGACGAGCTGCTGCGCCTGGCCGGCGCGGTCGAACAGCGCCGCGACCGTCGGGAGATGCTCGAGCTCGCTCGCGCCCAGGCGGATCGCCTCGACGAGCGCCGCCGCGGCCTCTCTGGGCCGGTTGAGCTCCGAGTTGACCTTCGCCAGCGCCAGCAGCACCCCCTGCTGCTCCCCGGCCGCGACCTGCGAGACGAGCGCCCGAAGCAGCTGGTCGGCGTCGACCCAGCGCCCTCGGTCGTAGGCGAAGCCCGCCGCGCGCACGAGCAGGTCGACCGAGGCGGGGCTGCGCTGCGCCGCGGCCCGGTACGCCACCATCGCGTCGTCGAGAGCCCCGGCCTCGACGGCCAGCTCGGCGGCCTCGAGCAGCATCGGCACCGCGACCGACGGCTCGGGCGTCTTCGCCCCGAGCTCGAAGAGGTTCCTCGCGAGGTCCAGCTGTGCCTTCAGCTCGCGCGCCAGCCGAGCCGCCTCGACGCGGAAGGCGCCGTCGAGCGGGTCGAGCTGCAGCCCCCGGAGCCTGAAGTCGAAGGCCCCTCGCAGGTCCAGCAGGCGCCGCTCGGTCGTCTCGGCGAGCAACGACAGCAGGGCCTTCACCTCGTCGCGGTCCTGCGCCGAGGTCAGCAGCACCAGCAGCGACGCGACCTGCCGTTGGAAGTCGCCGGCCTGCGCATAGACGGGAGCGAGCGCGCGCGCGATGTCAGTGGCGCGCACGCCCTGCGAGGCGAGCCGCTCGAGCCCGCCGACGACGGCGGCGGTCGCCACGCCCTCGTCGAGCAGGTGCAGGTACAGCCGCGCCGCCTCGTCCTTGCGCGAGAGGCGCTCGGCGAGCAGCTGAGCCAGCCGGGCCCGCCACTCCTGGCGCTCGGCCGTGGAGTCGGCCAGGGCCATGAGGCGCTCGGCCACCGTCGCGACCTCGTCCCACAGGCCGAGGTTCGAGGCCGCCGCGCCCAGCTTCTTGAGCGTGGGCACGCTGTCGGGGTCGAGTTCGAGGATCTTCCGGTACACGGCAGCGGCCGCGCCCGGGTCGGCCGCCGAGGCCTCGAGCCGCCGGGCCTCGGCCTCGAGCTTCGAGCGGGGATCCTCCGAGTCCTCGGTGAGGAGCTTTCGCAGGGCGGCGAGCGCCGCGGCCGCCTCGGCGTCGTCTCCCTGGCGCCGCTGCACCTCGAGCCACGCCTCCTGGGCCTCGGCCGGGCGCACGAGCGCCTGCAGGCGCGTGCCCAGGGCCTTCCACAGCCCCGGCTGCGCCTCGGGCCTGGCCACCTGCGCCGCCCGGCGAAGGGCCAGGGCGAGGTCGGCCTGCCGCCCCGCCCGCGCGGCGGCGTCGTCGAGCGCCGACACCAGCGTCGCGCTGCCGGGGTCGAGGGGCAGCGCGAACGCGAGGGCTTGAAAAGCCCGCCCGGGGTCGCGCGCCTCGTCGCACAGCAGCGACACCAGCTCGCACATGCCGACGCGGTCGGCGACGGGGCGCGGAGCCGAGAGCGCCAGCTCGAAGAGGGGCCAAGCCCGCTCCAGGTCGTGCGCCTCGACGGCGCGCTCGAGCAGGCGCCACGCGATGTGGCCATTGAGCGGGTCGACGGCGAGCGCCGCCTCGAGGTGCCGGCGCTCAGCTGCCTCGTCCTCGAGGAGCCGGCTCGAGAGGTCGGCGAGCTTGGTGCGCAGGGCGAGCTGCGCGGGCTTCTCCTTGAGGGCGCCGAGGTGCCGCTCGAGCACCTCGAGGGCATCGGCGGCCCTCCCCTGGGTGATGAGCTGCTCGCTGGCGAGCTCGGCCGCGTCGGCGCGGGCCGGGTCGAGCCGCGCCGCGGCCTCGAACTCGGCGCAGGCGCCGGCGGGGTCGTTCAATCGGGTCGCCAGCGCCCGGCCGACGCGCAGGTGCAGGTCGACCTGCGCCACTTTGTCGCGGGTCTCGGTGGCGAGCTTGGAGAAGACCGCGAGGGCGGCCCGCAGGTCGCCCGACTTCTCGGCCACCTGCTCCAGCAGGTCGAGCGCGTCGGGCATGGCGGGCCACAGCGCGAAGCAGCGGTCGAGGGCCTCCTTGAGCTTCGCGGTGGCCGAGGGCTCGTAGAAGGCGTACAGCCGCGCGACCTTGAGGGACAGGCGCGCGGCGTCACGGCGCTCACGGGCCTCGAGCGACTCGGCCTTGAGCGATCTCACCCGCTCCCGCCACCCGGCCTCGAGCGCCGCCAGCGCGCCCCGCAGCTGCTGCGCCCGCGCGCTCTTTCCGTCGATGGCCAGCGCGCGCGCGAGCGCCTTCTCGGCGAGGGCGTGCTCCTGCGGCGTGTCGACGAGGGCCTCGGCGAAGGCCAGGTACCCCTCGAGCAGCTCGCGCTCCCCGAGGTGCTCGCGCTCCTGCTCGAGCGTCTCGAAGGCGAGGTCGTGGCGCCCCTCGGCGAGGAGCGCCGCGCGGGCCCGCTGGTGGGCGCTGCGGTCCTGAGGCGCCGCGCGCGCGGCGAGCTGGAAGCAGCGCACCGCCTCGGCGCGCCGCTGCAGCTTCGCCTCGTACAGCTCGCCGGCCTTGAGGAAGTGGCCGGCGGCGGTGGCGCCCTCGGCGCTCCGGCCGAGGCGCTCGAGCACGTCAGCGAGCATGGTAAAATCACCGCGGCCCTCCGCGATGGCCTTGAGGCCCTCGAGGGCCTCGCGGTCGCCGGGCGCGTGGCTGAGCGCGCGACGGAACAGCTCCTCGGCGCGGGGTGGTGCCTTGAGCCGCTCGCGGGCGAGGTGGCCGGCCCGAGCCAGCAGCTGTGCCGCCTCCTCGGCGGTCGGCACCTCGCGCGAGCGCATCTCGTACAGGCGAATCAGCTCATCGACGCGGCCGGCCTTCTCGAGGGTCGCCTCGACGTCGCCAGGGCCAGGGGCAGCAGCAGTGTCCGTCATGGGGGTGACCAGAATCTAGCCTCCACAGACGGAAGAGGAGAGCGCAAATCCAAGAGGGAAGACGGCCGGTCGACCCGTCGCGACGAAGCCCGACAGCGAAAGCCGCACCGGCCGCCGACAGGGCCCGGCAGAAGGGAGGCAGCGCCCTCGGGCGGAGTGGGCGACCGGGGCGGACGAAGGCCCGGCGAGCCTCGCGGACCAGGGGCGCGGCGCCGCCCCCATGCACAGGGCCGTGGAGCGTCCCGGGGGCCGCCGTCGCGACAGGCGTTGCCCCCCCGTTGCAGGGCGCCTTCGTGCGCGTCGCCGGAGGCGCGGCGGTGGGCCGCGGACGTGACGGCGGCGACGGCAGTCGAACCGGCGTGCCGTGTGAGGCGCGGGGAGGGGCGCAAGGCGAGCTCGAATGCTCTCCCGATGGCCTCGCGGGGCGGCGCGCCCTCTGGGAGGACCCGCTTCACGGCCAGAGCCGCGCCGCCTTCGGTCGGAGACCCGGATCCCCCTGTCCCGACCTCTGCTCCGCGCTCCTCGAGCGCAGGGCTCGCGACGCACCGCCTCACGCCGAAGGCCGGGTCAGAGGGCGTCATCACCGCACGCGAGAGCGCTCGCGCGCCGGAGCCCAAAGCCGCCAGCGGCGTCATCGACGGAAGTGTTTGGCATGCGCTCGCCCTCGGCGGCGCTGCGCGCGCACCGCCGGTGAGCGACCAAGTCCGGCGAGGCGCGATTCGACGAGCGCCGCCGACGCCGAGCGAGCGGGCCTCGCCCTTCCACGCAGCGGCGAGGTGCTCACTGGCTCCAGCGGCGTCAGGCCGGCGCCACCGGCGGCGCGTCTGGCGCGGCCGGCGGCGGCGCAGCCAGCGACTGTTCAGGCGTCGACGCCGGCCCCGTGACGGCCACCTCGTCCGACTGCGCCTCGTCCTCCTGGGCAGCCCGGTCAGCCCTCGGGGGCGGACGCGGCAGCGCCTTGACGCGCTCGACGCTGGCCGTGTCACCGGCCCGCCCGTAGAGCGCCTGCGCCTTGTCGAGTAGCCCCGCCTCCTCGGCGAGGACCGCCGCGCGCGCGAATTGACCTGCCTGCTCGAACATCGCCGAGGCACGGTCCTTCCGGTTCACCGCGAGGTAGGCCTCGGCGGCCGGCTCCATGCGGCCCAGCGTCTCGAGCCAGCGCGCCTTCCCCAGCTGGTTGCCCTCGGCCTCGGCCTTGGCGAGCGCCTCGGCCGCGAAGGCCGCCGCCTCGGCGTTGAGCTTGAGCTTCAGCATGAAGGCGTACGCCTTCGGCCCCGGGAGCGGCTTGAGCAGCTCGATGGCATCGGCGCTGCGCCCCACCCCCATGAGAATGGTGGCCGCGCCGAGCCGGTCGCCGCGCTCGACGAGCTTCGTCACCTCGAGGTCCCTCACGCGGTTGGCCGCGGCGAAGTCCTTCGCCCTCTCGTAGCAGCGCCGCGCGACTGACAGCTTGCCGGCGCGCTCCCACGCGAGGGCCGCCTGGTCGAACTGCAGCGCGCGCTCGTACAGCGCCGCCACCTTCCCGAAGTCGGCCTTCTGCACGTAGAGCTCCATCAAGAGCTCCCAGGCCTCGGCCTTCTCGAGCTGCTGCGTCACCTCTTCGGGCGTCAGCTTCGCGGACAGCGCGGTGATGCGAGTCGAGTCCTTCGCCTTCGCCGCGTTGCGCAGCGCCGACTTGAGGTCGCCGCCCACGTCGTAGAGTCGTGAGGCCTCGACGTACGACTGGTTCAGCTCGTGAAGGCGCCCGGCGTCACGCGTCCGGCCGGCCTCCTCGAAGGTGCGCGCGTCGAGGGCCCAGTCACCCGTCGTCGCTGGCGCTGGCTCGAACCGGCGCTCCCGACTCTGACGCGACCCGGCCGGGTCCCGCTCGTTCCGACGCTCGGGGCGCTCCCGTCGCTCCCCGCGGCGGGGCGGCGCGCCGTCACGGCGCTCGGAGCGGCGCGGCCGCTCGTCGGCAGCGGGCACCTCCGGGGTGGCGAGGCTCGCCAGCTCGGCGGCGGTGGGCCGACGCCCGGCGGCCTCGAAGGCAGCGTCGGCTCGCTCGGCCTCGTTCGCCGCGGCCCACACGAGCCCGGTCGTGAAGAGCACGTCGCTCCACGTCGTCGCGGGTGGCGCGGGCGTCGCGGGCGCGCTCGCCTCTGGCGCCGCTTCGGCAGGCGTTGCTCCCTCGGCTGGAGGCGAAGCCTCGGGGGCTGGCGCGGTCGGCGCGGGCTCCTTCTTCGGCTGCCTGGCCACCCGCATCAGCGAGGTGAGCAGCTTCCCGCGCGAGCCCATGTCGAGGTCGGCCAGCGACTTGAGGCGCAGCCCCTTCACGGCCATGACGATGTCGTCGAGCGACTGCTTCTGGGCTGCGTAGTCCGCCTTCGTCAGCGCCTTCTCGAGCGCCGACAGCTCGTTCACCACCCGGTAGGCCGCCCCGCCGCCCTTGCCGCCGCGC
>JADCJJ010000464.1 GCA_020247085.1 Myxococcaceae bacterium | reverse complement strand
GCCGTCGCGCCGCCAGCCGCTCCACCGGCCGTCGCGCCTCCAGCCGTTCCACCGGCCGTCGCACCGCCAGCCGTTCCTCCGGCCGTCGCACCGCCAGCCGTTCCACCGGCCGTCGCGCCTCCAGCCGTTCCACCGGCCGTCGCACCGCCAGCCGTTCCACCGGCCGTCGCGCCGCCAGCCGTTCCACCGGCCGTCGCGCCGCCAGCCGTTCCACCGGCCGTCGCGCCGCCAGCCATACCCCCCGCCGTCGCGCCACCAGCCGCGCCTCCCGCCGTCGCGCCGCCAGCCGCGCCTCCCGCCATCGCACCGCCAGCCGCTCCGCCGGCCGTGGCACCGCCCGCTGCGCCGCCACCTGCATCCCCGCCCGCCGTCGGCGTCACGGGGTCGACGACAAGCGGGTCGCAGGCCATCAGCACGAACACCACGCCAACGGTCACGGTCGAAGTGCGCATGGCCTCATCCTCACCGCTGCTCCAGAAACGGCTCACCAGCGCGCCCCCAGGAGAAGTCCACTGAGGACTCCAGGGGAATTCACGAGGCCGACACGGGCTCCAGCGAGTTCGAGAGCGACGGGCGGCAGGGTCGCGGAGAGCTCCGCGCGCACCTCGGCGAAGAACCGGGGCGACAGCGCTATTCGCAGGGCGACCACGGCCGCGGCGTCGAAGACCGTCTGCTCCGACGCGCGCGCGCGCTCGAGCGGCGCCAGGCCAATCGTCAGCACGTTCCGCACTCCGGCGCCGACACCCGCGAGCAACCGCACCCGCGCGATGAGCGGGAACGTCATGAGGGCGCGAACGTGGAGGGCCACCTCCCTCACCAGGGCGCTCACCTCGTCGCGCGCGACCGTCAACCAGGTGGGCCCTCCCATGGCGAGCTGCAGGCCGAACCGGGGAGACACCCACACGCCGGCCTGCGCGCTCAGCCCGAGGCCGACGCCCGTACCGGGGGCCCCTTTGGCGACGACCCCGAGCCCAAGGTCGAAGCGCGCCTCGGGCTCCTCTGGAACGGAGGTCGACACGGGAGACTTCGGCGGCGCGAGCGCGAGCGGCTCTGCTCGGAGCCACTCCACCACCCGTATCGCCCAGACGCCGTCGTCACCTGGGTCTTCGAAGCGCGCCTCGAGCGCGTCGTCCGAGAAGCGCCGGACGATGATCGGCCCCTGCCCGTTCCACCGGACCTCGCCGTGCACACCGGCCGTCGGCCGCTCGTCGGGCCGGCGACGGACGGGCCGGAACCCTCCCGCGCGAAGCTCGTTCTCGAGCCGCGTCGACAGGCGCCCCTCACCGGGCGTGACGAGGTCCACCAGGCGCGGCTCCGCCACCCCCGCCGTGTAGAGCGCCACCGCCATCGCCACGCCGGCCGGCCCCATTCACTCGAGCCCGCAGCGCTCCCGGAAGTGCCGCGCGAGGGCTCCGCCGGGGAACCTTGAGAGATACTCCCGCGCCAGCGCGCACGCCCGCTCGTTCGCCCCTCGCGCAGCCTCGAGCTGAACGCGGCGAGCGAGGGCTTCGGCCACCAGGGGGCCGGCCGGCGCTTCGACCGAGTAGGCCTCGAACCGCGTCAGCGCCTCGGCGACGTCGCCGCGCCGCTCGGCCAGGCGCGCCAACACGAAGAGCGCCTGAGCCGCCTCGGGTGACCCAGAGAACCGCGCCCGCAACGCCTGACAGGCCCGCTCGGCGACGTCGAGGCGCTGCTCGAAACGCGCGGCGTCCGCCAACGCCAGCAACGCCGCGGCCCGCTCCGACGCGAGCGCCTGGTCCAACCTCGGCAGCGCATCGTCGACGACCGCGCTGGCGCGCCCCTCAGCCAGCCAGTCGGCCCACTGCGCGACGCCCCCGGCCGGGGCCTGGACGACGGGCGGCTGCGTCTGCGCGGCGCCAGGCACCTCAGGGCGGGCCCCGCCTGCGCCCGACGAGGGCCGCGACTTCGGCGACGCCGCCATGGGCCGGGGGGCCGGAGCGACGGTGGGCCCCACGGCCGGCGCGCCTGGTGTGAGGTCGAGTCGAGGCGGGGCGTCAGGCGCGGGTCCGCGCTCGCCCTCGAACGAAGCGTTGGCCGAAGGCGCGCGCGCCTCTCCCAAGCCCTCGACGGGCGCTCGCACGACCTCGAGCACGGGAGCCACGGCGGGCGGCGAGAGCGACGCGAGCGCGAGCTCGTCACCGGCCCGGACGACGCGTGAGCCAACCCCATCGCGCACCTCGACCGCCCCCTCGAGCACCACCAGCGTGCCCTCACCCTGCGAGAAGTCGGCGGCGAAGCGGGTGGAGCCGGTCAGGTGCACGACCCACCGGCCCAGCTTGACCGTCGTCGGCGCAGCCCCGCCCGCCCGGACCAGCATTCGCCCCTTGCCGAGCCGAACCACCGGACCCTGTAGGGCGTCGTCGACGTCCACCACCGAGGACGAACGGAACTCGATGACGGTCCCATCCGAGAGCACGCGGGCCTCGGTGCCTTCACCCGCCGCCTCGGCACGCACCTCTCGTGACGCCGGCTCGCCCTGGAGCAGCCCCCACGCCCCCAAGAGCACCACCACCAGCCCGCAGGTCGCGAGCGCCCCCCGGGTCCGCCGCCGCCGCGCGGTGCCGTCGGCCGCGTCGAGGAACGCCTCGGGCGGCTGCCCCGCCGGCTCAGGCTCGAGCCACGCCCCAGCCTCGCGGCCCAGCCGCTCGAGCTCAGTCTTCATCGGAACCTCCGTCGAGCGTCGCCGCCAGCGTGGGGAACCGCGCAGCCTGCGCGATGAGGTGGAGCCTCGCCCCACGCAGCCGACGCTTCACCGTCGCGAGCGATACGTCGAGCGACTCGGCCACCTCCGTCAGCGACTGCTGCTCGAGGTACCGAAGACTGAAGGCGAGACGCTCCTCGGGCTCGAGCGTCTCGAGCGCCTCGAACAGCTCTGCGAAGACCCGCGGCGCCGACGGGTCGGTCGGGAGCACCGCCTTTGGCAGCGAGAACGGGAGCGCGCGCCGCACCACCCCCCACCGCCACGCCGAGCGTAGCCGCCGCCGCGCCACGTTGACCGCCAGGCCCACCAGGAACCCGCGCATCGGCGTGGTGACGTCGAGGGCGTGAAGCTCTCTTTGTAAGATGAGGAAGACGTCCTGGGTGAGATCATCGAGGTCGTCGGCGCCCGCGGGCCCCACCAGCCGGTACAGCAGCCGCCGCAGCCACGGCGCCTCTCGCCGCCACACCTCGGCAGCCGCCCGCCGGTCACCACCGCGGAAGGCGGCCCACGTCGACGCGTCGACCGCCCGCTGCTCATCGAGGACGATGACGTTGTCGGCTCGCGCGCTCACCGAAAAGAGCCTCACCGTAGCTCGTAAGCCGGCTCACCGGCCCCTCCGGGTCGCTCCGCACCCGGGCCGCCAAACGGTGTCGCCGGGTCAGACGTACTTCTCGCCGCGCACCACGTCGACCGAGGTCAGCCAGGCGATCACCGCGTAATTCGGGAAGAACGCGCGGGAGACGTGCTCGAGGATGGCGTCGGCGACCTTCGCGCTCACCACCGCCTCGATGCGCACGCTCTGGCCAGGCACCTCGCTCGCGCGAATGCCGCGAGACCCTCGTCCCCGGGAGTCGGTCACCGTGAAGCCCTTCGCGCCGAGCTCGAGCAGCTTGTCGGTGAGCTTCTCCTCGAGCACCGGCTCGGCGACCAACGTCACCATCTTCAAGTTCACCGTTTCCATGTCAGCCTCCGTGGAGCGCCTGCGAGATGC
>JADCJJ010000463.1 GCA_020247085.1 Myxococcaceae bacterium | reverse complement strand
CGCGGTTCGAGAGGCAGACCTTCGCCGAGAAGTCGGCGCGCCGCTGGGCGACCGCCGCCTTCGCCGCCTTCGACCTCGGCACCGGAGACACCCGCGACCTCGTCGAGGCCTTCAGCGCGCTGGCCATGGCCTCGGCCCAGCGCGCCCAGGCCCAGCACGACGTGCAGGTCGCCCTCGAGGCGCTGTCCCGCGCCGTCGGTCAGCCGGTGCTGCTCCAGGTGCCCTACGAGGTGTCTCCGCTGCCGCCGCCGTCGCTCACGGCGCCGCCGGGGTGAGCGCGCCGCCGGCCCTGAACGCGGGCAACGTGAATCAGCGATTCCCCCTGGCGTCTTTGGCGTGTAGACGCAGCTCGTCGTTCGTCACCAGAGAGGCCCCATGTCGCTCACCGCGCTCGCCGTCGCCGTCATCACCGCCGCGCCGGGGCCACTGGCGCTCGTGAAGCAGGCTGACGCCGACGTTCGCAAGGTGCTCGCGACCGACGCCACCATCGAGCGGCTGGCGGTGACGGCCGAGGCGTACATCGACTTCGTCGAGCTCGCCCGCCGCGCTCTCGGGCAGAAGGAGTGGGAGCGGCTCGACCGCAAGAAGCAGGATGACTTCTCGGCGACGATGAAGGGGCTGCTGCGCGCCAGCTACGCGCAGAAGGCGCTCGGCGACTCGAAGAATGGCGCCACCTTCGAGTTCAGCCGGGAAGACGTGCAGGGCAACGAGGCGACGGTCAGCTCGACGCTGGTGGTCAAGGCCGAGCGCTTCCCCGTGACGTACCGGCTCTACCGGGCCGACGCGAAGGGCGCCTGGCGCATCTACGACGTGGTGACCGACGACGTCTCGCTCGTCTCCACCTACGCAGACCAGTTTCGCAAGATGATCGCCACCAAGGGCTTCGACGGGCTGCTCGCCTCGCTCAAGGCCAAGCGGGCGCAGCTCGAGAAGGCGCCCGGGGCCGAGGCCGGCAGCGCAGGCACCGCCGCCAAGTGAGCGCCGCGCGCGCGGGGCCCGGCCCGCGCCGGGGAAGCGACGCCAGGCCGGGGGCGTAGCGAGGGCCGGCGTCGGCAGGCTGAGGCCCCTCTGCGAAGGGCGGCGTCGTGAAACGGGCCCCGGGAGTCGGGGCGTCAGCCGCGGGGCCGGGAGCGGTCGACGAGGGCGCGCAGGGCGTCGGCGCCGGGCAGGCGGCGGAGCTGACCCGACTGCCCGCTGGCGAGGCGCCAGGTGAGGGTCTCGACGGTGTCGAAGAGGCGCTCGCGCACCGAGCGGCCGTCGTTGAGCACCGTCGAGGGCGCGATGTCGGCCACCGGCAGCCACCGCGGGTGGCATGGCGTCGCGGTGGCGAAGCTGCCCGGGCGGGCGACGGCGACGGCGCGCGGCGCCTCGGCCTCGAGGGGGGGCGGCGCGCCGAGCTTGCGCGCGGTCTTCTCGAGCGCCTCGACGAAGAGCGCGGCCTGCGCGTCGGTCCACGTGGCCGGCAGGCCGAAGAGCAGCCGGGAGCGTGGCCCGTCGAGGAGCCCGCGGGCGAACACGCCAGAATCGGCCAGGTGGCGGAGCCAGAGGTCGGTGAGGCCCTCGTCGCCGATCCACAGCGGCACGAAGGGGGTCGTCGAGGGGCCCGTGTCGAAGGCGCGGGCCCGCAGCGCCTCGAGGGCCGCCTGGGCGAGGTCGAGCGCGCGAGCGCGGCGGTGGGGCTCGAGCTCCATCAGCTCGAGGCGGCGCTGCACCCCGGCGGTCGCCCCGGCGCTGACGCGGGTGGCGAGGAACGGAACGAAGGCGTCGACCACGGCGCGCCCTCCGGCGATGACGGCGGTGCCGGCGCCGAGCGTGCTGACGGTGAGGTCGGCCTGGCCGGCCAGCTCGAAGTGCTCGAGGGCGCCCATGCCGCTCGCCCCGAGGGGGCCGGGGCCGAGGGCGTCGAAGACGACGACGGGCACGTGCTCGCGCGAGGCGAGCTCGAGCAGGCGAGGCAGCGGTGCGAGGTCGCCCTCGTATGAGCGGACGCCCTCGATCAACACGAGGCGCTCGCCGCTGGTCTCAGCGAGCCGGCTGGCCAGCTGCTCCGGCGACGAGAAGGGCAGGCCCCTTGCGCCGGTGCGCCGCGCGAGCCGATCATCGACCAGCCGGGTGGCGTCGGCCTGCTCGAGCGCCCGCAGCGCCGTCGCGGGAGAGTCGACGAGGGCGGCGGCGTCGGCCTTGAGCCGGGCCGCCAGGCGCGCCTCGAACTGGCTGACCAGCGTCGACGAGCGGCTCATCTCGAGCCCGAAGCGGCGAATGGCCAGGGCGGCGGCCTCTTTCACCCGCGTGTCGCAGCCCAGGCCCAGCACGTCGTCGGCCGACGCGTTCAACAGCCTCGAGCCATCAGTCTCGACCTCGGCAGCGCCGGGCACGGCGTCGACGCGGGCGTTGGCGACGAGGCGGGGGCCGCCATGGGGCAGGGCGAGGGAGAGCGACATGGGGGGCCTTTGGGGCTTGGGGGACGTGGTGCGGACTGCGGAGGCCTGGGCGCTCGAAGGACGAACCCAGTGAAGCCCATATCAGCTCGCAGGTCCCCGGCTGCTCGGGGTCCGCCTGAGCCTCCCAACACCGCAAGCCCCCTGCCCGCGCAGTTGCACCCTCCACGGGCCGCTGGTAAGGCCGCCCTCCGCTCGGGATCCTCCGATGCGCGACAACCGCACCTCTGGTCCCGGACCATGTGCGAGAGAAGGAGCAGGACACCATGAAGGGGCTCATCGGCAAGAAGGTCGGAATGACGCAGGTCTTCAACGACGAGGGCAACGTCGTGCCCGTCACCGTCATCGACTTCACCTCGTGCGAGGTCGTCGGCCACCGTACCCTCGAGAAGGACCAGTACACGGCGGTGATTCTCGGGTTCAAGGACGCGAAGCCGAAGCACCTCACCAAGGCCGAAGAGGGGCACTTCAAGAAGGCTGGCGTCAAGGCCAAGCGCGTGGTGCAGGAGTTCCGCGTCGACGCCGCCGACCTGGCGAACTTCAAGGTGGGCGAGCCCGTCAAGGCCGACGCGTTGTTCAAGAAGGGCGACCTCGTCGACGTCACCGGCATCACCAAGGGCCGCGGCTATCAGGGCGTCGTCAAGCGCTGGGGCTTCCGTGGCTTTGGCCAGACGCACGGTACCCACGAATACCGCAAGCACCCAGGCGCCATCGGGCAGCGCAAGACGCCAGGCCGCGTGTACCCGAACAAGAAGCTCCCCGGGCACTACGGCGTCGAGCAGGTCACCACCCAGAACCTCACGCTCGTCGACGTGCTCGGTGACAAGAACCTCCTGCTCGTCAAGGGCGGCGTCGCTGGCCACAACGAGGGCCTCGTCGTCATCAAGCCAGCCATCAAGTCGCAGATGCGCGCCGCGCACAAGGCGGGCAAGAAGTAAGTCGCTCCTTCCGGGCCGAGCGCGAAAGGCGTGACGCACGTGGGTTCGAGCGCTGCTTCGGGGCTGTGGCGGTTGGTCACGCTGGTGCTCGTCGCGAGCGCCTGCGGCCAGACCGACCGCACGGTGTTGCTCTCACTCGGGGCGCCCTGCGTGCCGGGCGACTCCACCACCGCGTGCCGCGATGGGCTCTGCATCGCCCTCGACGACAAGTCGGGGTTCTGCACCAGCACCTGCGTCGACACCTGCCCCGAGGGCTTCGCGTGCGAGAGCGCAGGCCGCTACGGGCGAATCTGCCGCGCGCTGACGGGCTGCAAGACCAGCGTCGACTGCCCGGCCGGCCACACCTGCAACGCCGAGACTGGCAACTGTTTCATCCAGGTGTCCCGCGCCGTCTGCTCCCCCTGCCAGGACGTCGCCCAGTGCCCCGCTGGGGGCGCGTGCTTCACGGCCCTCGGTTCGGGCGAGCGCTTCTGCACCGCTCCCTGCGGCGCCGCCGACGCCTGCCCCGCAGGCACCACGTGCCGAGAGGTCCCCGCGGGGGCGAACAACGCGCTGGTGAAGCAGTGCGTCCCGCCGAACGAGACGTGCAACGCGGGCCGCCCGCTGTGCAGCGTGTGCACCGGAGACGACGAGTGCGGCGGGCCGTACGATCTCTGCGTTCGCAACGTGGTGTCGGGAGAGCAGTTCTGCGGCCGCGACTGCAACCCGGCGAAGAACGTCTGCCCGACGCCGGGCTGCGACCCGGCTCGCCTCGACGCCGCGCAGAACCCCGAGTGCCCTTCGGGCTTCTCGTGCGTCGACCTCAAGAGCCCCTCGTCCGAGGGTGGGCGCGGCCCCTACCAGTGTGTGCCGAACTCGAACACCTGCGCCGGCTCGTGCGACCCGAGCCTCGAGCGCGGCCAGCTGTCGTCGCAGTGTGGCGTCGGCCGCCTCTGCCAGGCGGGCACGTGTCAGCCGGCGGTCGACGGGCGCCAGTGCGCGCCGTGCAGCACCAACGACGACTGCCGGCGAGGCGGGTTCTCCGAGAACCGCTGCATCGTCAACACCTGCCAGGGCTGCCCGTTCCGGGGTGAGTCGTTCTGCTCCACGCCGTGCCTCGACGACGCGGCCTGTGTGCGCTCCTACGGCACGGGCTTCGTCTGCAAGGACGTGACGGACCCCACGGGCCCCACCCGCAGGTACTGCATGCCGCAGCGGGGCTCGTGCAAGGGGGGCCTCCGGCGGCTGGGTGAAGACTGCAATGCCCGCGGCGCCTTCGACTGCCTCAGCGGGGTATGCGTGAAGGCCGGCCTGTCGGCGTTCTGCTCCAACACCTGCGCCACGGACCAGCAGTGCGGCGACCCCCGCTTCCGCTGCTGCGAGGCCACGGCCTCGGGCTACGACTGCGCGCCCGAGAAGCGCTCTGCCGACGGCCCGGTGTCGGGTACCGGCGTGTGCGCGCCCTTCGGCGGCCTGTTCGGCGACGACTGCACGCCGGGGCGCCCGCCGTGCCAGTCGGGCACCTGCCTCGACCTCGGCACCACGCGCGTCTGCAGTCTGCCGTGCCCTACCGGCCAGTGCCCCACGGGCTTCAGCTGCCGACGCGCCCTGCGCAGCCAGGCGGCCGATCAGGCGCTCGACGTCTGCTTCCCCTCGGGCGGTGGCACCGCCGGGGCAAGCTGCGCCTTCGGCCCCGCCGGCTGCGAGTCGGGCCTGTGCATTCGCAAGGACTCCGGGCCGGTGTGCACGCAGCCCTGCACGGCCGAGGCCGAGTGCCCGATGGGCTGGCGCTGCGAGGCCCTGGCCACCGTCGATGATCGCTCGGTGCAGGCTTGCCTGCCGCCGGCCCTGCAGGAGTGAGGCAGCTGTCAGCTCCGAGCGGCAGCGCCCTGCGTGAGCGCTGTCGGTCCCACGAAACGTCGGGGCGACGGACGCCCAAAACTGGCTGTTTCTTCCTCGCGCGGGTGTGCTAGCAGAGCGCACCCTCGAACATCGCCCGATGCGCGCGTCTGCCGTCACCCTGCTGGTCGCGAGTGCCGCTGCGGTGGTGGCGTCGTCGGCGTGTCAGGACCGCCAGCGCACCCGGCGCGTCGTCGAGGCCTTCGTGGTGGTACCGGGGACGCCGAGCGTCGACGAGCGCGCGCCGGCCGTCGAGCAGGACCCGACGCGCGCGACCGACAGCTTCGCCGTCAACGTGCCGCGGCAGTGCGACGTCTACACGCAGCTGTCCGTCCGGAAGGTCGACATTCTCTGGGTGGTGGACTCGTCGGGCTCGATGGGGCCAAAACAGGCCCGCCTGGCGGCGAACTTCCAGGGCTTCATCAACCAGCTCGTCGGCGCCCAGCCGCCCATCGACTTCCACATCGCCGTCACCACCACCGACACCGACGATCCGGCCATCCGCGGAAGCCTCCGGCGGTGGACGCTCGGCGCCACCGCCGACGACTTCATCGCCTGCGCGCCCGACCAGCAGGGGCAGGTGCTGTGCAACACCGGCGGCACCACCGCGACGGCCGTCATGGCCTTCAACCAGATGTCACAGGTCGGCGTCACCGGCAGCCCCCAGGAGCGCGGCCTCTTCGCGGCCTACCTCGCCCTGACCAACCCCCTCAACGTCAGCACCGAGGCGGTGGTGCGCTTCGTGCGCCCAGAGGCGGCGCTGTACGTGGTGTTCGTGTCCGACGAAGACGACGCCTCGTGCACGCCGCTGACACGTCAGCCCGTCTGCACCGCCGACCCCGGTTGCCGGTGCGCGAATGATCAGATCCTCACCGCTGCGGGGAACTGGGGCTCGACGGACTACTTCGTGCGCTTCTTCGAGACCTTCAAGGGGTACGGCAACGGAGAGGCCGTCGCGGTCGCGGCGATCACCGCCGTTGACCCCGATGGCGGCGTGCCCTCGCAGTTCGGCGACCCGAGCCCGCACGTCGGGTGCTGCCGCAACCGCCAGCAGCCAGACGCAGGCTGCCCGACGTCGGGGACCAACGACGGCGGCCTCGAGATCTCGTATTTCGGTGGCAGGTACGTGCAGGTGGCGGCGGCGACTGGCGGCGTGGCCGTCGACATCTGCCAGGACGACTTCTCGGGCGCGCTGGCGTCGCTGGGCTTCTCGGCCTCGGGGTTGCGGCGTGAGTTCCGCCTCAGCCGTGGCCCCGACGTGCGCGAGCAGGGCGGGATGGCGCGTGGCGTCGAGGCGTTCGTCTCGGCGCCGACGGCGATGACGTGCCAGGTCGATGGAAACTGCCCGGCGAACGAGTTCTGCCGCAACGGGCGCTGCGCGCGGCGGGTCGCGGTGCGCACCGACGGTCCAGCCGACGGCGCCCAGTACGTGCGGTGCGATCTGGCCGGCCTTCGCAACCTGGTTCGCTTCGAGGGCACCTCGGTGCCCGAGTCTTTGAGCACGGTCGAGGTCTGCTACGACGTGCTCGCCAACTTCCAGACGAGTTGTCCCTAAAGCCGAGGTGCCATGAGCGTGCGAAACGTGTTCAAGATGACTGCGCTGTCGCTGGTGTTGGCCGCCGGCGCGGCGTCGGCCCAGGCGGGCCGTGATGACGACGAGGTCGTCGAGAAGGTGGCCGTGCGGAACCGGCTCTACCTCGTCGAGAAGCGCTTCGAGGTCGGCGGGCACGTCGGCCTGTCGCTGCTCCCGCGCCTCACCGAGCACTACAACTTCAACCTCTCGGTCGGGTACAACCTGGTCGAGTGGTTCGCCTTCGAGGCGCGCCTCGGCTACGCGTACGCGCAGCAGACGACGCTCGCCGAGGACGTGCAGACCAAGAGCGGCCAGACGTTGCCGCGCATCAACGAGTTCTCGAACCTCTGGCAGATGGGCTTCAACGGCGTGGTGGGCGTGCGGTTTCAGCCCATCTACGGGAAGATCAATCTGCTGGCCGAGTTGCCCGTGCACTTCCAGCTGTACCTCTGGGCGGGCGGCGGCGTCGGCACCTTCTCGCGCGAGTCGCTGCAGCTCTGCGTGCAGCGCTCGGGCAGCACCTGCAACGGCTTCTATCGCGAGGGAGACGCGGCTCCCGTCATCAAGCCGCTCGTCTCGCTGGCTCTGGGCTTCCGCTTCTTCATCGCCAACCGGCACGGGGTGAAGCTGGAGGCGCGCACCTGGTCGTGGCCCGACTCGTACTTCGTCAACATCGAGCGGGCCGCCGTCACCCCCTCGAACCCGACCGCCAACGGCACCCTGGCGCCAAACGCCGGCTTCACGACGCTCAGCCAGCTCGATCTCGGCTACAGCTTCCTCTTTTAAGGGACGCACTCCATGCTGCCTTCTTCCTTGCGTTCGATGTTCTTCCTGGCCGCACTCTTGGCGGCTGGCCAGACGGTCGCGGCCGGGCCGTTGGGGCCCGGCGCGCCGGTCTTCGTGCTGGGGCAGGCCGCCGCGGCCCAGGCCGACGACGACGAAGACGAGCCTGCCCGGCCGCCCGACAAGAAGCCCGACGCGGCCCCCGCAGCGGCCACTCCTGCGCCGACGGCGCCGCCCGCCGCGCCTCCGGCGGCGAGTGGGAGCACGGCGACGTCGTCGGCCGAACAGATGCGGCTCGTCAACGGCGCGCCGCTCTACAACCCGAACGTCGGCGTGCACATCGTCGAGCAGAAGCGCTTCTCGGACTCGGGGCGCTTCGAGCTGACGCTGTTCCCGGTCGCGCTCCAGGTGAACGGCAAGTTCACGCAGCACATCGGCACCATGGGCCAGTTGACGTACCACCTGCAGGAGAACTTCGGCCTGATGATCACCGGCGGCGGCAACTGGCTCAACTCCGAGTCGCCGCTGCAGGGCGAGCTCGTCAGCAAGGGCCAGCTGACCGTGCAGCCCGCCACGGCGCTCCTGTGGACGTGGGGGGTGCTGGCGGGCGTCGAGGTGACGCCGTTCTACGGCAAGTTCGCGCTCTTCGAGGGGTCGCTCGGCCAGTTCTCGGTGGTGATCAACGGCGGCGCCGGCGTCGGCGCGACGCGCGTGACGCTGCTGGGAGAGCGCGAGCTCGCCAACGGCAACATCGACCCGGCGACCTACGGTGACACGGGGCTGCGCTTCATGGCGAGCCTCGGCATCGGCTTCCGGTTCCAGCTGGGGTCGCGCTTCACGCTCCGCTTCGAGGTGCGCGACGTCGTCTACACGGCGCGCATGGAGACCATCAACGGCTGCAACTCGGCGGACCTGCGGGCGATGGACAACGCCACGCGCGGCGGCAGGCCGCCCACCTCGGCGATGGTGGGGCCGGGCTGTCGGGCTGCCGAGTTCGACGGTGAGAACGAGAACGGGCAGAAGAACTCTCGCAACGTCACGCCCGCCCTCAACCTCGTCAAAGAGCCGACGTCCGACGTACTCAACAACGTCGGCCTCTACGCCGGCATCTCGTTCCTGTTCTGACCGGTGACCGCACCCATGACTCGCGCACTCACGCTCGTTGCCCTGCTGACGGCGGCCCTCGCCTCGGCGCAGGATCTCGCGAACTACAACAAGGCGTTGTCGGCCTATAACGGAGGTTCGTTCGAAGACTCCGCGAGGCTCTTCTATGACGTCTCGAACAGCACCACCGACAACGACCTGAAGCTCAAAGCCGAGTACTACCTGGCGTCGAGCTTCCAGCGGCAGAATCTGCCCTTCACGGCCTTCATCTTCTACTCGACGATTCTGAAGGCGGGCCCATCACACCCGTTCCACGGCAAGGCGGTCGAGGCGCTGGTGACGCTGCAGGAGCAGCTCAACGACGACTACCTGATCCCCTCGCAGCTCAACAACCTCTACGACAAGTACGCTGAGGCGTGGGCGACACTGCCGCTCGAGGTGCTCTCGCGCATCAACTACCTCATCGGGCGCATCGCCCACCGCAAGGTGAAGCTCGAGGAGGCGCGGCAGTTCCTCGAGGCGGTGCCCGACACGAGCCAGGTCTACGCGAAGGCGCTGTACCTGCAGGGCATCTGCCTGTCGGACCCGCGCTTCCCGGCGTCGAGCGAGGACGAGAAGCGCAAGCACCAGGAGCAGGCGGTCGAGATCTTCGAGAAGGTGCTGAAGATCGACCCGCGCGCGAAGATGATCGATCTCGCCGAGATTCAGCAGCTGGCGAACCTGGGCCTCGGCCGGGTGAGCTACGGCCTCGGCAACTACGAGAAGTCGGTGAAGGCCTATGAAAAGATTCCCCGCTTCTCGAAGTACTGGGATCAGGCGCTGTTCGAGAACGGCTTTTCGCGCTTCCAGAACGATGACTACGGCGGTGGGCTCGGGTCGTTGCAGGCGCTGTACGCGCCGCAGTTCGCTGGCGCCTTCCAGCCCGAGTCGTGGGTGCTGACGTCGACGATCTATTACTTCGCCTGCCTCTACGAGGAGTCGCGGTCGGCGCTGGTGCAGTACGAGAACCTGTACCTGCCGATGGGCGAGGCGCTCAAGCCACTCGTCGAGGGTGAGGCGAAGGACTCGAGCTACTACTTCAAGCTCGTCGAGGGGCCCGAGTCGGAGAAGGTGCCGCGAGCGGTGCTGAACTGGGTGCGCTCCAACGAGCGCATGTTGGGGCTGTTCCAGATGCTGCGGCAGATCGACGCCGAGAAGGCGACCATCGAACAGATTCAGTCGTGGCGCGTCGCGAAGCTCTCGGGCGACCTCGTCTCGTACCTCGACCAGAACCGGGCGACCATCGAGTCACTGGCGGGCACGACGGCGAAGAATCGCCTGGTCGAGGCCTTCCGTTCGATCAAGGGCTTCGCCGACCAGGCCGAGATCATTCGCTTCGAGATCGCCAAGGCCGAGAAGGAGTTCGCCGAGTCTGGCGCCGACCAGAGCAAGCTGCTGAAGAAGCAGACGCTCTACCGCCCGTCGATGCCTGCCGAGAACTGGAACTACTGGAAGTTCCAGGGCGAGTTCTGGCGCGACGAGATCGGGTACTACCAGTACACGCTGAAGAAGGGCTGCCCGGTCGGCAAGAACTAGCCGTTCGCCGGCTCGCCGTGATCGCTGCCCACGGCGGGCTCCCTGCGTCGCCACCCCTTCACTTTCATTCCGTCGGACCCGTGGTGTAGGGTCCGCGCGTTTGTTCTCCGACAGGAGTCGTGCATGAAGTTCTTCCACGCCCGAGTGCTCTCCGCCTCAGCCGCCGCGCTGGTGTTCGCGGCCCCGCCCGTCCTCGCGCAGGCCAAGAAGGGAGCGCCCGCGGCAGCCAAGGCGGGCGCGAAGGCCGACCCGAAGGCGGACGCGAAGAAGGCCGCCGACGCGAAGAAGCCCGAGGAACGGAAGGGCCCGGCGAAGCTCGAGGCGCGCGAGACGCCGAAGATGGAGGACATGGAGAAAGAGGCCGTCGCCGACAAAAAGCGCGACGAGCAAATCGAGTCCGCCAAGAAGATCATCCCGAAGATCGAAGACGGCAACCCGCAGAAGTCCGAGCTGCTCTTTCAGCTCGCCGAGTTGTACTGGGAGAAGTCGCGCTACCTGTACCGCAAGGAGATGCTGAAGTTCTTCGATCAGCAGAAGGAGGCTGACGAGAAGAAGAACCGCGGCGAGAAAGCGAGCGAGCCGAAGGAGGACCACCGCGAGTCCGAGCTGTACCGCTCGGAGACGATGCGCCTGTACGAGACGATTCTGCGCGAGTACCCCTCGTACGAGCGCAAGGACGAGGTGCTCTTCAACCTGGCCTACAACCTCTACGAGACGGGAAAGAAGGACCAGGCGGTCAAGCGCTACGAGGAGCTGCTCAAGCAGTACCCGGGGTCGAAGTTCGTGCCCGATACCTACGTTCAGCTCGGCAACCACTACTTCGACGTGGCGAACGTGCTCGAGAAGGCGCGCAGCTACTTCGAGAAGGCGTTTGCGACGTCGGTGCCGAAGATCAAGTCGTACGCGCTCTACAAGCTGGCGTGGTGCGACTTCAACGCGGGTGAGCACGAGAAGGCGCTGAAAAAGCTGCAGGACACGGTCGACCTCGCCGAGAAGCAGGGCAAGGAGAAGGCCGCGATGGACCTCAAGAACGAGGCCCTGCAGGACTCGATTCGCATGTTCACGCAGCTCAACCGCGCGGACGACGCCATCGCGTACTACAAGGCGAAGGCCGGCAAGAAGAAGCAGACGAGCCTCATCACCAAGCTCGGCTACGCGCTGGCCGACGCCGGCCACCACGACAACGCGATCAAGTCGTTCCGGTATCTGCTCAACGACAACCCGAACTCCGAGAACGCGCCCGACATTCAGCAGGCGGTCATCAAGTCGTATGAGGGCCTGCGGCAGCGCGACAACGTGAAGGCCGAGGTGAAGAAGCTCGCCGAGCTATACCGCCCGGGATCGTCGTGGTGGGAGGCGAACAAGTCGAAGAAAGAGGTCCTGCGCAACGGCTTCAACGTCGCCGAAGAAGCGATGCGCACGACGGTGACCGAGTACCACAACGAGGCGCAGAAGACGAAATCGGTGGCGACGTACCGGCTCGCGCGCGACATCTACAAGCAGTACGTCGACGGCTTCGCCAGCAGTGAAGACGAGGCCTTCGTCTCGGACCACGCGTTCAACCTGAAGTACTACTACGCCGAGATCCTCTGGGCGCTCGAGGAGTGGGAGCCGGCGGCCAAGCAGTACGATCAGGTGACGGCGTTCAAGGTGCCCGGCCGTGCCGAGGCGAAGGAGATCGCCCAGGAGAAGTACCGGCAGACGGCCGCCTTCAACGCGATCCTCTCGTACGACAAGCTGGTGAAGATCGAGCGCGGCGTGCTGCAGAAGACCGACCTCAAGGACGACAAGCTCGTCGAAGAGAACAAGAAGAAGGGCGCGGTCGAGAAGACGCAGAAGGTGACGAAGCGCTCGGCGAAGGAGCTCGAGGAGAAGCCCATCACGAAGTTCGAGACGGCCCTCATCAGCGCCTGCGACAAGTACAACGAGCTGTACCCGAAGAACCAGGACGAGGTGGACATCGCCTACCAGGCGGCCGTCATCTTCTACGACAAGAACCACTTCGTCGAAGCGGCGCGTCGGTTCGGCGACATCATCGGCAAGTACCCCGAGGAGAAGCGCTCGGCCGACGCGGCCGACCTCTCGATGGGCGTGCTCGAAGAGAAAGAGGAGTGGCTGGAGTTGAACAAGCTCTCTCGCGCGTTCAAGGGCAACGAGAAGCTGATGAAGAAGGCGTCGAAGGAGTTCGCGAGCCGCGTCTCGAACGTCGTCGAGGGCTCCCAGTACAAGTACGTCGACGAGGTCGTCTACCGGAAGGAGAAGGACGTCAAGAAGGCCCGCGACCTCTTCCTCGACTTCCAGAAGGAGTTCCCCAAGTCGAAGAACGCAGACCGCGCCATGGTGTTCGCGATGGAGATCTCCCGCGAGGCCAATGAGCAGGATAAGTCGATCGAGATCGGCGAGCGCATCTTGAAGGAGTACCCGAACTCGATGTTCGACCTGCGCGTGAAGAACGGGCTTGCGTTCTTCTACGAGAAGGTGGCGAACTTCGAGAAGTCGGCGGCGATGTACGAGAACTTCATCGCCACGTACGACCTGGCGGCCGGCGACAAGGCCGTCGGCTACGAGAACATCAAGCAGCTGCTCAAGGACGAGCGCGAGGCCCGCGAGAAGGCCGAGAAGGCAGCCAAGGCGGCGAAGAAGGAGCTGCCGAAGGGCGAGGTCGTCACCACGTTCCAGATTCCTGCCAAGGGCGACGACGCAGCAGCGCTGAAGACCGAGCGTGAGGCGCAGCTGAAGGCGGCGGCTGAGTGGGTGGCCGACTCCCAGTACAACGCGGGCTTCTGGTTCGAGGGCGTCGGCAAGTTCGACAGGGCCATCGCGGCCTACAAGCGCTACGTGCAGCGCTTCAAAGACAAGAAGGACGCGCCTGAGATCGCCTTCAACATCGGGCTGGTACTGGAGCGGACGGGCCAGCTGCTCGAGGCGACCAAGCACTACGACGCGTTCCTCGGTACCTACGCGAAGGACGCCCGCGTGCCCGAGCCCCGCAAGCTCGACGTGAAGTACCGCCAGTTCCTCATCGCGCAGAAGCTCAAGGACAGCGCCGGCGCCGAGCGGCTGGCGAAGGAGATCGTCTCGGCCTACCCGAAGCTGAAGGAGGACGAGAAGAAGCTCGACCGCGCCATGCTGGCCGTGGCGCACACGCGCTTCGTGCAGCTCGAGCCGACCTGGAACGCGTACGTCGCGCAGCGCTTCAAAACCATCGGCACGTTCAAGAAGGACCTGCCGGTGAAGCAGAAGGCCCTGGCCGACCTCGAGAAGAGCTACACCGAGGTGCTCGCTCTCGGGAACCCCGACTACGGCATCGCGGCGCTGACGCGCATCGGGTTGCTGTACTCGGATCTCGCCAAGGCCCTGGTCGACCTGCCTGACCCGAAGGGCTTCGACGAGGACCAGCTGGCGATGTTCCGGGGCGAGCTCGAGAACCGGTACATCTTCCCGCTCGAAGAGAAGGCGGTCGAGGCGTTCGACAAGTCGCTCGCCAAGTCGACGGAGCTGACGCTCTACAACGAGTGGACGCTGCTCGCGCAGGACAACCTCAACAAGTACAAGCCGGGCACGTACGGGAAGACGCGCGACGTCGCCTACCGTGGCAGCGAGTTCTTCGTCACCTCGGGCTTCGAGAAGCAGCCGTCGGCGAACGACGCGCCGCTGTCGACGGTGCAGGAAGAGGTGATGCCGGCGGCCGCGCCGGCTCCGGCGCAGCCCCCGAACCCCACCGGGCCCTCCGCCGCCGCGAGCGGCGCGGGCTCGGGCAGCCGCTGAGTCCCACGAGAGGAACCTGACCCATGAAGCTCAAGATCGTCGCCCTCTCTGCCATCACCTCGGCCGCCGGGCTGAGCGGCTGCGCCACCACGCCCGAGCCGGTGAAGGAAGAGGTCAAGCCGGTGCAGCCGCAGGTCATCAAGCTGCCCAGCCCGAAGGAGAACTTCGACAAGGCCGTGGCGGCCTTCGACGCCGGCAACCTCGACGAGGCGAAGGCGCTGTTCGCGAAGGTGGCCGAGAAGGCGCCCTCGAACGTGGTCACGCAGTACAACCTCGGCGTCATCGCGGAGCGCCAGGGGCGGCTCTCGGACGCACAGGGGCACTACGAGGCCGCCCGCAAGCTGGACCCCAAGCACAAGCCGACGTTGCTGAACCTCGGAAAGGTGTACCGGCTCCAGGACAAGTTCAGCGAGGCCATCGCGCTGTACGAAGAGGCGCTCAAGGCTGACGAGTTCGACGTCGAGTTGAACAACAATCTCACCGTCGCCTACCGGCTCGCGAAGAACTTCGCCAAGGCCGAGGAGACGGCGCGGCGCGTGCTGTCGCGCACCAAGGACAACCCCGACGCCTACAAGAACCTCGCGCTCATCTACTTCGACCAGGGCAACCTGCCGCTCGCGCAATTCATCTCGGCGAACGCGAAGAAGCTCGATGACAAGGATCCGGGCGTCTACAACAACCTCGGCCTCATCTACCTGCAGCAGCAGGAGAAGCGGCAGGCGTTGGCTCAGTTCCAGAAGGCCGTCAGCCTCAACCAGGACTTCGCGCCCAGCTTGTTCAACATCGGAGCGATGGCTCTGAGTTTCCGGGACTACCTCACCGCGGAGAAGAACCTGGGACGCACCGTCGAGATCGACCCGACGCGCTATGAGAACTTTCTCGCCTACGCGTGGGCGCTCGACGGGCAGAAGGGCAAGGATCCCAAGAAGGGGCTCAAGGCCGGCGAGGTGTTCGAGAAGGTGCTGTCGCTGAAGGCCGACCAGGGCGATGCACTGTGCGGCGCTGCCTGGGCCTACTCCTCCGACAAGTCCGGTTGGGACAAGGCGCTCGGCTTCTTCGAGCGGTGCAAGGCGCTCCCCGGCACGAGCGAGCAGGACCAGAAGCTCATCGACAACAAGGTGAAGGGGATTCTCGCGATGCAGAAGTCGGGGCAGCAGGCCCCGAAGGAGCCCGAGAAGCCACGTCCGGTCGCTCCGACGGGCCCGTCGATGCTCGACAAGGCCGAGAAGGAGGCCGAGTCGAGCAGCGAGGCCCCTCCAGCGGCGGGAGGCGAGGCCCCAGCAGGTGGCGCGGCTCCGGCGGGTGGCGCGGCTCCGGCGGGTGGCGCGGCTCCGGCGGGTGGCGCGGCTCCGGCGGGTGGCG
>JADCJJ010000462.1 GCA_020247085.1 Myxococcaceae bacterium | reverse complement strand
GGCCTCGTCCCAGAGCCTGCCCCGCGTCACCTCGGACTCGACGCAGCGGGCCGCCTCGGCCTCGTCCCAGAGCCTGCCCCGCGTCACGTCGGACTCGACGCAGCGGGCCGCCTCGGCCTCGCCCCAGAGCCTGCCCCGCGTCACCTCGGACTCGACGCAGCGGGCCGCCTCGGCCTCGTCCCAGAGCCTGCCCCGCGTCACCTCGGACTCGACGCCGAGGACCGCGACGCAAGGCCCGCCGCGCTCATCGTCGTCTCAGAGCGTGCCGCGCGCCGCCTTCGACTCCGCACCACGGACTTCGCACCAGAACCTGCCGAAGGTGCCGGCCGAGGCCCCGCCAGCAGCGCCGACCCTCGGTGGAGCGGTCGGGCTGCAGGAGTTGCAGACCAACCCGTTCCAGAAGGCGCTGCGCGCCTCGGGCTTCGACGAGAACGAGCGGGAGAAGCTCGAGGTGGTCCTCGGCCGTGGGCGGCCGCTGGCCCTCGACGCCGACGAAGAAGACTCCGGGAGCCACGAGTTCTTCGACGGTGAGACGCCCGCCTCCAGGGTGACGACCCGCTCGACGTGGCGCGCGCTGGCCGCCCCGGTGCGGAGCCGCCCCAGGAAGCGGAGCCCACGCACCCTGTGGACCGTCATCGACCAGTTCGCGGTGGCACACAACAAGCGCTACGACGTTCCACCCGGAGCGGCCGAGTCGCGCGCGCACGTCTTCGCCTGGGACGTGTCCCTCGCCATGGAGTGCCCCATTCCCCACCACCGCATGGGGCGGGAGTTGACGCTCGCGCAGACGCTCGACTGGCTGCGCAACGAGGCGCCGTCGGCCGGGTGGTTCAAGGTCGACGCCGGCACCGCAGTCGCGGCGGCCGACGCCGGCCAGCTCGTCTACGCCCTTCCGAAGAACCCGAAGCTGCGCCAGCTCGCCGTGGTCCGCCCCGGGGGCGCTGGTGACGATGGGCTGCCGCGCGTCGCCTCGGCCGGCCAGCCGCGCGGGAACGACCTCGGAGTGGTCGAGGCCGTCGGCAAAGACGCGCTCTACCTCACCCACCCCTGACGCCACGCCCGGGCGAGTGCCGCCGCGCCGGCCCGTGCCCCCCGGCTGGTCACCGCTGCGGGAAGAAGGTCAGCAGCAGCATCTCTCTCGACATGCGCTGGTACGCCGCCCCGTCGAGCCCCGTCTGACCCTTCGACTGCGCCGCCTTCGCGGCCTTCTCGTACGCCGCGAACACCTTGCGGGCGCCCGGCGACAGCAGCTGCTCGTTCTCCTTCACGAACTTCGCGAAGTCGGCGAACTCCTTACCGGCCGCCTGCGCGTCGGGGTCGCGGGTGCCGCGGAGAATGGCGTCGCGCATCTCGTTCGCGCTGATGGAGCCCGGCGCGCGGTTCTTCGCCGCGAGATCCTTGATGGCCGCCGCGGCCGAGCGGTCCTGGAACGTGGGCTGACCCACCCGGTCCATCGTGGCCTTGAGGGTCAACAACTCGGGGAGCGACAGGCTCGCGTCCTTCTTTACGGCGCTCTCGTAGGCCTGGAACACGCGCCGCGCCTCGGGCGAGAGGAGCTGCTCGTTCTCCCTCACGAACTTCGCGATGTCGCGGAACTCGGCCGTGGCGGCCTTGCCGTCGAGGTCCTTCACGCCGTTGAAGATGGCGTTCGACAGCTCGAGGCCGCTGATGGAGCCAGGCTGCCGGTTCCCGGCCGCCAACGCGCTCAGGGCCTTCGCCGTCGACGCGTCTTCGTAGCGGGGCGCGCTCACCATGCGCAGCTCGGTGTTCATTCGCGCCGAATCGAAGACGGTGATGCCAGTCTGCCCCCTCGCCTGCGCGGCCTTCGCGTACTTCTCGTACACCCCGAACGCGCGCTTCGCCTCGGGCGACAGCAGCTGCTCGTTCTCCTTGACGAACTTCGAGATGTCCGCGAACTCGCGGCCCGCCGCCTGGTTGTCGCGGTCGCGCGTCGCTCGAACGATGGCGTCGGCCATCTCGCTGCCGCTGATCGAGCCCGGCTGCTTGTTGCCCTCGGCGAGCGCCCCGAGCGCCTGCGCCGCGGACGCGTCGGTGTAGCGCGGCCGGCCGACGACCTGCAGCTGCTGCTCCATGCGGGCGAAGTCGCGCAGGTCGATGCCCGTCTGCCCTCGGGCCTGCGCGGCCCTCGCATGCGACTCGTACACGGCGAACGCGGCCTTCGCCTCGGGTGACAGCAGCGGCTCGTTCTCGCGCACGAACTTCGCGATGTCGGCGTACTCCTTGCCGGCCGCCTGGTTGTCACGGTCGGCGGTGCCCTGGATGATGGCGTCGACCATCTCCTTGCCGCTGATCGAGCCCGGCCTGGTGTTCTGCCGGGCGAGCGCCTCGAGCTGCGTCGCCGCCGACCGGTCCTGGAACACGGGGCCCGCCACCGCGCGCAGCTCGCGCTGCATGCGGAGGTAGTCGCCCATCGGGATGCCGGTCTGCCCCCGGGCCTGGGCGGCGCGGGCGTGACGCTCGTAGACGGCGAAGGCCTGCTTCGCCTCGGGCGAGAGAAGCTTCGGGTGCTCTCGCACCAGCTTCTGGAAGGCAGCGAACTCGGTGCCGGCCGCCTGGTTGTCGAGGTCGGCGGTGCCCTTGATGATGGCCTCGGTCATCTCGCGGCCCGAGATGCTGCCCGGCCGGGTGTTGTTCGCGAGCAGCTCGCGCACCGCGGCCGTCGCGCCGGCGTCGGGGCGCGGCACGAAGGGCACGCCCGGGCGCGTCGGCATGATGGTCAACCGGGGCTCGTCGGACTTGAGCAGGTCGTCGATGCCCTTCTTGAACTCGGCGAGGGCCTCGGCGAGGTTGAGCGGGTCCTTCTGCGAGGCCGGCGCGCCCCCGAGCTGAACCGCCGCCTGGTTGAGGGCGTCGACGAGCCCCTGCCCGAGCGAGCCGAAGAGATCCTTCACCAACTGCTCACCGAGCGAGGCGAGCTGCGCCTGCGCGCCCGCGAGGCCAGGCACCCCGGGGAAGAGCGAGCCGAGCTGGCCGTGCGTGCTCTGAATCGAGTCGAGCGCCCCCTGCAGGGCGCCGCCGAGCTGCGCCGGCGAGGGCGGCGCGCCGAGGGCGAGGCTCCCGACGAGGCCACCGACGTCGAAGCTCGAAGGCCGGGAGCGGTTGAGCGCCGACATCTCGAGCTGCATCTTCGAGAACTCGCCCAGCGGAATGCCGGTCTGGCCCTTCGCCTGCGCGGCCTTCGCGTACCTCTCGTAGATGGCGAACGTCGCCTTCGCCTGGGGCGACAGCAGGTGGCCGTTCTCCTTCACGAACTTCGCGACGTCGGCGAACTCGCGGCCGGCCGCCTGGTTGTCGAGGTCCCGCGTGCCGTTGAGGATGGCTTGCTCGAGCTCACGGCCCGAGATGCTGCCCGGCGTCGTGTTGTTGGCGGCAAGCGCCTCGAGCGCCTGCCCCGCGCTCTGGTCGCCGTACCGGGGCGTGCCGACGCGCTGCATCTCGAGCGACATGCGCGCGAAGTCACCGGGCGCGATGCCGGCCTCGCCCCGCGCCTGCGCCGCGGCGGCGTAGCGCTGGTACACCGAGAAGGCCTGCTTCGCCTCGGGCGAGAGCAGCTGCCAGTTCTCCTTCGCGAACTTCGCGGCGTCGCGGAACTCGGCGCCGGCCGCCTGGCCGTCGTAGTCCCGCGCCCCGGTGAGCAGCGCGTTGACGAGCTCTCGGCCCGAGATGCTGCCAGGCTCTTTGTTGGTAGCGGCGAGCGCGTTGAGCTGCGCGCCCATCGAGGCGTCGGCGTATTTCGGAGAGGCCACCTTCGCCATCTCGCCCTGCATCTTCATGAAGTCGCGCAGACCGATGACGCCGCTCTTCGCGCCCTGCACCGTCTTCTCGTAGACCGCGAACGCCGCCTTCGCCTCGGGTGACAGCAACTGCTCGTTCTCGCGCACGAACTTCGCGATGTCGCGGTACTCGCTGGTGGCGGCCTTGCCGTCGAGGTCCTTGGTGCCCTTGATGATGGCGTCCATCATCTCGCGACCCGAGATGCTGCCGGGCGCCTTGTTGTTGGCGGCGAGCGCCTCGAGCTGCCGGCCGGCCGACAGGTCCTGGTAGTTGGGGGTCGCGGCCCGCACCATGTCTCGTGCCATTCGGCCGTACGCCTGCGTCGGGATGCCGCCCGGGCCCGCGGCGCGCGCCGCCTTCGAGTACACGTCGAACACCTTCTTCGCCTCGGGCGACAGCAGGTGGCCGTTCTCGCGCACGAACTTGGCGACGTCCTGGAGCTCCTTCGCGGACGACTGACCGTCGAGGTCCCTCGTGCCCTTGAGGATCGCGTCCATCATCTCGCGGCCCGAGATGGAGCCGTTCTTCGTGTTGTTGGCCGCCAGCTCGGTGAGCGCCCTCGCCGCCGAGGCGTCTTTGTACTGGGGCCTGGCGGCCGAGAGCATCTCGCGCTGCATCGCCTTGTAGTTGCGAAAGTCGATGCCGGTCTGGCCGTTGGCGCGGGCCTTGTTCGCCTCGCGCGCGTAGACCTCGAACACCTTCTTCGCCTCGGGGGACAGCTTGTCGCCGTGCTTCTGGACGAACTTCTTGATGGTGTCGAACTCGCGCCCCGCGGCCTGGCCGTCGGCGTCCTTCGTACCCTCGAGAATGGCCCGGGCCATCTCCTCGCCCGAGATGCTGCCCTTGCCGCGGTTCTGTGACACCAGCTTGTTCAGCTCGGCGGTGGCGCCCGCGTCGGGACGCGATACGGCGACCGGTCTTCCGGGGCTCAGCTTCTGCGACGACTGGCTCTGGATCTTGGTGCTCATGGAACTCCCCCTGGCTTCGGCTGTGGTGGACCCCACGCCGGCGCCGAGACCGTACGCGACCGATGCCGGGGAGGGGAACTCCGGCGGCGCGGGCGAGAGGGGCTGGGACGACGGCGTGGGCGGACGGCGACGAAGAGAAGACGCGCGGGGCAGAATTCGTGGGACATCACCAGCCGGATCAGGGGTATGCAGCGGGCGCGATGCGCGCGCTCGTCCTGGTCTCGACGTTGGCTCTCGTCGGCTGCGCCACCCTCGGCGCCCAGGCGCTGCCCGAGGTGCAGGCCTCGTACAACGAGCGCCTGGCCCTGACGTCGGACTCGCAGTTCCTGCTCAACGTCGTCCGGCTCCGCTACCGCGACACCCCGGCCTTCCTCGATGTCGCGAGTCTCACCACGCAACAGACGAACGCCAGCACCCTGTCGGTGACCGGCGGGAGCGGCAACCTGCTCATGCCCGCGCCCACCGCGAGCGGCACCATGTCGGGGACCGTGTCGGTCACGCCCACCACCACCTTCCTGCCGGTGCGGGGTGACGACTTCGTCAAGCGGCTGGTGGCCCCGGTCTCGCTGCAGACGGTGACGATGGTGGCGTCGTCGGGCTGGAGCATCGCCCGGGTGCTGCACCTCACCGTCGATCGCATCAACAGCCTGTCGAACGCGCCGTCGGCCACGGGGCCCACGCCGGCGTCGCCACCTGACACCGAGCGCTTCATCGACCTGCTGCGCGCGCTGCGCTCGCTCCAACTCGACGAGGATCTCTCGCTGGGCATCGTGCGCTCGGACGGCGCCGACACGGGCCTGATGTTCCTCGACGACAACGCCCGCAACCCCGAGGCCGTCACCATCGTGCGCGACCTGCTGTCGCTGCCGAGGGACGAGTCGCGGTTCCGCCTGACCGAGGACTTCACCCGCAAGGAGATCGGCGTGCTGCGCGTACGGCTCCGCTCCATCCTCGGGGCGATGTTCTACCTGTCTCAGGGCGTCGAGGTGCCTGTCGAGCACGAGAAGGCCGGCCTGGTGACGGTGACGCGCGACGACGACGGGCGTCGCTTCGACTGGAACCGGGTGCTCGACGGCATGTTCCGGGTGAAGACCTCGCCCGACGAGCCGGGGGGCGCGGCCGTGAAGGCCTTTCACCGCGGGAACTGGTTCTACATCGCCGACGACGACCTCGAGTCGAAGAGCACCTTCATGCTGCTGATTCAGATCTTCAACATGCAGGCCGGGCGAGCGTCGCTGCCGGTGCCGCTCCTCACCATCCCCGCCGGCAGGTAGTCGCGTGTAGGTCGGCAGCCGCCAGGTGCGTCGAAAGACGGGTTGATCGCCGGGTCTCGGCGCCGTTTTCCCGGTACACTGAAGCGCCCGTGGCAGACGACCTTCGTACCGACCTGACCGGTCGAATGATTGGCGAGTACGAGATCATCGCCCGCATCGGCGTCGGCGGCATGGGAGAGGTGTACGAGGGGCGCCAGCCGCTCATCGGCAAGCGCGTCGCCGTCAAGGTGCTGCTTCCGTCGCTGTCGCGCGAGAAAGAAGTGGTCGACCGGTTCCTCGCCGAGGCGCGGGCGGTGAACGAGATTCGCCACCGCGGCATCGTCGACATCTTCTCGTTCGGCCAGCTCTCCGACGGGACCCACTACTTCGTGATGGAGTACCTGGAGGGGCTCGCGTTCGACAAGCTGCTCAAGCAACGCGGCCCGCTGCCCATCGCCGAGGCGCTCGGCTACGTCGAGGAGGTGCTCGACGCGCTCGACGCGGCGCACGCCGCGGGCATCGTCCACCGCGACATCAAGCCGTCGAACGTCTTCCTGGTGAAGGCGGGCCGGGGCAGGTCGTACGTGAAGCTCCTCGACTTCGGCATCGCCAAGTTGGGAGGGCTGGCGAACTCACCCGAGGCCGCGCCGCACACGCGCGCGTCGATGATCCTCGGCACGCCCGACTACATCTCGCCCGAGCAGGCCCGGGGTCAGCCGATCAGCCCAGCGACGGACCTCTACGCGCTCGGCGTGGTGATGTTCGAGCTGCTCACCGGCAAGCGACCATTCCGGGGCGAGAACACGCTCCAGACGATGTGGATGCACGTGGAAGACGCGCCGCCGGTGCCGTCTTCGCTGCGCGCCGACCTGCCGGCGTCGCTCGACGAACTCGTCCTGTGGACGCTGCAGAAGAACCCGGCCCAGCGCCCGGCGTCTGCCGAGGAGCTGCGCTCGCACCTCGACGCGCTGCGGGCCTCGCTGCTGCCCGGCGTCGCCTCGATGTCACCGACACCGACGGGGAACGTGCCGTCGATTCCGGCGGTGGCGACGCCGTCGGGCCGGCAGGCGCTCCTGTCGGGCACGCCGCCGCCTCGTGCCAACACTCGGTCGCTGAGCGGAGCCCGCTCGAAGGCCGTACCCGTCGAAGCCGTGAGCGCGGCGACGCCCGAGTCGGATGGGACCGTGACGAACCGCCTGACGGGGCCTGCCGCGCCGCCGGCGGGGGCGCCGCCCACGGCGTCGGTCCGCCACCGCGACGTCGCCGCGGGGGCCGTCATTCCCGAGCCGGAGCTGGACCCCGACGAGGCCGAAGACGCGCCGAAGCGCTCGGTACCCCTCATCATCGGCGCCGTCTCGGTCGGCGCCATCGCCCTCGGCGCCGTGGTGCTGCTGTGGGGGAACACGGCGCCCGCGCCCGCTCCCGCGCGCGACGCGACGGCACCGGCGAGCCTGGTCGACCACCGGGCCGACGTCGAGCCGGTTCTGACCCCGAAGGCCACGGCAGCCGCAGGGGCGGCTCCGGCCCCGACGGCCACGGCCGACGCCGGACCCTCGACCAACCCACCAACGCCTACGCCGGTCGCCGAGGCAGACGCGGGGCTCCCGCCCAAGGAGGCTCCGGCGCGACCGAAGCCCGCAGCCCCCGGCCTGACCCAGGCCCAGCTCGAGGCGCGGCTCGCGCGGGTGAAGGCGAAGATCGCGACGAACGAGGCCCGAATGGACGAGCCAGACGTCATGCTCCGGGGGCAGCTCGCAAAGGTCGAGCAGGCCGTTCGCGAGGCCGCCGATGAGGCCAGCCGAAAGGCCGCCCTCGCGAAGGTCGCCGAGCTCGAGGCCAGCGTTTCGGCGGCGCCCTGATGAGGCGAACGGGTGAGCGGTCGTCGTGGGGTCGCGGCGCCGCGTCGCGCCTCGCTCCGCTCCTGGCGAGGCGCTTCAAGGGGGGTTCCCCGACCGGCTCGCAACGCCACGGCCCAGCTCGGTCGGCTCGCCGGCGCGGGGCTCAGGGGCATCGACGCAGACTGGAGGTGGAACGCGGCGGTGACGTCGCTTGACACCCGCCGGGGTGCGGGGTGGAAGGCCGCCATGAAGCTCGCCACGAAACGGAACGGGACCCGCGACGGCAGCCTCGTGCTCGTCTCGAAGGACCTGTCGGTCATCACCGATGCCTCTGCCGTCGCGCCGACGCTCCAGGCCGCGCTCGACCGGTGGAGCGCCGTGCGCCCGCAGCTCGAGGCGCTGGCCGCGCGGCTCGAGGGGCGTGAGGTGCCGACGGCTCCCTTCGACGCGGCGGCGCTGCACGCGCCGCTGCCGCGGGCCTACGAGTGGGTCGACGGCAGCGCATACCTGAACCACGTGCGCCTGGTTCGAAAGGCGCGCAAGGCCGACCCGCCGCCGACGCTCGAGAGCGACCCGCTCGTGTACCAGGGCGGCAGCGGTCACCTGCTGGGCCCCACCGACGACATCGTCATTCGCGACGAGGCCTGGGGCTGTGACTTCGAGTCCGAGGTCGCGGTGGTGCTGGGCGACGTGCCGATGGGCGTCAAGGCGGCCGACGCGAGGCCGTACGTCTGCCTGGTGATGCTGGCCAACGACGTCAGCCTGCGAAACCTCATCCCCGACGAGCTCGCCAAGGGCTTCGGCTTCTTCCAGGGCAAGCCGGCCACGGCCTTCTCGCCCGTCGCGGTCACCCCTGACGAGCTGGGCGAGGCGTGGCGCGACGGTCGGGTGCACCTCACCGTCGAGACGTGGCTCAACGGGGTGCGCGTCGGCAACACCCTCGCCGGGCCCGAGATGCACTTCAGCTTCTTCCAGCTCGTCGAGCACCTCGCGAAGACGCGGCAGTTCTGCGCGGGCACGATTCTGGGCAGCGGCACGGTCTCGAACGAGGACCGCTCCCGCGGCATCTCGTGCCTCGCCGAGCGGCGCGTCATCGAGACCATCGACACCGGCGCCCCGAAGACGGCCTTCCTGAGAGCTGGAGACCGGGTCGAGATCGACATGGCCGGCCCCGACGGCAAGAGCGTGTGCGGTCGCATCGACCAGAAGGTCAGGAAATTCGACTGAAAACGACTTGCGGGCGCCTGCGTTCAGGGGTGGTTAGCCTTGAGCCAGAGCTTCGCCGACGTCTGGCGGGCTGAGGTGGCCGGAGCGCGGGACGAATGGGTCAGTTGCTCGAGTCGACGAACCCCGAGGGACCGGCGGCGCCGCTCGCCTTTGGCGTCTATCGGGTCGAGCGCGCGCTCGGCAGCGGCGCCATGGGTCAGGTCTACCGGGCGCGGCACGAGGTGCTCGGCCGGCAGGTCGCCATCAAGTGCCTGCACCCCTCGCTCGTCTCCGACGAGCAGCTGGTGAAGCGGTTCCTGCAAGAGGCCCGGCTCGTCAACGCCATCAACCACCCGCACATCGTCGAGGTCTATGACTTCGTCGAGGCGCCGGGGCAGGTGTACGCGGTGATGGAGCTGCTCACGGGCGAGACGCTCACCGACCGCTTGAAGGCTGGCGGCCTGACGCTCTCCTCGCTGCTGGGCATCGTGCGGCAGATCGGCGAGGCGCTGCGGGCCGCGCACGCGCTGTCGGTGGTGCACCGCGACCTCAAGCCCGACAACGTCTTCCTCGTGAAGCGAGACGGGCGCGACTGGGTGAAGGTACTCGATTTCGGCAGCGCCAAGTTGGTGTCCACCGCCGGCCTGCGGGTCGTCGAGACGCAGAACGGCTCGGTCCTGGGCACGCCCCGCTACATGACGCCGGAGCAGGCCGCCGGCCTCGACGTCGACGCGCGCACCGACATCTACGCGTTCGGCGTGGTGCTGTACGAGCTCTTGTCGGGCCAGGTGCCCTTCGACGCCACCTCCTTCGGCCAGCTGGCCTCGGACATCATCACCAGGCCGCCGCCCCCCCTGCCGAAGACGACGCCCGCCGGTGAGCCGATACCCGAGGCGCTCCGGGCGCTCGCCGCGAGCTGCCTTTCGAAGCAGCCCGCGGAGCGCCCACAACCGATGGACGAGGTG
>JADCJJ010000461.1 GCA_020247085.1 Myxococcaceae bacterium | reverse complement strand
GCTCGACCCCGCCGCGATTCGCCGGGTCATCGAGCGCGAACGCCCAGCCCTCGTCGTCGTCGCCTCGGCCTGGCCCTGGGTCGACGGCTGTGAGCAGGACCCCGCCCGCAGCGAGCGCGAGAACGTCGGCACGGTGAAGAACCTCGTCGAGGTGCTGCCCGCCTCGACCCGCCTCGTCTTCTTCTCGACCGAGCACGTCTTCGACGGCCGCGCCGCCTCGTACGACGAGCACGCAGCGACCAGCCCGTTGAGCGTGTACGCACGGCACAAGCGCGACGTCGAAGAGCTCCTCGCCCGGCGCGGCCGCTCGCTGGTGGCGCGCACGAGCTACGTCTTCGGCCACGAGGCCCGCCGCAAGAACTTCATGTACCGCGTCGTCGACGCCTCGACGTCCCACACGCCGCTCAAGGTGCCATCGGCGCAGGCCGGCATGCCGACCTGGGCCGTCTGGCTCGCGCGCTCGGCGCTCCAGCTCGCCTTCGAGGGCGTCGACGGCATCGTCCACCTCACCGGCCCCGACGTGCTCACCAAGGGCGAGTGGGCAGCGCTTTTGGCGAAAGGCCTCGACCTGCCCGGCGTGGAAATCGTCGAGGTTCCATGGCAACAGTCGGGGCAAGTCGCGCCCCGGCCGGAGCGCGTCCGGCTCGTCTCGACGCGCCACACCCTGCAGCACCCACCCCTGCTGGAGCTGCTCCAGCGCGAGCGCACCGCGCTCCTCGCGAGTTGAAGGGAAGCACACGCACCATGGCCACCGAGATCAAGCACTGTCGGGTCTGCGGCAACACCGCGCTCGAGCCCATTCTCTCGCTGGGCGACATGCCGCCGGTGAACAGCTTCCTCACCGGGCCGCAGGACTTCCCGAAAGAGACGTTCGCGCCGCTCGCCATCGTCTTCTGCGCGCCGTGCGGGCACGTGCAGCTCACCCACCAGCTCGACCCCAAAGACGTCTTCACCGACTACATCTACTTCTCGGCCATGTCCGAGACGGTGGTGCGCTGGGGCCAGCAACTCGCGGCGCGGTACGCGGGCGAAAGGTCACTCCAGAAGCAGCAGCTCGTCGCCGAGCTCGCCTCGAATGACGGCTGCATCTTGAAGCCGTTCCGCGACCACTGCCGCGTGCTGGGCGTCGAGCCCGCGAAGAACATCGCCGAGGTCGCCAACAAGGACGGTGTGCCCACCGTCGCCGAGTTCTTCAACTTCGCCATGGGCCAGAAGCTGCGCGCCGAGCACGGCCCGGCCGAGCTCATCATGGCGCGCAACGTGCTCGCCCACGTGCCCGACCTCGTCGACTTCGTGAAGGGCGTGCACCACTGGCTGTCCGACGACGGCATCTTCCACGTCGAGGTGCCGTACCTGCGGCCGATGGTCGACCACCTCGAGTTCGACACAATCTACCACGAGCACCTCTCGTACTTCTCCGTGACGGCCCTCCACCGCCTCTTCCGCGAGGCCGGCCTCACGCTGTGGGACGTCGAGGAGATTCCGCTCCACGGCGGCAGCCTCATCGCGCGCGGCAAACGAAGCGCTACGCCGAAGCCGTCGGTCGCGGCGTACCTCGAGGCCGAGAAGCGCGACGGCTACACCTCGAACGTCAAGCTGCACGCGTTCGCCGACGGCACGCGGAAGCTCAAGACGTCGCTGCCCGAGTTCCTCCACGAGCTGAAGAAGCAGGGGCCGCTCGCGGCCTACGGCGCCGCGGCCAAGGGCGTCGTGCTCACCAACTACTGCCGCATCGGCACCGACCTGTTGTCGTGGGTCGCCGACCGGAGCCCGTACAAGCAGGGCAAGCTGACGCCCGGCATGCACCTGCCCGTCGTGCCCGCCGAGCGCGTCAAGGCCGAGCAGCCGAAGCACCTCGTCGTGCTGGCGTGGAACTTCTTCGACGAGATCGTCAAGCAGCAGGACGCGTACCGGCAGGCAGGCGGGAAGTTCGTGGTGCCGGTGCCTTCACCGCAGGTGCGCTGACATGGGAACCAAGGCCGTCATCCTCTGTGGTGGGCAGGGCACGCGCATTCGCGAGGCCTCGGAGTCGATGCCCAAGCCGATGCTCCCCATCGGGGGCAAGCCGATCGTGTGGCACATCATGAAGATGTACGCCGCGCACGGCATCACCGAGTTCGTCCTGTGCCTCGGCTACAAGTCGTGGGCCATCAAGGAGTTCTTCCTCAACTACCGCGCGATGACGAACGACGTGCAGCTGACGTTGGGCAAGAACCACGCGGTCGAGATCATCGGCGGCGCGCCCGAAGAGGAGTGGCGCATCACGCTGGCCGAGACGGGCGAAGACACCATGACTGGCGGGCGCGTGGCGGCGGTGCGGCGCTACGTCGAGAACGACGAGCTGTTCTGCCTCACCTACGGCGACGGCGTCTCCGACGTCGACATCACGAAGCTGCTCGCCTTCCACCGCGCGCACGGCAAGGCCTGCACGGTCACGGCGGTGCGGCCGCCCGGGCGCTTCGGCGAGATGCGGCTCGAGGCCGACGCCGTCACCGAGTTCAACGAGAAGCCCCAGGCCACCGAGGGCCTCATCAACGGCGGCTTCTTCGTCTGCGACGCGCGCCGCATCTGGGACCACCTGCCGATGCAGAAGTCGCTCACCCTCGAGCAGGAGCCGATGCGGCAGCTCGCCGACAAGGGGGAGCTGCGCGCGTTCCGGCACGCCGGCTTCTGGCAGCCGATGGACACGCTGCGCGAGTTCAACCTGCTCAACGAGCTGTGGGCGAAGGGCAAGGCTCCGTGGAAGACGTGGAAGGACGGGCCGTGAGCCTGAGCGCGGAGCTGTCGCGCGTGTACGCCGGCAAGACGGTGCTCCTCACCGGGCACACCGGCTTCAAGGGCGCATGGCTCACGCTGTGGCTCCAGCAGCTTGGCGCGCGGGTGGTGGGCTTCGCGCTCGCGCCCGAGCCGAAGTCGGTCTTCCTGTCGGCTGGCGTGGCCAGCGCGTGCGAACACCACGAAGGGGACGTGCGGCGCTTCGAGCAGGTGAAGGCGGCGGTCGCGGCGGCGAAGCCTGACGTCGTCTTCCACCTCGCGGCCCAGGCGCTGGTGCGGCCCAGCTACGCCGACCCGCTCGCCACCATCGAGACGAACGTCAACGGCACCGCGCACGTGCTCGAGGCGATTCGCCAGACGAAGCAACGCTGCGCCGTCGTCATCGTCTCGTCGGACAAGTGCTACGAGAACCGGGAATGGGTGTACGGCTATCGCGAAGACGACGCGATGGGCGGGCATGATCCGTACTCGATGAGCAAGGGCGCGACCGAGCTCGTCACGGCGTCGTGGCGGCGCAGCTACTTCCACCCCGCGAAGCTGGCCGAGCACGGCGTGGCCATCGCCTCCGGGCGCGCCGGCAACGTCATCGGCGGCGGCGACTGGGCGGTCGACCGCATCATCCCCGACTGTGTGCGGGCGCTCTCGAAGGGCGAGCCCATCGGCGTGCGGAGCCCGAAGTCCGTGCGGCCGTGGCAACACGTGCTCGAGCCGCTCGGCGGCTACCTGCTGCTGGGCGCCAGGCTTCTCTCGTCGGCCCGCCCCCAGGACTACTGCGAGGGCTGGAACTTCGGGCCCGAGGCCTCCTCGGCGCGGACGGTCGCCGAGGTCGTCACCGCGCTCATCGCGGCGTGGGGCGCAGGTCAGTGGGTCGACCAGAGCGACCCGAAGGCCGTGCACGAGGCATCGCTGCTGCGGCTGTCGATCGATAAGGCGCAGGCGAAGCTCGGCTGGCTGCCAAGGTGGAACTTCGAGGCCACCATCGCCCGTACGGCTGCGTGGTACCGCGCGCAGCTCGATGGGGCGTCGCCGGAGCAGCTCAAGGCGCTCTGCCAGGCGCAGATCGCCGACTACGCCGCTGCCTGATGGGCGGCGCTGCTCCCGCTTGGTTCGACCCGGGCCGCGGGCCACGCCCGCCCCGACACGCGACCGCTTGAACGGGCGCGACCGGGCCGATAGGTCAACCGCCATGCTCTCCCTCGGCATCGACGGGTTCACCTTCGACGATCTGTACCGACCTGCCGGGCTGCAGCGCCTGTCGGCGCGCTTCCTGCTCGAGCTGCGCGCGCTCTCGCCCGACACGGCCATCGCCTGGGACGCCTACCGGAGCGCGGTCACGGCAGGCCGCCCCCACGGCGGGCTGTCGGCGCCGCAGGAGTCCGACCTGCTCGTCGCCGTCGCCGAGGCCACCTCGCGGTTCCTCCGCCGCCTGTTTCGCATCGACCGCGAGCTCGACCGGCTCGGCGCGGGCCTCAAGAAGGAGCTCGGCCTCTTCGAGTTCAAGCGCGAGTTCGTCACCCGCCGCGTCTTCAAGAAGGGCGCGACCGACCGGCCGAAGCCCGAAGAGCTGCCCGAGCTCGACGCCCGCATGGGCCTGCTCCTCACGCTGGGCTTCGGCGCCGAGCTTCCCCCCGTGCACCACGGCCGCGGTCACCACGGGGTCGATCACGAGCGCGCGCTCGCCGAGGCCGTGCTTCTGCTGCTCAACGTCGAACGCCACTTCGCCGGCCAGAAGCCCGCCGCGCCCGAGCTCCTGGAGCGCTGGAACACGCTCCGGGCTGCGCTCACCTCGACCGATGCCGGCCGCGCCGCCTTCGGCTCGACGCTGGTCGGAGACGAACTCTCCCAGGTCCGCGGGCTCCTCTCGCTCAGCGACCGCTGGACCTGGGCGCGCGCCAGCTTCACCCACAGCTTCCACGGCTGGAGCACCGTCACCCAGCCGAAGCCCCTCGTCTTCGACAAGCTCGTCGAGCTGAAGGTGCCCGACGCGTCGCTCCCCGAGGCCTACGAAGGGCCCGACCAGCACCTGCGCCGCCGCGACGGCTTCAAGCTCACCGACCGCCGCTTCGGCGCCCGCGAGGTGATGAACGAGGTCGACTACTGCGTGGTGTGCCACGAGCGCGAGAAGGACTCGTGCAGCAAGGGCTTCAAGGAGAAGGACGCCGCCGCCGCCGGGGGCACCTACAAGAAGAACCAGCTCGGCATTCCCCTCGCCGGCTGCCCGCTCGAGGAGCGCATCTCCGAGATGCACGTGCTCAAGTCTCGCGGCGACTCGTTGGGCTCGCTCGCGATGGTGATGCTCGACAACCCGATGTGCCCCGGCACCGGCCACCGCATCTGCAACGACTGCATGAAGGCCTGCATCTTCCAGAAGCAGGAGCCGGTGAACATTCCGCAGATCGAAACGAGCGCCCTCACCGACGTGCTCGCCCTGCCCTACGGCTTCGAGCTGTATGGGCTGTTGACGCGCTGGAACCCGCTCAACGTGCGCCGCCCCTTCGCCGCGCCCGCGAACGGGAAGAACGTGATGGTCGTCGGCCTTGGTCCGGCCGGCTACACGCTCGCGCACTACCTGCTGAACGAGGGCTTCACCGTCGCCGGCATCGACGGCCTGAAGATCGAGCCGTTCCCCGACGAGCTCACCGGCCGGAACGGCAGGCCGCTCACGCCCATCAAGGACTGGCGGTCGATCGCCTCGGAGCTCGACGAGCGCGTGCTCGAGGGGTTCGGCGGCGTCAGCGAGTACGGCATCACCGTGCGCTGGGACAAGTCGTTCCTCACGCTCGTTCACCTCACGCTCGCGCGCCGCGAGGGCTTCCGCATCTACGGGGGCATCCGTTTCGGGGGCACGCTCACCATCGACGACGCCTGGGCGCTGGGCGTCGACCACATCGCCATCGCCGCCGGCGCGGGGAAGCCCACCGTAGTGCCCATGAAGAACAACCTGGTGCGCGGCGTGCGCGCGGCGAGCGACTTCCTCATGGCGCTCCAGCTGACCGGTGCCTTCAAGCGGGACTCACTGGCCAACATGCAGGTGCGCCTCCCTGCCCTCGTCATCGGCGGCGGCCTCACCGGCGTCGACACGGCCACCGAGCTGTTCGCTTACTACCCCGTGCAGGTCGAGAAGGTGCTCAAGCGCCACGAAGCCCTCGCCAAGGACCTGGGCGAGGCCGCCGTCTTCGCGAAGCTGAACGCCGAAGAGCTCGCCGTGTACCGCGAGTTCCTCGAGCACGGCCGCGCGATTCGGGCCGAGCGTGAGCGCGCCGAGAAGGCCCACGAAGCGCCGAACTTCGTTCCGCTCGTGCGCAGCTGGGGCGGCGTGTCGCTGTGCTACCGGCGCGGACTCACCGAGTCTCCGGCCTACCGGCTCAACCACGAAGAGGTGGCCAAGGCGCTCGAAGAGGGCATTCGGTTCATCGAGCGCCTCTCGCCCGTCGAGGCGGTGCCCGACGAGTTCGGTGCGGTGAAGGCGATGCGCTTCGAGCGCATGACGGTGGTGGACGGGAAGCTCAAGGGGTCGGGCTCGTTCCTCGAGCTGCCCGCGCGCACGGTGTGCGTCGCCGCCGGCACCTCACCCAACGTCACGTACGAGCGCGAATACCCGGGCACGTTCAAGCTCGACGACGACGGCTCGTTCTTCCGCAACTTCGTCGTCGACGAGACGGCCGAGGGCCAGCGCCTGCGCGAGGTCGAGGCCCACGAAGACATCGCCAGAGACGTCGGCTTCTTCACCTCGTACGAGAAGGACGGCCGGTTCATCTCCTTCTACGGCGACAACCACCCCACCTACGCCGGCAACGTCGTCAAGGCGATGGCGTCGGCAAAGGACGGCTACCCGCACCTCGTCCGCCTGTTCGCGAAGCACACGGCCTCGCTGTCTGACGCGGAGCAGCCCGCGCGCGACGCGGCCCGGGCGGCCTTCTTCGAGCGCCTCGACGCGGCGTTCCTCGCCACCGTCGAGGCCGTCAACCGGCTCACGCCCACCATCGTCGAGGTGGTGGTGAAGGCGCCGTTCGCCGCGCGTCACTTCCACCCCGGCCAGTTCTACCGGCTGCAGAACTTCGAGCGCACCGCGCCGGTCATCGACGGCACCCGCCTCACCATGGAGGGCCTCGCCCTCACGGGCGCCTGGGTCGACAAAGAGAAGGGCCTCATGTCGACCATCGTGCTCGAGATGGGCGCCTCGTCGCGCATGTGCGCGATGCTGAAGGTGGGTGAGCCCGTGGTGCTGATGGGCCCGACCGGCGCGCCCACCGAGATCCCCCACGTGAAGGAGACGGTGCTGCTCGCCGGCGGAGGCCTCGGCAACGCGGTGCTCTTCTCCATCGGCCAGGCGTTGCGCGCCGTCGGCTGCCGGGTGCTGTACTTCGCCGGCTACCGGAAGGCCGAAGACGCCTACAAGTTCGACGACCTGGAGCGCGCCGCAGACCAGGTCATCTGGGCCGTCGATGGGCCGCCGCACCTGCCGCCGCGCCGCCCGCAAGACCGCTTCTTCATCGGCAACATCGTGCAGGCGATGGTGGCCTACGCCGAAGGGCGGCTCGACACGCGCGAGTT
>JADCJJ010000460.1 GCA_020247085.1 Myxococcaceae bacterium | reverse complement strand
CTACCTGGCCTCCGCGGGCACCGGCTCCATCTCGGCCAACCCGCTCTACGTCGGCGGCGCCAACTACCGCCTCACCTCGAACTCGCCCGCCCGGAGGTCGGACGCCACCGGCACCGACCTGGGCGCCTTCCCCTACACGAGCGACGCCACGCCCGGCCTCTACGGCACGCTCTGGGTGGACACGACCGTTTCATTGAACGCCACGCTCACTGGCGACCTGACCGTCGCGCCGGGCGTGACGCTCACCGTCCTGCCGGGCGTGACGCTGACCGCCCCCCTCTCGGACATCATGTTGTCGGGCAACGACACGAGCCGCGTCGAGCTCATCGTGCGCGGCACGCTGAACGTGTCGGCGACCGCGGGGAGCCCGGTCGTCTTCACCTCGACCGGGACGACGAACTCGTCCTGGGTTGGCCTTCGCGTCGAGAGCGGCGGCGCCGCGAGCTTGACGGGCGTCACCATCATGCGCGCGCAGCAGGGCGTCGACGCGTGGGCGAACGTGTCGCTCACCGACGCGACGTTGTCGACGAACACCTATGGGGTCCGCTCGCAGGCGGGCACGACGACCATCACGCGCGGCTTCTTCTTGAACAACGCCTACGGCGCCACGGGCGCGGGTGGCGTCCTGAGCGTCGACCACTCGACCCTCGTGGGGAACGGCTACGGCGTCTACTCGAGCACCTCGTCGGGTTCGCTCACCGTGAGCAACTCCATCGTCACGGGGAACGGCTATGGGGTGTACCGCGCGAGCGGGTCGGCTGGCATCACCAACACCTACAACGACGTCTGGCAGAACTCGTCGGGCGATTACTACCTGGCCTCTGCCGGCACCGGCTCCTTCTCCTCCAACCCGCTCTACGTCGGCGGCACCAGCTACCGCCTCACCTCGAACTCGCCCGCCCGGAAGTCGGACTCGACGGCGGGAGACCTGGGCGCCTTTCCGTACGTGAGCGACGCGACGCCCGGGCTCTACGGTACGCTGTGGTCGAACACGACGGTCTCCACCAGCACCACGCTCGGGGGAGACCTCACGGTGGCGCCGGGCGTGACGCTGACGCTCACGCCGGGCGTGACGCTGACGGCGCCGACCTCCGACATCATGTCGTCGGGGAGCGACTCGAGCCGCACCGAGCTCATCGTGCGCGGCTCGCTGCAGGGCTCGGGCGTGCTGGGGTCGACGCCCATCACCCTCACCAGCACGGGGGCGACGGCTGGCTCATGGACGGGGGTCTGGGTGCCCGCGGGCGGGTCGCTCGCGCTCTCTGGCGCGCTCATTCAGCGCGCGCTGACCGGCGTCCAGGCCGCGGGCGGCACGGCGACCCTCACCAACAGCCGCCTCACCGGCAACACCTCTGGCGCGCGCGCGACCGCCGGTAGCCTCACCGTGAACTTCACCATCCTCGATGGCAACTCCTACGGCGCCTACGCCGAGGGCGGCGCGCTGACGATGGACCACGACACGCTGTACGCCAACGGCTACGGCGTGTGGTCGGCGAGTTCGGCGGGGAGCGTGGGCGTCCTCAACTCCATCTTCACCACGCACTCGAGCTACGGCCTCTACCGGTCGTCGGGCGCCGTCACCATCACCAACTCGTCGAACCTGCTCTTCAACTCCCCGACGTACCTGACGACCACGGGTGCGAACACCCTGACGAGCGACCCGCTCCTCGCTTCGCCGGGAACGGGTGACTTCCGCCTCCAGTCGACCTCGCCCGCTCGTGGCGCCGGCACGCAGGGCAGCGACCTCGGAGCCATCTCGTTCGCGCCGGGCCCGGTCTCGCGCGTCGTCATCGCCCCCACGAGCGCGACGGTGGCGGCAGGGGGCACCTTCACCTTCACCGCCTCGGCCTTCGACGCGCAGAACAACCCGGTGCCGAACGCCGCCTTCACCTGGAGCGCGCTCGCGGCAGCCGGCGCCATCACCAGCAGCGGCGTGCTCACGGCCTCGTGCACCCCCGGCAGCGTCACCAACGGCGTCACCGTCACCTCGAACGGCCAGAGCGCGTCGGCGAACGTCACCGTCACCACGGCGCCCGTCGCGAGCCTCGTGGTGACGCCGGGGAGCGCCACGGTGCGCTCGCGGCAGCAGCAGCCGTTCACGGTCACCGCCTTCGATGCGTGCAACAACCTGCTCGTCAGCCCGGCGGTCACGTGGACGGCGACGGGCAGCGCGGGTGTCATCGACGCGGCGGGGCTCTACACGGCCGGCTGCTCGCGGGGTGTCTATGCCAACGCCATCGTCGCCACGGTCGGCGCCATCACGGGCCGCGCGTCGGTGACGGTCGCCCCGGGTGTGCTCTCGTCCGTCACGCTGAGCCCGCTCGACGTGACGCTCCCCATCAACGCCACGCGGCAGTTCACCGGCACCGCTGCGGACGGCTGCGGCAACGCGGTGACGGCAGCGGTGAGCTACGCGACGACCGTGCCCGGCAGCACCATCAGCAGCGCGGGCCTCTTCACCGCCGGCACCTCGCCCGGCACGTTCACCGGCGGCGTCACCGCCTCGGCGACCGAGGGCGCCGTCACTCGCGGTGGCGCCGCCAACGTCACCGTCACCGGTGGCGCCGTGGCGTCGGTCTCCATCGTGCCGGCGACGGCGACGGTCGTCGCCGGTGGCACCACGAACTTCATGGCCGTCGCGCTCGACTCGGCCGGCAACATGGTGGCCGGCACGCCCACCTGGAGCGTCGTCAGCGGCGGCGGCTCCATCACCCAGGCCGGCGTCTTCACCGCGGGCACCGTGGCGGGCACCTTCACCAGCACCATTCGCGCCACCATCAGCGGCGTCAGCGGCCAGGCCACCGTCATCGTGCGGCCCGGCGCCGTCACGCGCGTCGTGGTGACGCCGGCGACGACGACGCTGGCGCCCGGCGGCACGAGCACCTTCACGGCGCAGGCCTTCGACGCGAACGACAACGTCGTCAGCGCGCCCGTCACCTGGAGCGCGAGCGCGGGCGCCGGAACCATCACGCAGGGCGGCGTCTTCACCGCCGGCGCCATGGCGGGCACGTACACGGCTGCGGTGACGGCGACGGTGAGTGGCGTGAGCGCGACCGCGAACGTCGTCATCAACGCCGGTGCGCTGGCCCAGCTCACCGTCTCGCCGGCGGTGGCCACGACGCAGGCCGGCGGCACGGTGGCCTTCACGGCGACGGGCCGCGACGCCAACGGCAACTCGGTGACGCCGGTGGTTACGTGGGCCGTCGTCGGGGGCGGCGGCGCCATCTCCGCGATGGGCGTCTTCACCGCGGGCACGGCGACCGGCACCTTCACCAACACGGTGCGCGCCGAGTCGAACGGCGTCACCGCCTTCGCCACCGTCTCGGTGACCCCCGGCCCGCTCGTGCGCCTCGAACTGACGCCCGCCTCCGCGTCGCTTCTGGTGGGAATGACGCAGCAGTTCAGCGCCGCCGGGAAGGACGCCTTCGGCAACCCGGTGCCCGCCGCGGTGACGTGGACGGCGAACCCCACGGCCGGAGTCATCAGCCCCGCGGGCCTCTTCACCGCGGGCGCGCTGGCGGGCGACTACGGTGACGCGGTGCGGGCGACGAGCGGTACGGTGGACGCGGTGGCCAGCGTTCGGGTGACGGCACCGATGGCGATGGACGCAGGCGTCGACGCTGGCGTGGCGCCTCCTGACGCGGGCGCGATGACGTCGGACGCAGGCGTGGCGCCTCCTGACGCGGGCGCGATGACGTCGGACGCAGGCATGGGCGCGGCCGACGCGGGCCCGACGACGCCGGACGCAGGGGCGGGCGGGCCCGACGCAGGCCCGATGACACCGGACGCGGGCAGCTCGATGCAGGCCGACGCTGGCCCCGACGGCCCGCCACCCGACGGCAGGAGCGGCTGCGGCTGCACGCAGACCGACGTTGTCCTTCCGCTGGCGGGGCTCGCCGTGCTGGCGCTCCGCCGCCGGCGTCGCTGAGGCGTGGAGCGTTCAGCGCTGACGACGTCGCGGCGCTGCAGACACCAGGGCCCCGGTCAGCCCCGGAGCTCCGGCCTCCACCGAGGTGCCCGTCGCGCGCGCCGCTGAGAGGTCTGCTCCGCCGAGGTGGTGGCGCTGGCGGTCGACGCGTTGTTCGGCGCGTCGCGGTCAGCGCCGTGCCTTGGCCTTCACCGCTCCCGCCGCCCGAGCGGCCGCGTCAGCGCGCGGCCCGGTCGTCGCCAGCGCCCCCGGGGAGGGCGGGCGTCACCGCTTCTTCACGAGGTCGGCGAAAGACTTCTTCCGAGTCCCCTCACGCTGGCGCCGCAGCTCGTCGGCTGTCGCCTCACGGGCCCGCTCGTACGCACGCTGCCGCTCGACGTCCGAGCCCTCGGCTGCCTCGTTCTTGGTGATGGCGTTCAGCCTCGGCACCGGCGAGGCGCGCCGGTCTTGGCGATAAGCGCCCATGATGCGCGAGAGCGTAGCGCACCGCCGTGGCGTCAGCCTACGCGGCCCGTCACGCGGCCCGCGGGGTCGACGCGCACCGCCAGGGGCACCACGGCGACGCCGTACTTCTTCGCCAGGTCGCGCCGCTTCGAGACGTCGACACGCACCACGCGCTCGCCCTTCGCCTCGAGAGCCAGGCCCAGCGTCTGGCAGTCGCTGCACAGCGGGTGCGTGAAGAGCACCACCCCGTCGGCCTTGTCGCCGCCGAGCGCCTCGAGGTCGACCCTCGCGATGGCGCCGCCCCGCACCCCGCGCACCTTCGCGATGACGCGGTACACCTCGCAGCCCACACACAGCCCCGTCGTCGAGGCCAGCGTCGCCAGTCCGGCCACCATCGCGCCGAGCCCGAAGCCCACCGACGTCAGGCCGCCGGCGTACGCGGCCGACGCCGACAGCAGGAAGAGCGCGCCCAGGGTGTTCGCGAACTTCGGCGCCCGCGAGTCCTCGACGGGGCCCGGCCCCAGCCGCGGCTGCACCACCTTGAAGTAGAAGAGGCACGGCAGGCAGTACTGGCGCCCCAGCAGCACCGACACCGCCAGCTGCGTGCCCAGCACCAGCAGAATCGGCCAGGCGCCCGTCGCCACCGCCACCGCCGAGCCGACGGCCACGATGGCCTGGTTGAAGCGGGGCGCCCGCGCATCGATGATGGCCAGGTCGCGGTTGTCGATGGGCGTTGCGGAGAACGTGGTCGCGGTCGTCATGTCTGCCTCGGCGGAGAATGTTCCGGCATGACAGATAGCATCCGTCGTGGCGGAAAAGCAACCGTTCGAGCGGTCGTCGAGGGGCACGGGCCATCCGTCGAGGCGGAGGGAGCGGGCGTGGCGGTCGTGAGGGCGTGGCTGCCGTTGGCGCGGCGGGTCATCCGCTGAGGTGGGGTGTGAGGTGGCCTCGCGCAGAGGCTGTCCTGCGCGGCGCCATGGCCTCTCGCGTGTGGCGGGGCGGCGCGCGAGCCGTGACGCAGGCCGCCGAAGGCGCCCTCGTCGGGTCGGCGGTGAGCAGGCGCCGCGATTCATGGACGGTGCCTGGCGTGAGCTGCCCGTTGAAGAAGGCGCTCTGGTCGCCAGAACGTCGAACTCCTTCGCCGGCAGCGTCAGCGGCCCTCGAGCTACAGACCAGTCTTGCTGCGCGCCTCGTCCTTGCGTGGCTCGACGCTCGACGTTGAGCTCGGCCGGCGTTCTTCAGGGGGGCTGCTGGAGGGCCTCGACGGGCCCGGGGACGTCGAGCGGCTACTTCGCCGGAGCGGGCGCGGCGCTCTCCCGACGCTGGGCGTCGTAGATGACCTGGAGCACCGCCGCGAGCACGGTGAACGAGACGAGCAGCGTCGTGCTCAGGCCGATCATCGCCACCAGGCCGATGGACTGCAGACCGTAGTGCTGCGCCGCCAGCAGCGAGCCGAAGCCGGCGACGGTGGTGAGGGTCGACGAGGCCACCGCGGCGCCGACGCTCCGCAACGCCACCAGCGGCGGCGTGCCCTCGAGGAACCGGTGCAGCAGGTAGAGGCCATGGCTGACACCGAACCCGAGCAGAATGGGCATCATCACCAGATTCATGAAGTTCAGCTTCTCGCCGATGAGGCTCATGATGCCGAGCAGCATCACCATGCCGATGACGAGCGGAATCACCGACGCCGCCGCCAGCTTCACCGAGCGGAAGTCGAGGTAGTGCATCACCAGAATCCAGATGGCCGCCAGCAGCACCGTGAGCTTGCCGTCTTTGAGGACGATCTCGGCCAGCTGCGCGTAGAGCAGCGCCAGGCCCGCGCCGTGGAATTCCTTGCCGCTCGCCGTGCGGACGACCTTCGTCTGCTTCGCGAACGCGATGAGGTTCTTGTTGTCCCAGAGCGAGACCTTTGGGTACAAAAACGTGAGCCATCCTTGGTTCTCGGGCTTCGTCGTCGGCAGGCTGCGGAAGTTCGACGCGTACACGTCGGGCACCTCGGCGACGCCGAAGGGCTTCTTCTCGAGCACCTTCATGAAGAAGCCCGCCTTGTCCTGCATCTCGGGCGGCAGCGCCTCGACCTTGATCTCCATCGCCTCGAGCTCGGCCTTCCACTCGGCGAGGATCTTCGCGTTGGCCGCGGCCGTCTTCGGCGGCGGCACGAAGCTGTACACGCTCACCACCTGGTCGACGGTGTTCCACTTCTCGGCGTCGGGCATGAAGTCGGTCGACGGGTCCCTCACCAGCGCGTCCCAGACCTCCTTCGCCTCTTCGACGGTGGCGGTGGGAATGGCGATGGGGTCGGACGAGATCTTGAAGCGCTCCGAGATCTCGTCCTGCAGGCGAATCGCCGGCTGGCCCGGCGGCACCAGGGCGCGGGTGTTGTAGTTGAACGTGATGCCGGCCTTCAGCTTCTCGAGGAGCGTCGCCGGGCGGTCCTTCGGGAGCGGCTCGTCGCTCCACGGCACGGCGAAGGCGCAGACCGCGAGCACCACGGCGGTGCAGAGCAGCAGCACCAGCTTCGGCGAGGGGATGCGGGTGACGCCGGTCTGCATCGACTCGCTGGGCGGCGTCATCTTGCCGATGAGCTTCTCGGGCCACGCCGGGTTCTTCCGGCCGAGCAGCAGCAGCACCGCCGGGCACCAGGCGAACAGGCACGCGCCGGTGAGGAAGGTGCCCACCCCCGACAGCAGCCCGAACTGCGAGAAGCCGCGGAACTCGGACACCAGCAGCACGAAGAAGCTGCCCGCCGTCACCACCGCCGCCACGAGCGCCGGGCGGCCCGCGTTGATGAGCGCGTCGTGCACCGCCTGCTCGTACCCCTTGCCCATGCCGAGCTCGATGCGGGTGCGGAAGGTGAAGTGCAGCCCGAAGTCGATGCCGAAGCCCATGATGATGGCCGCGATGATCGAGGTGATCATGTTCAGCTCGCCGAACGCGAGCTTGGCGAAGCCCATCGTGTACACCGTGCCGATGATGACGCCCGACAGCACCAGGAACGTCGGGAACACCTTGCGGAAGAAGACGATGGTGAAGAACGCGATGCCGACGAGGGCGAGCAGCAGCACCTCGTCGAGCGACTGCTGAATCGCGTAGCTGTCGTCGAGCGCCGTCTTGTACGAGCCCGAGAAGCCGAAATACACCGTCTGCGCGTCGCCCATCGCGTCGTAGTCCTCGAGCAGCTTCACGCCCGTGGCCTTCGCGCTCTCGCCGATGAGCCCCTTCGCCTCCATCTTCGGCGGCGGCGTGGCGTCATAGGTGAGGCCCGTGAGGAACTCGACGAACTTCTCGGTCTTCTGCAGGTCGGTCGAGTTCCACATCGGCTTGACCAGCATCAGCACCATCTTGCCGTCGTCGCTGATGTAGTAGTCGTCGCGGATGCTCTTCTTGCCGACGGACGAGTACTTCTGAATCAGGTCCTCCATCTCGAGCTTCACCGGCTCGGTCTTCTTGATCTCGATGAAGAACGGGTTGGCGCGGCGGAGCTGGTCCTTGAGGTAGGCCATGATGCGCTTGCGGCCTTCTTCGAGGTCCTCGGTGCGAATGAACAGCACCATGTTCTCTTGAATGAAGTCGACCGGCACCTTGTAGGTGATGAAGCGCACCCAGGGCGTCCCGTCGGGTTGCCTGGCCTCCTTCATGCGCTGCACGAGGTCGTCAGAGACCTTCTTCATCACCGCCTTGTCGTCGCTGCGGAGCGCGAACTGGAGGTACCCGGTGCCGCCGACCATGTCGATGACGCGCTTGACCGCCTTCACCTCGGGCAGGTCCTGCGAGATGAGCGCGAGCTGGTCGGACTCGATGGTCAGCTTCGAGGTGAGGTACCCGGTGATGACGCCGAGCAGGACCACGCCGGCGAGGAACCGACCCGGGAAGGCCACCACGAGCCTCGCGTACGCGGAGATGGCTCGGGTGACGAAGGAGGAGGTGTCACTCATGGGCGGACGGCACCCTATCCCGCGCGTGGAGGGAAGCGAGCGGCAAAGGAGCGCGCGGGCTCGCGTCACAGGCGCGGCCCGGGCGCTGGGGGCGTCGCCCGACGAGGCGCAGGCCCATCACTCCGCGGACGTCCAGGCCGGCCCTGGCGATCGCCTCAGCGGCTCGCGCAGCGCGCGCTGACCTTCAGCAACAGGTTGTCACTGGCGCAGGCGAAGCGCTGCAGCTCCCATGAGGTGCGCTGGCCCTCGCCGCAGCGCGGGAGCGCGTTGAGGCACTGCGCGTAGAGGTCGAGCTGCTTGAGGTCGTTCTGCGTGCAGTCGTCGAGGTTGCCCTCGCAGGTGGTGACCTGGCTCGGCGTCCACGCGTTGCGGCTCGAGTTGCAGCCCGAGCCCTTGTCGTCGGCGGCCTGCTCGGCGGCGGCGATGCGGGAGCACGGGGTACCGCACCCGGCGAGCGCGGAGAGGACCAGGACGGCGCCAAGGACTCGTGTCATGGCGCGGCTCTTACCCCGGCCCCCGCCCATGGTGACAAGCGGCCCGGCGCCGGAAGTGGTGGACGACGCCCCCCGCTCCCGGGGCAGACTCCGGCTCGATGCAACACCGGGTGCGACGCGGCGACACGCTCTGGGGGCTGGCGAAGCGGTACGACACCACCGTCGAGCGGCTCGCGCGGGCGAACCGCATCGAGGACCCCGACCGCCTCGCGGCCGGCCAGCGGCTGCGGGTGCCCGACGTCTTCACCAGCGACGAGGCCCTCGACGCCGGGGCCCCCGAGGCGCCGCCGGGCCGCCGGTCGCGCCGCGCCGCCGAGCCACGCCCACCGCCGCCACCGCCGGGAGGCCCCACCTCCATCGCCGGCCTGGGCTCGCTGTCGGCGAGGTTCGAGTCGAACGGCGACCCGGGCGCGGTGTCGGGCGGCCGGGGTGACCCAGGCGGCATCAGCTACGGCGCCTACCAGTTCTCGACCAACGTCGGCGCCGCGCGGGCCTTCTCTGCCTGGCTGCAGCGCACCTCGCCGACCCTCGGCCGCCCGCTCGCCGGCCTCGCCCCCGGCACCGCCGCCTTCTCGAACGCCTGGCGGCAGCTCGCGCGCACCTCGCCCGGCGCCTTCCTCGAAGCCCAGCACCGCTTCGTCGGCGAGCGGTACTACGAGGCCGCGCGCACCCAGCTCCGCGCGCGGCTGCCTGGCCTCGACTTCACCCGGCGCAGCGTCGCGCTCAACGACGTGCTGTGGAGCACGGCGGTGCACCACGGGCAGGCCGGCGCCGTCACCGTCTTCACGCGCGCCCTCGCCGGCCGCGACCCAGCCCGCTTGACGGACGCCGAGGTCATCACCGCCGTGTACGCCGAGCGCGGCCGCCGCGACGCCGGCGGCGAGCTCGCGTACTTCTCGTCGAGCTCGCGGGCGGTGCAGCGTGGCGTGGCCCAGCGCTTCGTCGCCGAGCGCGACGAGGCCCTCGCCTCGCTCTGAGCCGCCCGCGCCTCAGCGCGCGTCGACCGCGAGCTCCATCATCGGGAAGACGCGCTCGCCGGCCAGCACGCGCTCGCTGAAGACGCCGAGGTGCGGCACCTTCTGCAGCAGGGCGCCGGCGGGTGACGCCGACAGGGCCCGGCGCGCCACCGCCGCCGCGGCGCTCCCCAGCGGGTCCTGGGCGCCCTCCTCGTCTTGCTCGAGGAGCGCCTGCAGGAAGGTCTTCTTCGGCGTGAAGAGCTCGAGCTTCACGCGGTCGTCCTTCGACAGGCCGGCCTTCTCCTTCGCCAGCTCGATGGCCTCGGTGACACCGCCGAGCCGGTCGACGAGCCCCTTCTCGAGCGCCTCGTCCCCGAGCCAGGTGCGGCCCTGCGCCACCGCCTCGAGCTCGTCGGTGGACTTCTTGCGGCCCTTCGCGGCCAGCTCGACGAAGCGCCGGTACGAGGTGAAGAGGTTGGCCTCGAACTGCTTCGCCTCGTCGTCCGTCATCTTCCGCGCCCCGATGACGGCGTCGGCGTGGGCGCCCTGCTTGAACGTCTCGTTGTTGAGGTCGAGCTTCTCGTACAGCGGCCCCAGGTTCGGCACGACCGAGAAGATGCCGATGCTGCCGGTGTACGTCGACGGCTGCGCGACGATGGCCGTCGCGTCCATCGACACCCAGTAGCCGCCCGAGGCGGCGACGTCGCTCATCGACACGATGACGGGCTTCTTCTCGCGGGCCCGCTCCACCTCGCGCCGCACGTAGTCGCAGCCCAGGCCGGCGCCGCCCGGAGAGTCCACCCTGAAGATGATGGCCTTCACGTCGTCGTCGGCCACCGCCTTGCGCAGCGCCGCGATGATGGGGTCGGCGCCCTGCGAGGCCCCGCCCGAGAAGGGGTCGACGCCCCCCTTGCCTGCGACGATGAGGCCCACCGAGTAGATGAGCGCGAAGGTGTGCTTGCCCTCGGGCAGCCCGGCCTCTTTCCCGCTCACCCCGCGGTACTTCGCCGCCGAGACGAACTTCACCTTCTCGTCGGGCTTCAGGCCCGTCTTCGCGCGCAGCTCGGCCTCGACCTCGTCCCAGTAGGCCAGCCGGTCGATGAGCTTCTTCTCGAGCGCCCAGTCCGACTTCTCGCCGGCCTCCTCCACCAGCGTCCGCACCACGTCGGGCTCGAGCTTGCGCGCCCGCGCCACCGCCGAGACGAAGTGCTCGAAGCCCCGGGCCAGGTTGCTCGAAATCATCTCCCGCACCGGCTCGGAGAAGGCCTTGCGGCCCAGCTGCTCGCCCGAGCCCGACTTGTACTTGCCGAAGCGGAAGTACTGCACCTCGATGCCCAGCTTCTCGAGCAGGCCCGGGTAGTGCGCGAGGTCGGTGGCGAAGCCGTTGAACTCGAAGCGGCTGTCGCGGGGCATGACGATGGTGTCGGCGGCGATGGCCAGCGCGTACTCGCGCTCGCTCATGAACTCGCTGAAGGCGATGACGAACTTCCCGCTCTGCTTGAAGGCGACGAGGGCGTCGCGAAGCTCCTCGACCTTCGCCGGGCCCACCAGCAGCGGCTCGAGCTCGAGCAGCACCCCCTTGATGCGCTCGTCGGCGGCCGCCTTCTTCAGGTTGAAGACGTGCTGCTGCACGGTGACGACCTTCGGGCCGAACAGCTCGTCGAGGCCCTCGGCAGCCACGTACTCGGGAATCTCGCCGCCCAGCCGTAGCTTCAGCACCGCCCCGTCAGACACCGAGGCGGCCCCGCCCGCGGCCGCGGCGATGGTGACGGCGACGACGCCCACCGCGAGGAGCCCGCCGCAGCCGAGGAGCCACCAGGCCCGAGACGACCTCTTCGCCGTCGACGCCGAGGGCGGGCGCGGCGGGTGCTGCGGGGCCGGAGGCGGCGGGGGCGGGGCTGACGCGGCGGGGTCACTCATGCCGGTGAGGGTTAGCCGCCCGCTGCGTGCGAGTCGACCCTCTCTGACGGCCAGCCGGCGGGGGGCGCCGCCGGTCGACCGGGCAGGCGCACGCCCGAGGTGACCGGACGGCGGGCTTCCGAGTACGACTTGGGCCCATGAGCTCGCGACACCTGCTCCTCGACAGCCCAGCGCTCGGCCGCCGCGTGCACCTCTGGTGCTTCGGCCACGTCGGCCAGCCCGTCATCGTCTTCCCGTCGAACGCCGGGGTCGCGCACGAGTGGCAGCAGAGCGGCATGGTTGACGCGCTGGCGCCCCTGCTGGCGGCCCAGCGCCTCAAGCTGTACTGCCCCGAGAGCAACATCTCGCAGTCGTTCTCGGGCCACGGCCCGCTCGCCGACCGCATGCACCGGCACCACCTCTACGAGCGCTTCGTGCTCGAGACGCTGGTGCCCTTCGTGCGCGAAGACTGTCGCTCGCCGCACGCACGCATGCTGGCCGCCGGCTGCAGCATGGGGGCGCTCTACACCGCGCTCTTCACCCTCAAGCACCCCGAGACGTTCAAGAGCGGGCTGTGCCTGTCGGGTCGGTACCGCGGCGCCTCGTTCGTGCGCGGCGGGTACCACGACGAGCTGTACTACAACGACCCGCTCGCCTTCGTGCCCAACCTCGCCGGCGCCGCCCTCGAGCGCGTGCGACGCAACACCCACCTCACCCTGGTGGTGGGCCGCGGGGCCTTCGAGGGCAGCTGCCTGCCCGAGACGGTGGAGCTCGGCGGCTGGCTCGAGCGGAAGCGCGTACCGCACCACCTCGGCGTGTGGGGGCGCGACGCCCGCCACGAGTACACCTGGTGGCGCAAGCAGGCGGTGCACTACCTCGCGCAGCTCGCCTGAGGCGGCCCGTGGCGCCTCACAGCGCCGACGGGTCCTTCGCGAGCCGGGCGGTGCGCTCGTCGAGGTAGGGCTCGTAGGCCGGGTCCTTCGCGCAGGGGCGGTCTGGCAGGCGCACCAGCTCGAAGCCCTCGACCCGGCCCAGCACGGTGCCCGGCTGCCGGCCCGCGGGCGCGATGACGACGTCGTAGAAGCCCAGGTCGGCCGCCGGCAGCGGCTCCTCGTAGAAGGGCACGTCGCGGTGCAGCGCCGTGGAGGCGAAGGTGGTGTGCCGCGACCAGCCGACGAGGCCCACGCCGCACAGCCGCGCCTGCCGCCCGGCGAGGAAGAGGAGCCGCGTCACCGGGCCGCCCGAGTCCCACGCGCTGCCGGTCTCGCTCAGGCGGCCCACCTGGGCGAAGGTGAGGTCGCGGTGGCTCGCGAGTGAGCGCGCGCCGAGGCCGAGGAGCAGCGCCGCGCCGCACACCCCCAGCGCCGGCCGCAGCCGCCCCAGCACGTCGAGGCCCGCCGCGGCGGCCACGCACACCAGCGGCAGGATGGGGATGATGAAGCGCAGCTCCTTGTGGGGGAGCGCGATGTGGGCGCCGAGGAAGAGCGCCGCGGGCACGGCCACGAAGGCGGCGCGCCGCAGCCCCACCACCGAGACGGTGGCCAGCACCACCCAGAGCGCCCCCAGGCTCGAGACGAGGTGCTTGGTGTAAAAGGCCGGCGGCTGCACGCCCCAGTCGGCGGCCCGGCCCTCGAGCACGTTGAAGCGCAGGTAGAGCTGCGCCGAGTGCAGGAAGCGGCCCCAGGTGACGAGGTCGAGCACGCCGTAGGCGAGGGCCCAGCCGCACAGCACGCCGAAGGCGACGAGCGCGTCGCGCCGGCGGCCGGCCAAGGCCAGGCCCACCAGCGCCGAGACGGCGAAGAGGCCGCAGTGAATGCGCAGCAGCACCGCGAGGCCCAGGAGCGAGGCGCCGGCGACGACGTGCCAGCGGCGCCCCCGGTGGAGCAGCAGCCCCAGGCCCCACGTCACCGGCAGCGCCGCCGCCACCTCGCCCAGGGCCCGCGGCGCGAAGTACACGTCGAGGCTCATCGCCGACAGCGCGGCCGCGCCGGCCACCGTCGCGGGCCAGGCGAGGTCGAGCGCCCGGCCCAGGCGCAGCACCCCCAGCACGGTGCCGAACGAGGTGAGCGCGAACAGCACCCGCACGACGAGGAGCAGCTGCTGCCCGTCGCGCACCCCCAGCGCGGACGACAGCGCGAAGACGCCGGCGATGAGTCCCGGCAGCAGCCAGTTGCGGGCGCCGACGACGAACTCCCAGGGCAGCAGCGCGGTGCCGAAGACGAGCCGGTGCGCTGGCTCGAGCGACTGGTACACCTCGTCGGGCCAGTAGACGCCGAGGTCGGTCAGCGCCGCGTGGAGCCGGGCGGCGAGGCCGAGCGCGAGGAAGAGCGCCAGCACGGCGAACCAGGGGCGGTGGGCGTTCCACAGGGCAGACACGCGGGGCTCCCTCGCACAGAAGCCGGCGCCTGTCCCCCCGGGGCGAGGGCCTTGCCGTCGGGGCCCGGGCCACCGCCCGGTGCGCCCCGCCGCGCACCTGCCAGACGCCCGGGGCGCCTTCGACGACGACGCGGGCACCGCGCGGGGGGGGCGGGCTCGAGGGTGGGCGGCGCGGCCGGACCCAAGGGCGCTCGCACGCGCCGCGTCGTCAAGGAGGTCCACGTCGAGGGGCGCGGCGACGAAGCACCAGCTCCGCGCCACCGGCTTCTGGTCGAGTTCGACGGGCGTGAGCAGCGGCGCGAGGTCGACCGTCGCCCCGCCGCCGCCCGGGAGGCGGAGGTGCATCGTCGGGGCGCCGAAGGCGGCCTGAACGCCGTCGTCCGCCGGCGGCGAGCGCGCGATGACGAAGGCGCCGGGCACGCTGCGCGTCTCGAGGTTCACCGCGAGCGCCCGCCCGCCCAGGTAGAGGGTGAGCAGGTCGCCCTCGTCGAGCGGCTCGCGCCGCGCCAGGCGCTGACGCCGCCGCAGGCGCGGGTGCTCCAGCGGGTGAAGAAGCCCAGCGTGGTCGTCGCTACGGCCTGCACCGCGGTCGTGACGATGAACCAGTTGGTGCTGCGCTCGAGGTCCTGTCCTTCGTGAACGGAGGCCTCGGTCGGTCGAGGTCGTGGTCGTCCGCCGCGCGGAGCGGCGGGTGCACCCCGCAAGGCGTCCGAGGCCCACCGGCTCGGAGCAGGGGCCCTGGCGCGGCGTCAGCGCTGGCCCTCACGGAGCCCCGACGAGGGCCGTGCGAAGACGGCGCGGCTGGTTCATGGTGGCGGGCCATGCGCCTGTCGACGGACCTCTCGAAGCAGTTGGGCCTGCGCTACCCCTTCGTGGCGGCGCCGATGTTCCTCATCTCGAACAAAGAGATGCTCCTCGCCTCGGCCGAGGCGGGCATTCTCGGGTGCATGCCGTCGCTCAACGCGCGCACGCCGCAGCAGTTCCGCGACGACCTGGCGTGGGTTCGACAGCGCACCGACAAGCCCATCGGCATCAACCTCACCCTCGGGCTCACCCCGCCGGAGCGCGTCGAGGCCGACCTCTCGGCGTGCCTCGAGTACGACGTGCCGGTGATTCTCACCAGCTACGGCAACCCGAGCGAGGTGGTGCGCCGCGCACACGAGCGGCAGCGGCTGGTGTTCCACGACGTCATCTCGCTGCACCACGGCAGGAAGGCGGTCGCCGCTGGCGTCGACGCCATCATCGCGGTGGCCGCCGGCGCCGGCGGTCACGCGGGGCGCATCTCACCCTTCGTGCTGGTGCCGTGGCTGGCCGAGGCGCTGAAGGTGCCCATCATCGCCGCGGGCTGCATCTCGGACGGCCGGCAGGTGGTGGCGGCGCTCAGCCTGGGCGCGCAGCTCTGCTACCTCGGCACGCGCTTCATCGCCTCGACCGAGTGCGGGGCGAGCGACGCCTACAAGCAGCTCGTGGTGACGTCGGGCCCCGAGGACGTCGTCTACACCGACGCCATCTCGGGCATTCACGCCAACTTCCTCAAGGCCACCGTGCCCGCCGACTTCACGCCCGACCGCTCACCCGAGGGCGCCCGGCGGTGGAGGGACATCTGGAGCGCGGGCCAGGGCGTCGGGCTCGTGCACGAAGTGAAGCCCATCGGTGCCATCGTCGAGCAGCTCGCGCGCGAGGCGCACGACGTGCTGGCCGGGCTGGCCTGAGGCGCGAGGCCCAGCGCGCGGCTCGGTCCATCGGCACCGTCGGCACGCGGCGCCACCCAAGTTTCGGCTCGCCTCGCGAGGTCGCGCCGAGGCCGCGGTCGCAGGCAGTCGAGGGCCCAGCAGACGTGGGCCCCGCGCGACGCTGGGGGGGGCGGTGCCCCCAGCGCCGGGACGCTCGCGGGCCGTCGGCTCGAGGCCAGGCGAGCGCGCGCGGCCCCCGACGGCCCGACGCGTCACGTCGCGCTCGGCGTGAGTGGGGCCGAGGCCCCACGCGGCGGGAGCCGCTGGCGCGCCACCAGCCAGGTGATGAGGCCGACGGGGCCCAGCAGGAGCGTCAACGCCAGGATGGGAGACGAGACCCATGCGCGAGCGCCCCTCTCGCGGGCCTCGAGATAGATCCACCGGCCGACGAAGAGGTCGAACGAGAGGAAGTGCAGCCACGAGAGCGTGGTGCCCTCGGGCGTCCCCAGGAGCGCGGTGAGGGGACCCAGCTCCGGGCGGGCCACCAGAGGCAGCACGGCGAGGGCGCGCGGGAGCATCAGCCATGCGTAGGCCGCCGCCGGCAGCGCCGCGCCCCACGGCGACGAGACGAGGCGCTGCGTCACCTGAAGGCCCGGAGCGGCGATCATCGCGAGCCAGAACGGCAGCACGACGAGGTTGGCGAGCTGAAACGTCGTGTCCATCACGGCGCCCTCGCGGCGGCGACGCGCGGCGCATGGGGGCGCAGGGCCGCGGCCAGGCACGCCAGGCCTGCGCTGGCGATGAGCGCCGATGACGGCGCCGGGTCGACGGGTGCCCGGCCGAGCAGCGCCTGCGCCGCCGTCGCGACGAACAGCAGCGCGTAGCCGAGGGCCGCCAGGTCGAGCCTGCGTGCGCGCCCCGCCGCGTCGAGCCCCAGTCCCGACAGCGGCAGCAGCAGCGCCGGGAAGACCTGCAGGCCGTGGAGCGCCAGCGCGTGCACCAGCTTCAGGCTCCCCGCGCCGCTCAGCGCCGACGGCGTGCCGCCCGCCGCCTGGGCGACGACGCCGTACACGGCCATCGCCAACCCGATGAAGGCGCCCAGCATGAGGAAGCGAATGGCCCACGCCCCGGCGGCCCGCACGTCGACCGGCGAGTCGACCGACGCGGCCAGCGCCACCCCCAGCCGCCAGGCGGCGAACATCGCCACGCAGATGAGCACCCCCATGGCCGCGAAGACCGCGGTGTCGAGGGGCGTCGAAAGGTTGAAGTGCGAGGCGACGCCCCGCCAGCGCTGCCCGTCGATGAGCAGCAGCTCGCCCGTCATCGTCACCACGTACACCCACGTCCAGCGCGCGCGCGTCGTCGCGGCCGACACCCACGAGGCCAGCCACGCCAGCGACAGCGTCGCCACACCGCCCGACAGCCCGAAGACGATGGGTTTGCGCCACGACACCGGGCCGTCGAGCGAGGGCGCGCCGTCGGCGAGCCAGACCAGCCCATGGGCGAGGCCGCTCAGCACGTAGGCCGCGCCGGCCAGCTTCAAGGCGCGCACCGCAGGTGACGCGTCGCGATTCAGGCGCAGGAGGGAGGCGAGGGTGTGCTGCAAGGGTCGTTTCATGGGGTCCTCAATAACGATGTTATTTGGTCGGCATGGAGCGGCGTGCGGCAGGGGTGAAGGCGTGGGTCAGCGGCGGGTGGGGCCCGGCTGCGGGGACCGGAGCCCGTCGAGGGCGAAGCGCAGGGTGCGCTCGAAGAGCGCGTCGGCCGACGGACCGGAGGGGGTGACGCCGGACAGCTCGAGCGAGACGAAGCCGTGCACCGCCGCCCAGGCGCAGTGCGCGAGCGGCTCGGCGTCGCGGGCGGGGCGGTCGTCGGCGGCGAGGACGCGGGTGACCGCGTGCAGCAGCGCGCTGAAGGCCTGCTGCGCGTGCTCTTGTGCGCCGCCGGAAGGGGCTGCGCCGAGGGGCGGGCTGCCGCGAGCGCCGCTCCACATGAGGCGGAAGTACGTCGGGTGGTCGAGCGCGAAACGCCGGTAGGCGTGCCCGAGCGCCAGCAGGTGCGCGGCTGGCTCTGGCGCCGACGCGGCCCCCAGCGCCTGCGCGAAGCGGGAGAAGCCTTCGGCCAGCAGCGCCTCGACCAGCGCCTCACGCCCCCCGAAGCGGCTGTACAGCACCATCGTCGACGTGCCGGCCGCCGCCGCCACCGCGCGCATCGTCAGCCCGGCGGGGCCACCCTCGGCGAGCAGGCCGCTCGCGACGTCGAGGAGCCGCCGGCGATCCACCGCAGGGGGCGCCTGCCGCTCCCTCCGCGCGCTCGCCGCCCGGCTGTGACCTCTGCGCCCACTCACGCCTCTTCTATAACGACGTTATATCCAGAGCGCAACCCGCCGCGCCCGCCTCCGGGGTGACGGGTGGGGCGCCGCGGCGTCGGTGACGGCGGCCGGGCGCGCGGAGGGCTCGCCGCGGCCTGGGGGCGGCTGAGCGCGTGGGGCTCAGGCCGCCGTGCGCTCGCGCGGCTCGTAGTCGAGGTTGGGGCCGAGCCAGCGCTCGGCGGCCTCGAGCGTGAGGCCCTTGCGCCGGGCGTAGTCCTCGACCTGGTCGCGGCCGAGCTTGCCTACGCCGAAGTACCGCGCGTCGGCGTGGTTGAAGTACCAACCCGAGACGCTACTGGCCGGCGTCATCGCCATCGACTCGGTGAGCGCCACGCCGGTGTGGGCCGTCGCATCGAGGAGCGCCAGCAGCGCGGGCTTCTCGGTGTGGTCGGGGCAGGCCGGGTAGCCCGGCGCCGGGCGAATGCCGCGGTACTGCTCGCGAATGAGCTGCTCATGCGACAGGTCTTCGGTCTTGCCGAAGCCGCACCAGGCGCGCGCGCGCTGGTGCAGCAGCTCCGCGAGGCCCTCGGCGATGCGGTCGCCCAGCGCCTGCACCATGATGGCCTGGTAGTCGTCGAGCTTCGCCTTGAACTCGCTCGCGAAGGCCTCGACGCCGGCGCCGGCCGTCACCACGAAGCCGCCCATCGCGTCGACGCGGCCACAGTCCTTCGGCGCCACGAAGTCCGCGAGGCACAGGTTCACCTCGCCCTGCGTCTTCTCGGCCTGCTGGCGCAGCATCGAGAAGCGCCCCAGCACCCGGCTGCGCGAGGCGTCGGCGTAGAGCTCGACGTCGTCGCCCACCGCGTTGCAGTGCCAGAAGCCCACCACCGCCTTCGGCGCGAAGCGCTTCTCCTGCGCGATGCGGGCCAGCAGCGCCTTCGCGTCGGCGAACAGCTTGCGCGCCTCGGCGCCCACCACCGCGTCCTCGAGGATGCGGGGGAACGCGCCGTGCAGCTCCCACGCGTTGAAGAAGGGGCCCCAGTCGATGAACGGCACCACCTCGTCGACCGGCACGTCGAAGGCGCGCACGCCGAACCACTCGGGCATCGGCAGGTCGGCCTTCGCCCAGTCGCAGGTGAAGCGCCGCGCCCGCGCCTGCTCGAGCGTCAGCAGCTTCCGCGCGTTGCGGCGCTCGGCGAAGTCGACCCGCAGCGCCTGCTGCTTCCGCTTCGTCTCGGCGACGAAGGCGCCCTTTTGCTCCGGCGAGAGCAGCGCGCTCACCACGTTCACCACGCGCGAGGCGTCGAGCACGTGCGCCACGCCCGGCTCGTACTCGGGGGCGATCTTCACCGCCGTGTGCGCCGGCGACGTCGTCGCGCCGCCGACGAGGAGCGGCACCGTGAAGCCCTGGCGCGTCATCTCTTTCGCCACGTGCACCATCTCGTCGAGCGACGGCGTGATGAGGCCCGACAGGCCGATGACGTGCGCGCCCGTCTCCTTCGCCGTCGAGAGGATCTTCTCGGCCGACACCATCACGCCGAGGTCGGTCACCTCGTAGTTGTTGCAGGCGAGCACCACGCCCACGATGTTCTTGCCGATGTCGTGCACGTCGCCCTTCACCGTGGCGAGCAGCACCTTGCCCTGCGCCCGCGCCGCGCCGCCCGAGGCCAGCGCCTGCCGCTTCTCCTCTTCCATGAACGGCGTCAGCCAGGCCACCGCGCGCTTCATCACCCGCGCCGACTTCACCACCTGGGGCAGGAACATCTTGCCGGCGCCGAACAGGTCGCCCACCACCCGCATGCCGTCCATCAGCGGGCCCTCGATGACGTCGAGCGGCCGGGCCGCCGACGCGCGGGCCTCCTCCGTGTCCTGGTCGATGTAGGCGTCGACGCCCTTCACCAGCGCGTGCTTGAGCCGCTCGGCGACCGGCTGCTGCCGCCACGAGAGGTCCTCCTTCGACTCGCCCTTCGACGCGCCGCCCTGCTCGGCCTTGAGCGCCTCGGCCTTCTGAATCAGCCGCTCGGTGGCGTCGGGCCGGCGGTTGAGCAGCACGTCCTCGATGCGCTCCAGCAGGTCCTTCGGAATCTCTTCGTACACGCCCAGCATGCCGGCGTTGACGATGGCCATGTCCATGCCGGCCTTCACGGCGTGGAACAGGAAGGCCGTGTGCATCGCCTCGCGCACCGGGTTGTTGCCGCGGAAGCTGAAGCTCACGTTCGACACGCCGCCCGACACCTTCGCGTGCGGGAGCGTCTGCTTGATGATGCGGGTGGCCTCGAAGAAGTCGACCGCATAGCCGTTGTGCTCCTCGATGCCCGTCGCCACCGTGAGGATGTTGGGGTCGAAGACGATGTCTTCGGGCGGGAACCCGGCCTGCTTGACCAGCAGGTGGTACGCGCGGGTGCAGATGCGCACCTTGTCGGCGCAGCTCGCCGCCTGGCCCTGCTCGTCGAAGGCCATCACCACCGCCGCCGCGCCGTAGCGCCGCACCAGCCTCGCCCGCCGCAGGAACTCGGCCTCGCCGTCCTTCAGCGAGATGGAGTTGACGATGCCCTTGCCCTGAAGGCACCGCAGCCCCGCCTCGAGCACCGACCACTTCGACGAGTCGATCATCACCGGCACGCGCGAGATCTCGGGCTCGCTGGCGATGAGGTTGAGGAACTTCGTCATCGTCGCCTCGGAGTCGATGAGGCCCTCGTCGACGTTGACGTCGATGACGTTGGCCCCGCTCTCGACCTGCTGGCGGGCGATGGCGAGGCAGGCGTTCCAGTCACCCTCCTTGATGGCGCGGGCGAACTTCGGCGAGCCGGTGATGTTGGTGCGCTCTCCAATGACGACGAACTGCGAGGCGGCGTTCGAGCTCATGGGTCGTGGGCCTTCAGCGAATGGTGAGGGGCTCGAGGCCCGAGAGGGGCTGCGCCACCACCGGCGGCGCGACGGCGTGGGGCGCGTGGGCCTTCACGGCCTGCGCGATGGCGGCGATGTGCGCCGGCGTCGAGCCGCAGCACCCGCCCACCAGGTTCAGCCAGCCCTGCTTCGCGAAGTCGCCGAGCACCCGCGCCATGTCCTCGGGCGTCTCGTCGTAGCCGCCGAAGGCGTTGGGCAGGCCGGCGTTCGGGTAGCAGCTGATGCGGCACTCGGCGAGGCCGGCGAGCTCTTCGACGTAGGGCCGCATCTCGGCGCCGCCGAGCGCGCAGTTGATGCCCACCGAGAAGGGCCGCGCGTGGCGCACCGAGGCGTAGAAGGCCGCGATGGTCTGCCCCGACAGCGTACGGCCCGAGCGGTCGGTGATGGTGACCGACACCATGACCGGCACGCGCCGGCCCGTCTCTTCGAAGACGCCCTCGATGGCGAAGAGCGCGGCCTTGGCGTTGAGCGTGTCGAAGATGGTCTCGACCAGCAGCGCGTCGACGCCGCCTTCGAGCAGGGCGCGCACCTGCTCGGTGTAGGCCGTCACCACCTGGTCCCACGTGACGGCGCGGAAGTCGGGGCGGTTGACGTCGGGCGAGAGCGACAGCGTGCGGTTGAGCGGGCCCACGGCGCCGGCCACGAAGCAGCGGCGGCCCGGCGTCTTCGCCTCTGCCGCGGCCACGGCGCGCTGCGCGCACGCGACGGCCGCCAGGTTCAGCTCGCGCACGATGGGCTCGAGCCTGTAGTCGGCCTGCGAGATGGTGGTGGCGTTGAACGTGTTGGTCTCGATGACGTCGGCGCCGGCGTCGAGGTACTGCAGGTGAATGGCCTCGATGACGTCGGGCCGGGTGAGGCACAGCAGGTCGTTGTCGCCCTTGAGGTCGTGCGGGTGGTCCTTGAAGCGCTCGCCGCGAAAGTCGGGCTCCTCGAGCTTGTAGGTCTGCACCATCGAGCCCATCGCCCCGTCGAGGATGACGATGCGCTCGAAGAAGAGCTGCTCGAAGGGCTGGCTGCGGGACGTCATGGTGGGCTCCGGGGGTGGGTCAGGCCCGCGCCTCTCGCGCGGCGCGGCGGGCGGCGCGGGCGGGCCGCGACGCGGTGAGCAGAAACGCGCGGAAGGGAGAGCCCCCGTCTCGCGGCGTTGGGGTGAGCTGCAGGTCGACGAAGCCCGAGTCGCGCAGGGCGCTCTCGAGCCCGTGCGGGTCGAAGCCGAGGTGCTGGTGGCCCAGGCGCGGCTTCACCCAGGCCTCGCGGTGCGGCATCAGCTCGAGCACGACGAGCCGGCCGCCAGGCACCAGCACGCGGGCGGCCTCGCGCAGCACCGCCGCCGGGTCGCCGACGTGGTGCAGGCTCTGCGACAACACCACCAGGTCTTGACGGGGCACGCCGCGCGGCAGCGCCTCGAGGTCGCCCTCGACGAACGACACGTTGCCCCGGCCCTCGCGCGCGAGGCGGGCCCGCGCCTGCTCCAGCGCCGCTGCGCTCTTGTCGACGGCGGTGACGTGCCGCGCCCAGCGCGCCAGCTCGGCCGTCAGCACCCCGGAGCCGCAGCCGAAGTCGGCCACGTCGAGCCGGGGCAGCAGCGACGAGAGCGCCGCCGCCCACAAGAGCCACGACTGGCCGGGCTCGAGCAGCCGCTCGTTCAGCGTGTGCCGGTCCTCGCGGCGGCGCAGCAGTTCGGTGAGGCGCGCCTGGTCGCCGTGGGTGTCGTCGCCCTCCCGCGCCAGGCGAATGAGCGGCCACCGCGCATCGGACGCGTCGACGGCCAGCGAGTAGTACGTGAAGCCTCCCTGCCGCTCCTCGCGGATGAGCTCGAGCGCCTTGAGCTTCGCCAGGTGGTGCGACACCGACGACTGGGCGACGCCGATGAGCGAGACGACCTCGGAGACGTTGAGCTTCGCCGAGGCCACCAGCCGCAAGATGCGCAGGCGCGTCGGGTCACCCAGGGCGCTGAAGGTCTCGGACAACTCCATATCGACGTATCGATGTACGTCGATGTGAGGAGCGGCGCAAGGGCCGCCGCACGGCGCCCCGGGCCCCGGCGGCTGGAACGAGAGGTCGCGCGCGCGCTGGGGCCCGGTTACCCATCGCCGCGGGAGCCACGTCGAGGCGCGTCGCCGCCACAGGGGAGCACCGCATGAGCCAGTCGTCGCACGGGGTGTACGTCGTCTTCGGAGGCGCCGGCGGCATCGGCGGGGCGCTGTGCGAGCGGCTCGCGGCCGAGGGGCACCGCGTGGTGGCCGCCTCGCGCGAGGCGGCGCGGCTCGAGCGCTTTGCCTCCAGCGCGTCCATCTCGACGCTCGTCGCGGACCCCGGCGTCGGCGCCGACGTCGAGGCGGCGCTGGCCCGGGTGAAGGCGGAGCACGGCCGGCTCGACGGCGTGGCGAACCTCGCGGGCGCGTTCCTGCTGAAGCCGGCGCACCTCACCACCGACGACGAGTTCGCCGCCCAGCTGCACGCGAACCTCGTCACCGCGTTCCAGGTGCTCCGCGGCGCCGTGCGGGCCTTCGGCGACGGGGGCGGGGCGGTGGTGCTCATGTCGTCGGTCGCCGCGGGCCTCGGGCTGTCGAACCACGAGGCGGTGGCCGCGGCGAAGGCCGGCGTCGAGGGGCTGACGCGCGCGGCGGCGGCCACCTACGCGCCGCGGCGCGTTCGCGTCAACGCGGTGGCCCCGGCGCTGACGAAGACGCCGCTGACGGCCCGGCTCACCGCGACCGAGGCGGCCCTCAAGGCCTCGGCGGCGATGCACCCGCTGGGGCGCGTCGGAGAGCCCGACGACGTGGCGGCGGCCATCGCCTGGCTGCTCGGGCCGCAGGCCTCGTGGATGACGGGGCAGGTGCTGGGCGTCGACGGTGGGCTCTCCCGCCTCAAGGGGCGTGGCTGACGGCCAGGCCCGCGAGGCCGGCGCCCGACTGACGCCGTGACGGGTCGGGGGCGCTCTGGCAAGGTGCCGCCCGCTGTTCAGACCCACCCTCTCCCCGGAGCGCGCGCCGCATGAGCATCAAGGCCGATTCATGGATTCGCCGCATGGCGGCGCAGCGCAAGATGATCGAGCCCTTCGAGCCGAAGATGGTGCGCGAGGCCGAGGGGCGCAAAATCGTCTCGTACGGCACCTCGAGCTACGGCTACGACGTGCGCTGCGCCGACGAGTTCAAGGTCTTCACGAACATCAACAGCACCATCGTCGACCCCAAGACGTTCGACCCGCGCAGCTTCGTCGACATCAAGGGCGCCGAGTGCATCATTCCGCCCAACTCGTTCGCGCTGGCGCGCACCGTCGAGTACTTCCGCATTCCGCGCGAGGTGTTGGTGGTGTGCCTGGGCAAGTCGACCTACGCGCGCTGCGGCATCATCGTGAACGTGACGCCGCTCGAGCCCGAGTGGGAGGGCCACGTCACCCTCGAGTTCTCGAACACCACGCCGCTGCCGGCGCGCATCTACGCGAATGAGGGCGTGGCGCAGATGCTCTTCTTCCAGTCGGACGAGGTCTGCGAGACGAGCTACCGCGACCGCGGCGGCAAGTACCAGGGCCAGACCGGGGTGACGCTGCCGAAGGCCTGACTCCGGGCGCAGGGGCGCTCCATGGGGGCCGTGTCTGACCAGCGCTGCGCCTTGGTGCCGACCTGAACCCTGCGATGTGGGTATCGGCAGGTGCTCACGCTGCGGCCCGCTTCGCGTGACCGCTCGCTCGGACACGTTCGCTGAACCGGTAGCACGGACATTTTCGCTGGGCCTCAACAAGTGGCGCCGAGCGCCCTTGACCCCGGCGAGGTGCGCCAGCTAAGTCTCCTCGTCTCATGGGGCACGCCTCACAGCGATGGTTGGTCGCCGCGGCGCTGATGGCATGCGCCTCGATGTTCTACCTTGCATGCGGGCCGATGCCCTCGGCTGACGCGGGCGTGGACGGCGGCATTCCCTCCACGACGGACGCGGGGCGCTCCGCCGACGGTGGGCCTCAAGACCCGCTCTGTACCGGCGTGGTGTGCAACCCGGGCTCGACCTGCCGGAACGGCGTGTGCGAGCTCGACATGCCGACGTCGGGCTGAGCCCGCTCCCGGCGGCTCTGCTGCACTCGGGCGCGCGTGCGTCCGCTCAGGGGCTCGCTCGCCGTGACGTCGTGAAGGCCGAAGCGTTGGCGGCGCGCGGTGGGTGGCTCACGGGTTCATCGTCGTCGCCTCGAGGGCGGGACCGGCGCCGGGGGAAGCGACCCGGGGCGCGACGTCGCGGGTGAGTCGGAGCAGCCCGCGGCCGCCGACGAGGAGCCACGCCAGCAGAGGCCCCAGGGAGCCAGCCACCGGCAGGCCGAGCCGCACTCCGAGGTTCGACGCTCCGGCATGCGCGGCGAGGCGCCCGGTGGCATAGGCCGGCCAGAGGTACCGCGAGAGCACCGGCGCGTGCTCCGGTGCCTCGGTGCCGACGGCGGCGAAGAGCACCATCACCGTGATGGAGGTGAGGGCGAGGGCGGCGGTGAGCGGCCGGGCGCGGCGCAGCTCCCAGGTGGCGGCGATGCCGGCTCCCAGCACGGGCAGCCCCGGGAGAAGGTGACGCGGGCCCGCCGCCGCGCCGCCCCACCACATGTAATACCCTCCGTTGGCGACGAAGAGGACGCCGAAGGCGAGCGTGAGGGCGACGAGGGCCCGGTCGGTGCGCCGGCGGCGCAGCGCGACGGCGAGGCCGACGACGGCCAGCAGCGTCACCGGGGCCACGACGGCGAGCCCGCGAGAGGGGCTGAACCACAGGCCCCACAGGGCCTCGAGGGTCGGCGCGCCGACGCCCATGAGGCCGCGCGCGTGGCCCTCGACGAAGACGTCGAGGACGACGAAGTGGTAACCGGTGCGCCAGGGGGCGCCGAAGCAGGCGGTGTTGTAGGCGGCCAGCAGCCCGACGGGCCCGGCGGCGCCGAGGCCGAGGCAGAGCACACGCACCGTGGGCCTCGCGCGTGCCGGGTGGCCGAGCGTCACCCACCCTGCGAGGACGGCGCCGGGCAGCGCGAGGAGGTACTCGGTCGTGACGGCGAGGCCGAGGGCAGCGCCGGCGGCCAGCCAGCGCGCGGGCGAGGGGTGGGGCTCGGCGTCGACGAGCTCGACGGCCAGGAACAGCGCGCAGGTGGCCAGCACGTGGCCATAGAGTGACGAGGCGTAGGGGTAGAGGGGCGTGCCGAGCAGCGTGACGGCCGTGCCCACCAGCGCCGCCTCGAGTGAGAAGCGGCGGGCGAGGAAGCGCACCAGCAGCACGCCCAGCAGGGCGAAGGGAACGCCGCCCACGGCGACGGCACAGACGTAGAGCAGCTGCGCGAAGGTGCGGTTGGGCTCGACGCGAATGGCGGGGATGGCGGGCGTCGTCTTCAGTACGGTGAAGGTTGGCGGCGGGCGGTCGAAGCGCTGGTGAACGCCGCGAACGAGGGCGTAGGCCGGCGCCGCCGCGAAGCTCACCATCGGGGACTTGTCGCTGTACCAGTGGTCACCGACGCGGGCGCGGTCTCCGGTGGCGTCGGCGAAGTCGTCGATGCGGAGGGTGCCCTCGTCGACGAGGGCGTGGGTGAGGGCCAGTCGGGAGACGGGGTTCCAGGTGGCGCCGGGCATGAAATAGGCGGACGCCTGCAGGAGCCAGAGGCCGAGGAAGAGCTGCAGCGCGCGCGGCGGTGGAGCCATCGGGGTCAAAGCGCGAGTCTCACCCGGGCGCGACGGGGCGACAAGCGAGTGAAGGGCGGCAGCGGGCGCAGATGGCGGCGGGGGCGGCTCCGCGAGGGCTCGGCCATCGGGGCGTCGAGGGCACGGCCGGCCGAGACGCGGGAGGTCGAGGGGCAAGCCGCACCCGGTGTGACGGTTGGCTCCAGGGCTGGGTGGGTCCATTCGTGCGCCGACGTCTGGGCCTCGGGACACGGTGATGGAGGGCGTGCCGTTGCTGGTTCCACCGACGCGACGCGCCACGGTGGTCGGAGCCAGCGCCGGGGGCGCGACCACCGTCTTGTCGAACACCAGGCGTGCAGGAGTGAGGTGAGCGGCGCGACGCCTCCACTCGCGGAGCCGCCTGCCGACCCACCGTCACCGCGCTCACCGCTGTCGCCTTCGCGCGGGGCCCTCCGAGTGCCGCGAGGTGGCCAGTGCGGCCGTGACCGCCGCTCGTCAGCCGCTCGCGCGCGGAAGGCGCGGGGCTGCCACGGCAGGCAGTCGCGTGAAGCACCCGTGGTGCGCCGGCACTGGTCTCGCCTGCCGAGGTCGAGCAGTTGCCAAACCATGATGACGCCCACCTCGGGCGGGCAGTCGCCGAAGGGCGTGCAGCGGTCGGCCGGGTCGCCGAACCAGGTGAAGCTGCCGACGTCGAACGTCTGGCCCTTGGCCGGGCCGGGCGTGCGCGAGCGCAGCACGATGGAGGCGGGGCTCGCGCCAGACCCCTCGAAGAAGGCCGCGCGCGCCCATGGCGTCGACCCAACCGCGCACCTGTCCGCCGTCTGACGGTTCCACCTCGCCGTCGGTGAGGCCGACGCCCGTCGCCAGGAGCGACCGGTCGGCGGGCTCGAAGGAGACCACGGTGCCGATGGCGACCGCATTCCCGCTGCCCTCGACCGTCACCGGCCCCGGGGGGGGGCTCTCGGCCGCGGAGACAGGCGCTCCAGCGCTGGTGATGCGACCTGGAGTCGCACCAGGGCTCCTTCGCCTTGCGCCGGGCGCGTCCGCGTACCGGGCCGCGGCCTCGACGCGGGGGCCCGTCGCCGTCAGGGCCTCCATGCGTGCGTTGACCAGGGCCTCGAGCTCGTTCGCGGTCAGGCCCGCGCGCAGCCGCTGGGTCACCGGACGACGCCGCGCCCGTCGGCGCCGATCTCGACGCGGCGGGTCTCGACGGCGTTGAAGTGCAGCCCACGAATGCCGCCGCCCATGCCGACCTCCATCTCGCGCACGAGCTGCTTGCCGACGGACAGGCCCTTCGTTGCGGCCCACGCCTCGAACTTCTGCGCGTCTTCACCCGTGCTGAACGCCTCGGTGCCAGGGGGCAGCGCGCCGCGGGGGCGCAGCGCCTCGGCCGACGGAGGTCCACCCAGGAACTCGGCGATCGGCGCCACGGCCTGGTCGTACGTCACCAGCCGGTAGGGCGACTCGTCGTATTGATCGGACTCGGTGTCCGGCTTCTCGAAGAAGAGCCCGCCGCCGACGTACACCGCCGAGTGCAGCAGGGTGTATTCGCCCTGGCGGAAGGTCACCACGTCACCGGGCCTGAGGTCCTTCAAGAAGGCGGGCGTCTCGTCGGCCGCGGCCTTGCCGAGCGACTCGAAGCGCTCCGCGTTCTCGTACGCGGGCCCGGCGAGCTGGGCGTCGCCGTACAGGAGGTGCACGTGGGGCGAGGTCGGGTTCTGGTACGCACGCATCATCTCCCAAGCGGTCCCGTGGCAGTTGGGCGTCGAGCCGATCTCGAGGTCCCCGCGGCCGCCCACGCCCTCGTTCATCTTGTTGTTGAAGCGCGCCGAGCCGGGCACCTTCACCGGATTTCCAGGGTCGAGGTCGCGCCCGACGAGGCCCTGCATGACCGGGGGAAGGAAGTCGACCGCCGTGTACTCGCGCGCGGCGTCGTACTTCACCTGCGACAGCCCGCCGAACTCCTGCTTGAGCGCGTCAAACTGCGGCTGCGAGAGCTTGCCGAAGCGCACGTCGAGCGTGCGCGTCATGAGCGGGTTGGCGCCCGTGAGGCCCTGAAACTGGAGCTCGGTGGCCGAGCGCACGGGCACGCCGGCGATGGTGTTCGAGGGCAGCTTCGCGGGGCCGATCGCCTGGGTGTCGGGCGTCTGAATCGTCGCCACGCGGGAAAGAAGGGCCGGTCGCTGGGCCGGTCGGGTGCCGCGCGTGCCCCAGGCGCCCGTGGTGGCGGAGGCGCTTGGCGAGGTGGCGCTCCTCGACCTCGGCGTTGCAGGCGTCGTGGGGCGGGTGACGGCAGGGCTCTGGGGGCGTTGGTTGATGCGGGGCATTGTCGAGGTTCTCGCCCACCCCGGCCACTGTGCGCAATGCTTCGCCCGCCAGTCGGAGGTCGCCCAGGTCCCGGGTCAGGGGCGCCCGCATCACCTCGTCGCAGTTGCCGGCCGAAACCGCGACGCTCTTCGCATCGCGCGCTTGAGGCGCTGGAGGCGTTCTCCGCAGCAACCGGGCTCCACCGGAGGAGGGGGGGGGGAGGCCGGCGTCTCAGACCCGAGCCGGAGCGTCACACTCCGAGCTGCTGCACGGAATCGGCCATGGGAAGTGCCTTCGGTAACCCGCCCAGTCGGGTGCGAAGCGCCGCGCCCAGTGACACGCACACCGCCAGCGACACCACCAGCGGCCCCAGCACCATCGCCTGCGTGCGGCGCACCCGGCCCAGCGGCATGGCCGTGCCCACCGCGTTGGCGATGGCCGCCAGCCCCATCGGCACGAAGAAGGCCAGCGCCGGCCACACCACCGCCGCCACCGCAATGCCGATGATGGTGATGAGGAGGAACAGCGCCAGGAAGCAGCGCGGCCAGCCCTTCACCCTCTCGGCCGTTGCCCTTGTCCGTCGCCTCGTCGCGCTGGTGCCACCGGCGCTCCTCCACCTCACCCGGTACCACGGCGTCTTCGCACCCCACGCCGCACTCCGGCCGAGGGTGACGGTGGCTGGAGCCGCCTCCGGTGCCCACTCCCTCGTGGCGGAAGACGAAGAAACAGCAGGCCTCGCGGGCCCACCCGCCGCCGGGACTGGGCCTCCCTTCACCACCGAACCGAAAGGCGTCGACGTCCTGCACTGCCCCTGCAGCCGCCGTCGCAGCGTCCACGCCATCCACTCCACCCGTTCCGCCGCAGAGGAGCGTCTCCGCCAGTTGGGTCACCCTCTCGTCCCTGCCGCCGTCCTCCCTCCGTCCACCGCGCAGCCTCAGCTGCCCCTGGTGCCCCGACGTCCCTCACGCACCTGCAACCCCGCGCTCGCCACGCCTGGGCCCTCGCCTGACTTCGAGGCCGCTTCCGCCTCCGTCAGCGAGACTCAACGCCCGTTTCGCGCCCCGGACGCCCATCTCCGTCGCTTGCCGCTCGCCTCGGTTACCCGCTTTCCTCACTTCTCCACACGCGCAAAGCGGTTGAAGCTGAAGCGGCTCTCGCGGAGCAGCAGTGCGCCGCATGCGGTGGTCCAGCGCGCTCGTGCGCCCTGCGCGCTTCGTCAGGGTTGCTCGGCATCTGAGGTGGCGGCCTCCGTTGGCGCTACGGTCCGGTGGGTTCGGAAGTGGAAGGCCCGTTGGCTTTGCGCGCCGGTGGTCGAGCGGGTGAGGTGAAGCCCGCTCCTCTCCAGAGCAGCCGCAAGGCTCCGCTGCCCGTGCCGACGCCGAAGCAGCCTCCCCCAGAGGCCGAGACTCGACCGACGTCGCCTGATGTCGTGAGCGACAGCGCTCCGGCAGCAAGGTCGGCTCCGGTGGCTCGTGAGAGGAGGGCACCGGGAGCCGCGAGTGTGGGGTCCCCTCGCGTGCCTGCCGTGGCGGGCCGCACCCTCTCTGTCGACGACGTCGACGAGGGCCCCGTTCCGCTCACCACGAAGGCGGGCCTGGTCGCCGAGGCACTGGGCGGTGAGGTCCTCGTGCCGAGTCAGCACCTCGACAGCCTGGTGGAGTCAGCTCGCCGCTGCTCGCGAACATCTCCCTGCACGTGCTCGACGCGGAGTGGGAGCGGAAGCACGCGCATCTGGGCGTGCTGGTGCGGTACGCGGACGACGTCGTCATCGCGTGCAGCACGAGGGCGGCGTGCAAGGAGGCTGAGCGACACTGCACGCGAGTGATGGGGAAGCTCGACCTGCCCCTGCATCCCGAGAAGACGAGGCGAGTCGACCTGTCTTTGGGAAGACAGGGCTTCGACTTCCTCGGGTGTCACTTGCGGAAGAAGATGAGCGGGCCCCTCTGGGAGAGGGAGCGCACGCGCGTCTCCTTCCTCCAGAGATGGCCCTCGCTGCACAGCATGAAGCGCGTATGCGAATGCATCCCTGAGCTGACGCCGAGGGGCCGATGCCACGAGGACCTGCGGAGCGTCATCGAGACACTCAACCCCGTACTCCAGGGGGGCTCCTTCCGATTGGGGAACGCGAGCCAGAAGTATGCGGGAAATCCGCACGTACGCTTTGGGCGGGGTTCGTGCTCCCTTCGCTGTGTCTTTCAACCCGCAGTAAGGGAAGCTCGAGCGACCAATGGACGGCATCTTGAGACCCTTCGTCGGCGACCTGTACCACCTGGCGCCGATTCCCGTGTTCTACCGCGTCCTCGACGAGCCCGACCTGCCGGCCTGGCACGCTGAGCTGGTCCGTATCGCCCGGGAGCGCTTTGCGCCCCCGGTGCTCGAGGTTCCCGACGAGCGGCACGTGAAGGACCTCGGGCAGGTGCCGGCGTTCCCGGCGCACAGCTGGGCCGAGGAGCACCCGCCAGCAGTCGGCATCTGGCACTGCGTGCCGACGAACGGGTTCCTCGACCTTCCCGACGCGCCGGTCAAGCGCCTGCGTGAGCGCATCCTCATCGAGTATGTGAAGACGCTTCGCGTGCTCGAGCAGTACGACGGGCGCAAGGCGCTCCTCAACGAGAGCTGGATTCAGTTCTACAAGGACTCGGACCTCAAGGTGCTGCACAACCACGAGCGCTACGACCGGCCGTGGTTCGACCGCATGTGGGCCGGCGGCTACTACATCGACGACGGCGCCCCGGCGGCCGACATGAAGTACTCGGGCGTGTTCAGCTTCCGCGTGCGCGAGATGAACTACTTCGTGCGGCCCAAGCCCGGGCTGCTGATGATGTGGCCCGCCGACGTGCTCCATGAGGTGTTCCCCTTCTACGGGCAGCGCGAGCGCGTGGTGGTGAACTTCAACCTGAGCCTCGAGCAAGCCGAGAAGTCGACGCGCGTCGGCCGGTTCGTGCGGAAGCTGACCTCGCCGTGAGGGCGAGGGCCGAGGCGTTCGTCACCCTCGTCGCCGGTGACGCCTACGCCCGCTGGTATCGCCAGCACGTCTTCCCGTCGCACCAGCGCTTCGCGAGGCTGCACGGCCGGCCGCTGGTGGTACTCGAGGGTCGCCTGCCGCCCTGTGGCGTCGACCACCCGCACCCGAGCTGGGACAAGCTGCGGGTGTTCGAGGCGAGCCAGACGCGGCCGTACGAGCGCCTGTGCTGGCTCGACGCCGACCTCTTCACGATGCGCGGCGCGCCGGACCCATTCGCGCAGGTCGACGAGGGGTGGTTGGCAGTGGACAACGACACCTACGGCGTGCCGGCCCAGGCGACGCAGGACCGCGAGTGGTCGTGGTTTCTTCCGCCCCCGGAGGTGCCGCCGTGGCTCGTCAACACGGGCTTCTTCGTCGTCGAGCGCGAGCGGCACGGAGGGCTCTTCGGCAACGTCTTCCGTCACTGGGGCGGTCGATGGGACCAGGGGCCCTGCTCGTTTCATCTGCACGGGTGTCGGCCGGGCACGAAGGCGCCGGCCGTCTTCAATCGCGTGGTGCTGCACCACCTCGCGCGCTTCGGCCACGGGCCGGCCTCGCTGCGCACGCTGGTCGACCCGCCCGGCTTCATCCACTTCGTGGGGGCCTCGGTCGTGAAGAGCCCCGTGTACCTGCGCTTCGTGGCGGCCGCCGACGACGGTGACGCGCGGGCGCAGCGGCGCCTCGAGGCACTGCAGCTCGAGACGGTGGTGTCGTGGGGGGTGAAGCGCCGGCTGCTCGATGGCGCGGCCCGCGTGAGCGAGCGGCTCCCCGGCGTGGCCGGCGCGCTGGCCCGGCACCGCCTCGCGCGCGCACTGCAGCGCACGCCGAGGCTGCTGGTCTCGCCCCACCGCAGCGTCGCCGACGGGTGGGTGAGCGTCGACGTCGCCTCGCGCGCGGGGCTCGAGGAGAAGTTCAGCCGGGGCTTGCTGTCCCCCATCGGCGACGCGGCCGAGGCGCTGGCACAGGGGAGGGCGCTCGACGAGGTGCGCCTCGAGCATGTCCTCGAGCGGCTCGACGCGCCGCTGCGGCCGGCAGTGCTCGAGGCGGCGGCGCGGGCCCTGGCTCCCGGTGGCAGGCTGACGGTGCTCGCGGCCACGTTCGTCGTCGACGCGCCCGCAGCCTTCGCCGCGACGGCCAACCGCCGGCTTCACCTCGGGGCCACGGCGCTGGCCGATGCCGCCGCCGCCGCCGGGCTCAGCGGCGCGCGGGTCGAGGGCGAGGGCGCCCGGCTGGGCGAGGGCCCCGGGGCGCCGCGCGCGCCCCGCTCGCACCAGGTGCTGACGTGGCGGCGGCCCCGATGAGCCCCTGTGCGCGGAGCGCGTGGCGCGACCAGCGCTGCCTGCGCGGACGAAGTGGCTGCGGCGGCGTCAGGGCGCTCCATGGCGGAAGAGGCCGCGCGCGTGAGGGCACGGGAGCGGCGGGGCGCGTCGGGCCCCTGGTCTCCAGACCTGGGGCGTTCTCCGCCCGGCCCGTGGCGCCGGTCGCCGCGGCCGGGCGCGGTGAGGGCCTCTCGCGGGAGGCACTCGCCCCAGCTGGTGGGCGCAGGCGTCCCGCGCGACGGCCTCACCGGGCCCCTGCCCCCTGGAGCCTGTGATGCGGCTGCGCGACCGGCTCGGACTGTGGCACTACCGCCTCGCCGACGACTGGCCCTGGCGCGCGCTGGCGCGGTCGGCACAGCGCCGCCGTCGCGCCCTTGGGCCGCTCATCGAGCGCCTGCCGCCGGTGGCCGTGTCCGACGACGCGCGCGTCGAGGTGCACGTGCTCTCGGGTGATGCCCAGGCCGACCTGGGCGTGGTGTCGTCTTGGAGCCTCCTGCGTTTCCTCTCCGGTGCCTCGCTGGTGGTGCACTCGGATGGGACGCTGTCGGGCGCGAGCCAGGCACGCTGGCGGGCGCGGGTGCCGGGGGTACGCTTCGTCAGCGAGGACGAGGCCCGGGCGGCGTCACAGCGGCTCCTCGAGGGGTTGCCCGAGGTGGCGCGGTGGCACGCGCGAAACTGGGCCGCGCAGCAGACCGTCGACTTCAGCGCCTGCGCCCGCGCCCCGCGGCTCCTCTCGCTCGACACCGACGTGCTCTGCTTCCAGCCGCCGCGCGCGGTGCTCGACTGGCTCGACGCCGGCGCCGCGCCAGCGCGGTGGAACCGCGACCTCGGCACGCGCTACTCGGCGCCGCTCGACGTGCTGAAGGCGGCCACCGGCCTCGAGCTCCCGGAGCGGCTCAACTGCGGGTTCATGCTGACGCCGCGCTTCGGGCGCGACGACTTCGAGCGCCTCGAGCGCGCGCTGCGCGGCATGTCGCGGGCGGGCCTCGACATGAACCAGCTCTGGTCATCGCAGACGTACCTCGCGGTGATGGCCGCGCACCACCCCGGCGCCGCGGCCCTGCCCGCGGCGTATGACGTGCGCCGCGGGCCCACCCGCCCCGACGAGGTGGTTCGCCACTACGTCGGAATGCCCTCGGTGCGCTTCCGCCTCTTCACCGAGGGCTGGCCGCGGGTGTTCGCGCAGGCTGGCCTCGGCGATGCGGCCCGCTGACGCGAGGCTTCGCGCGCGAGGCGGGCGCTGTCGGTGCCCCCCGGAGCGCGTGGCCGGGTCGACGCCGACCGCCGGCGCGACGACGGCTCGGCCGTGACGACAGCGCCTTCGCGCGCACTTCTCCATCGGCCCGGGCGCCTTCTGGTACGTTTCGATGGCCCGGCCATGGACCGAACCGAACGCCTGCTCGACCTCGTGGCGCTGCTGCTCTCCGAGAAGCACCCCGTGTCCTGGGCGCGGCTGCGCGAGCTCTTCAAGGACGACTACGGCACCGGCACTCCCGAGGCGTGCGAGCGGAAGTTCGAGCGCGACAAGGTCGAGTTGCTCGAGCTGGGCGTTCCGCTTCGCTTCGAGAAGGCCCGCGGCGACGTCGAGGGCGGCTACGCGCTCGACAAGGACGCGTACTACCTGCCCGAGCCCGGCCTCTCGCCCGACGAGCTCGCCGTGCTGTACGCCGCCGGCGCCGCCGCCCTCGCCTCGGGCGCCTTCCCCGGCGCCGGCGACCTCGCCCACGCCCTGCGCAAGGTGGCCTTCCACTCGGAGCGCCTGCCCGCCCTGCCGCGGGTGCGTTTTCAGGCCGTCGGGCCCGTCGACACGGCATCGCTCGCCGACCGCCTCGACGTGCTGTGGGGCGCGGTGCGCGCGCGCCGGCGCGTGACCCTCGAGTACTTCTCGCCGCGCTCGGGCGAGGTGACGGCGCGCGCGGTCGACCCCTACGGCCTCGCGCTGCGCCGCGGCGCGTGGGCCTTCGCCGGCCACTGCCACCTGCGCGGCGGCGTGCGCACGTTCCTCGTGCACCGCGTGAGGCGCCTCGAGGTGCTGAACCCGAAGGCGAAGCCGCCCGACTTCGAGGTGCCGGCCGACTTCCGCCTCGGCGACGTCATCCCCCGCTGGCCGTGGGAGCACCGGTTCCACGCCCCCGTCGACGTCGACGTCGCGCTCGCACCAGACCTCGAGCCGATGGCGCCCCAGCTCTTCGGCGTCGCTCCGGTGAAGACGTCCACCGGCGCGAGCGTCACCGTGCGCGCCAGCGACCTCGACGCGCTGGTGACGACGGTGCTGTCGCTCGCGCCGGCGGCGAAGGTGACGGGGCCGGCCGAGGCCGTCGCCCGCGCCCAGGCGCTCGCGCGGCGGGTACTCGAGGCCCACGGAGGCGCCCCGTGAGTGCGGCCAGCGAGCGGCTGCGGCAGCTGCTGTTCCTCGTGCCCTACGTCTCGCGGCACCCGGGCCGCTCGGTCGACGAGGTGGCGGCGGCGCTCGGCGTCGGCCGCGTCGAGCTGCTCGAGGCCCTCGAGTTCCTCCCGCTCGTCGGGCGGCCCCCCTTCGAGCCGGACGACTTCGTCGACGTGTACGTCGAGGACGACAAGGTGTTCGTCGAGCTCGACCAGCGGCTGCATGCGCCCCCGAGGCTCACCGCGGCCGAGGGGGTGGCCCTCGCCTCGGCCGCGCGGCTCCTCGGGGCGAGCGCCTCCGAGGCGCTCACGAGCGCCCTCGAGAAGCTCGAGCGCGTGCTCCCGCCCAGCGCCCGTGAGGCCTTCCGCCAGGCCGACCGGCGCCTCGACGTCGAGGGCAGCGCGCTGGCCGGGCTCCCGGCCGTCTCCATGGCCATCGCCGAGCGGCGCGAGGTGCGCTTCGACTACTACGCCGCCGGGCGGGGGCAGACCGAGCGGCGCCAGGTGCAGCCCGCCGAGCTCTTCGGCCACCAGGGCCAGTGGTACCTGTCGGGCTTCGACGTCGCCCGCGGCGCCGAGCGCCTCTATCGCGTCGACCGCATGGGGCCCCTCGAGGTGACCGACGCCCGCTTCGAGCCCCGCCCCGAGTCGGCGCCGGCCCGGGTGCCAGACCGGGGGCTCGAGCCGGTGACGGTGGTGTTCTCGGCGGCCCGGGCGCCCTTCGTGCGGGAGCGCTTCGGCGAGGCCCGCTCCCTGCCCGACGGCCGCCTCGAGGTGACGGTGCCCGGCGACAACGCGCGCTGGCTCACCGGGTGGGTGCTGTCGTTCGGCGGCGACGCTCAGGTGGTGGCCCCGGCGTGGGCGGTGCGAAGCGTTGGCGAGGCCGCGCGCGCCTCACTAGGCTAATCAGGCGTGGGTTCGAAGGCGTTCCAGCTCGTCATCGCCGAGGGAAAAGAGGCCGGGCGCGAGTTCGTCTTCGACCAGGGGTCGGTCGTCATCGGCCGTACGCCCGAGTGCGACGTGATTCTCTACGAGGCCGGCGTGTCGCGCCGTCACGCGCGCATCTTCGAGGAGGGCGAGGGCTTCTCCGTCGAGGACCTGGGGTCGGCGAACGGCACCATCGTCAACGGCGAGAAGGTGGCGAAGCAGCCGCTGCGCGACGGTGACGCCATCACGATGGGGCCGGTGCGGTTCACCTTCTCGGCGGTGGCCGGCGAGGGAGCGGCCGGTGCCGGCGAGGCGCCGCCGCCGGACGGTGGGCAGCACACCCGGGTCGTCAACGCCGCCGAGCTGAAGCGGTCGCGGAACAAGGGGGTCGTGGCGCTCCCGAAGGGCGTCGACACCGGCGAGCGGCAGCAGATCGAGCGACGCCCGACGGCGATGATGCGGGTACTCGAAGGGCCAAGGCCCAGCGGGAGCCGCCCTCGCGTGAGCCGGCCGGGCACGGCGGCGCTGGTGCGCTCGGGCCCGGTGGCGCTCGCGTCGGCCGACGACACGAACCCGGGCCTCGCGCGCGTCGAGGTGGGCGGCGCCGCGAACGAGCAGCGGCTCTCGGCGGCGGAGCGCGCGCGGCTCAGGCGGCAGGGGGCCGGCGGGGCGGCGGCGCTCTACTGGAGAGAGGCGTCGCGGGCGAAGCGCCTCGCGCTGGCAGGTGCCGCCGGCGTCTTCCTGCTGCTGGTGCTGGGGCTGCTGCTCCAGGCGGCGCTGCCGAAGGAGACGAAGCGCAAGGCCCCCGAGGTGGGCGAGCTGAACGACCAGCCCGTCGAGCAGGTCTTCGGGGTCGGGCCCGGCGTCGAGTACGAGCGGGTGGACCAGAAGGTGTTCGAGTTCGAGCTCAAGTCGCCGGTCGAGGTGATGGTGGTGCTGCACTACCAGTGCAAGGAGCTGTCCGAGGGCGAGCTCGGCATCAGCGTCAACGGCGTCGACATGGGCTTCGCGCCGGCGGACACGCTCGCCGCGAACGAGATCGACCACGACCTGCTGATTCCGGCGCGGCACCTCAAGCGCAACGCGACGAACACCATCGTCTTCGACAACACGAAGAACCCACCCGAGGCCGACCCCTGGAGCCTGTGGAACGTGTGGGTCGAGGTGACGGTGCTGCCCGAGAAGGACGAAGAGGGGCTGAAGGCCGACGCGACGGAGCGCTACCGCCGGGCCGAGGGCAAGTGGGAGCAGCGCGACATCGGCGCCTCGAACCGCTGGGAGGCGTACCGGGGCTTCCGCGAGGCGTGGCTCTTCTACGAGGCGCTGCCGCCGGAGCACCGGGGGCCGATGTACCAGCTGGCGCACGACCGCATGATGGAGTCGCGGCGGGAGCTCGACCTGCAGTGCAACAAGCTGCTGATGCAGGCGCGGGCCGAGTTCCAGCAGCGGAAGTACCAGGCCGCGTCGGCGACGCTCGACTGGGTCGAGAAGTTCTTCCCGAGCCGGGCGCACCCCTGTCAGTCGCGGGCCATCGACGAGCGCGACGAGCTGGCCGCGTCGCTCGAGTGAGGCCCGGGCTACTCGACGTCCTCCTCGTACTGAGGGGTGGGGCGCGGCGCCGGCGCCGCGGCGCGGCCGGGTGAGGGCGTCTTCCCGCCGGGCCTCGCGATGGCGCGCGAGAGGCGCTCGGCGAACTCCTGGGCCGAGTGGTGCCCGCGTAGCTTGAGCAGGTGGTTGCGGGCGGCGACCTCGACGATGGTCGTCATGTTGCGGCCCGGGCGCACGGGCACCACGGCGTGCGGCAGCTCGGCCCCGAGGATGTTCATCGACTCCTGCTCGAGGCCCAGGCGGTCGTATTCGGCGGTGGGCGCCCACTCGACGAGCTCGATGACGAGCTCGATCTTCTTCCGGTCGCGCACTGCGGCGACACCGAACAGGTCCTTCACGTTGAGAATGCCCAGCCCGCGGATCTCCATGTGGTGCTGAATCATCTCATTGCCGTGCCCGTACACGTCGCCCTGCTTGCGCACGAGGTTGACGACGTCGTCGGCGACGAGGCGGTGCCCGCGCATCACCAGGTCGAGGGCGATCTCGCTCTTGCCGATGCCCGACTTGCCGAGCAGCAGCACGCCGACGCCGAAGACGTCGACGAGCACGCCGTGGAGGGTGCCCGAGGCGGTGAGGGCCTCTTCGAGGAAGGCCTGGACCTGCGAGATGAACGCCGACGAGACGAGCGGCGTGCGCATCAGCGCGAGGTGGGTGCGCTCGCAGCCCTCGAGCAGGGGGCCCGGCACGTCGAGGCCCTTGGTGACGACGACGGCGGCCAGGTTCGACTCGAACACCTTCTGGAGCACGGTGACCTGCTGCTCGCGGCTCAGGGTGCGCAGGTACGAGACCTCGGTGTTGCCGAAGACCTGCAGGCGCTCGGGGTGCAGGTGCTCGGTGAAGCCGGTGAGGGCGAGGCCCGGCTTCTGAATGCGGGCGCTCGTGATGCGGCGGTCGAGGCCCTGGGCGCCGGCGACGAGCTCGAGCTTGAGGTCGTACCGGGCGTCTTCGAGGAGCCGGCGAATGGGGCAGGCGGGGGTGGTCGAGGTCGAGATCACGCGGCGAACTCGTCTTCCCGGCTCTGGAGCCGCTTGGCGAGGGTGCGGACGAGCTGCAGGGCGACGGCGCGGTTCGAGCGGAGCGCGTCGCGGAAGTCGCCCTCGCCGAGCACGAGCAGGTCGACGGGCTCGAGGGCGACGACGCTGGCCGAGCGGGGGGCGGGGTTGATGATGGAGAGCTCGCCGAAGCACTCGCCGCGGCGGAGCACGGCGATGCGCTTGCTGCCGCGCTTGCCCTCGCGGCGCACCTCGCAGCTGCCCGAGACGATGAACGACGCGGCGCCGCCGCTCGAGCCCTCCTTGATGATGACGGAGCCTGGGCGGTGCTGCTCGACGGTGAGGCGCCGCGCGAGCTTCTCGAGCTCGCCGTGGGGCAGGTCGGCGAGGAGGGGCATGGCCTTGAGGGCGTTGGTGCGCTGGGTGAGTTCGTCCATATGGGGCGGCGTTAGCACACGGCCCGGGGCGGCGGCTCAGGCGGCGGGCACGCGGGCGAGGAGCACGCGCAGGGTGCCCTCGGGGTCGTCGACGTGCACCCAGTGGCCGGCGGGCACGACGTCGACGGTGCAGCGGCCGTGGGAGCGGGCGGCGAGGGCGGCGGCGCGCTCCCGGTCGTGGGCGTCGAACACCGTCGAGCGGTCGCCGACGACGAGGTGGAAGGCGGGGCCGGCGTCGAGGGCCAGGCGCTCGAGCAGGGGCCAGCAGTCGTGGGCGAAGTACGAGGCGAGCAGGGCGCGGATGCGGGCGAGCGAGAGGGTGAAGCGGAAGCCGTCGTCGGCGCGCTCGAGGTTCATGCCGAGCCAGGTGGCGACGCCGCGGTCGAGGCCGGCGGCGCCGAGGTGGGCGACGAAGGCGTCGCGCGAGGGGAAGCGGGCCGGCGCGTCGTCGAGGGCAGAGAGGACGCGCAGGGTGGTCTCGGAGCCGCGGAAGTCGGCGCGGGTGCCGGGCGTCGAGTCGAGGACGACGAGGTGCTCGAGGCCCTCGGCGCGCTCGGCGAGCAGCATGGCGACCTTGCCGCCGAATGAGTGGCCACAGACGCCGGCGGCGGGCAGGGCCAGGTCGCGAGCGGTCTGGGCGACGTCGTCGGCGGCCGAGACGACCGAGTCGTCGCCCTCGACGCCCTGCGAGGCGCCGTGGGCGCGCAGGTCGACGAGCACCGCCTGGAGCGAGGGGCGGGCCTCGACGAAGCGCCGGGCGAGCGTGCGCAGGTTGGTGCCCTGCCCGAGGATGCCGTGGAGGAAGAGGAAGGCGCGCGTGGGGGTCGCGCCGGGCGCCTGCACGAGGTCGACGTGGAGTCTCATGGCCGGAGGGCCTTGATGGGCCGCTGCCGCGTGCTTTTCAAGCGCGACGCGCCTATGGGGCCGGGCCATGCGAGACACCGGTCTCTTCCTGGCGCAGGGCTTCGTGGGCGCGTTCCTGGCGGTCCTCTTCCTGCAGTCGGGGCTCGACAAGGTCTTCGACTGGAGCGGCAACAAGGCCTACGTCACCGGGTACCTCGAGAAGACACCGCTGCGACCGCTGGGGGGCGTGCTGTTCTTCGTCATCACGGCGCTCGAGGTGCTGGCGGGCGTCACCTCGGCGGCGGGCGTGCTGGCGACGGTGCTGCTGGGCTCGACCACGCTCGCCCTCGCCGGCGCGTTCTTGAGCGCCTCGAGCATCGTGAGCCTCTTCCTCGGGCAGCGCCTGGCGAAGGACTACGCCTCGGCCGCCGCGATGGTGCCGTACTTCCTCACCACCGTGGCGGCCTTGGTGCTGTTCGGCAAGGCGTGAGGGTCAGTGAATGACCTGCGCCCGGATGACCCAGGGGCCGTTCGGGCTGAGCATCTCAGACCAGGTGAGGAGCACCTCGCCGTTCATGACGGCGAGGCGTGGGGTGTAGACCCTGGGGCCCTGGTTAGCGCCCGGAGTCGGTGGTTGGATGAGCGTTAGCACCTCACCAGTGCCGATGAGCGCCAGCCCAATCTGACGTGCGCCAGACGTCACCCAGGTAACGAGGGCGGCGTCGCCGTAACGGACTGAGTCGATCTCTGATTCGACACCAGGTGCGCTGAAGTCACCACGCCCCAAAGAAGTTGAATACCTCAGCGAGAATGATGAGACGGTGAACAATGCCACGTCCGTGCCATTTGGGCCAAGCCAGGTGCCACGTACGCCCGACGCAAGATCAAGCGGCGACGAATCGACATCGGACCAGGATGGCGTCTGGAGAGCATCATGTTCGAGGAAGTAGACCGCTCCGCCACCATCGGAATGGCTCACCGAGACGCCGGCGGCGACCCTCCCGCCGCTTGGATTTGCGAACACATCGACGGCACCACCGCTGTAGCCGCCATCGACGATGACGTCCGCCTGAGAGAGGGCAAAGCCGCCGTCCGAGAGCTCATCGACGCGTTGACGAAAGAGCGCCCCTGCGTCGGTCGAGCCGAGAATCCACAGCTCGTTCCCGACGGCTGACAGGCCCAGGAGCGGTGGCATGTTCGAAACACTGATGAGGGACGGCACGCCTCTGGTCACGCTCGCGAGCGCAGGCGAACTCGTGCTCGAGGTGACGAGGAACGCGCGCTCATCGGCGACGACCGACGACAACGCTGGCCCGGGTTCGGACGGCGCACCCATGCCTGCGTCGACGAGTTGATGACACCGGCTCCCGAAACATGGTTGTTGAAACGAAAGCCAGACGCTCCTTGCTTCGAGTCCATTGCCGCCGTCGGCTGTGTGTCGCGCGAGCACGAAGCGCTCTCCTTGACCGCCCGCGGAAGCGGGGGTTGTCACCCACATCGGTCTCGGGTTCGTCGTCGACGTCACCGCCGAGCCAGCGTCTGAGTCGTCCGAGAGTCCACTGTACGTCGCCGTCAAGACCGGGCCGCGGAAGACTCCGTCGTCGCCCGGCGGTTGGTCCGGCTCATCGAAGGAACTGGAGTTCCAGACGTTCCCGGCCCGGTCGGTCACGCTCGGCGTCAGGGTGTCATCGAGCTCCGGGACCGTTTCGCCAAAGGAGAAGATGCCGACACCGCCATCCTGGTCGAGCGAGTCGATGAAGTAGAATGAGAAACCCTTGACTGACTGGCCGGCGTCCTCGCCGTGGAATAGCCCGCGGGCGACCACGGGTTCGTCGCACTGAAGTCGGTACGTCAGTCTGGATTGCTGGAATGGGGTGCAAGAGGGTGCCTTCTTGTCCACGACGCGGACACCCACTTCCCTGGTGAGTGATTGCATGCCGCCATCCAGCCCCGCGAAGCGCGCCGTGACGGATGTACGAAAGGTCTGGGTGAGCGACACTGGTGGCGCGACGAAGTTGGCAACCCCAGCGTCGAGCCGAGTCGCTGTGGCGAGCTCAAGCGAGGTGATGCACCCGGTGGGACTGCCTGCGTCGAACTGACTGCAATCGGAGATGGCCCGTGGTTGCCACGTGTAGGTCACCTCGCCCGGTG
>JADCJJ010000046.1 GCA_020247085.1 Myxococcaceae bacterium | reverse complement strand
GGCAAGCAGCTCCGCGTAGAGGCAAAGCTGAACCAAGGTGGCGCCGCGGGTTTCCTTGGCGAGCTTGGTTTCGACCGGTTCGTACCTCCAGGTGCCGAACTCACTGGTCCCGTCGACGCGCAGGAGGACGTCCGCCCACCCGGCCCAGTTCTCGTGTTCGAGCCGCGCCTGAACGATGACGTCAGCCCCGTCCCGCATGGCCTTGAGCGTGTCAGCCAGTGCCGAAGGGCTGTGTCGATCGATCTCGACCACGCTCTTCCCGCCGGCCCTCAGGTGGTCAACGTAGGCCTTCTCGTGGGCGAGCCCGCGCTCTCGAAGGACCTCCAACATCGCGTCCTCAAAGAAGGGCCGCTTCGCGAGTCCTTCGGCCGCCAAGCGTTCCAGCGAGGTCAGGTGCCGGCAGCCAAGGAAGTTCGTGAGATCCGTGGCGAAGAAGAGCTTCTGTTCACCTCGGGTGTACACGGTGGCGGGCCTCGAGCTACTCGACCAGCGACTTGAAGACCGCGTCCGCTGCGTCCTTGTAGAACTCGATCTTGATCTTCGTCCAAAGGTCGTCGGGCAGATCGTTCAGCTGCTTGCGCGCGGCCACCGGCATCAGCAGCGTCTGGGCCTGCTTGTCGACCGCGAGTTCGGCGATTCGGACGGCATTGGGGATCATCTCGACGGAGCCTCCGAGGTTGAGCTCACCAACCACGATCGTTCCCCCGCGCGTGTTGCGACCGACCAGGGCGCCACACAGCGCGACGAGAATCGGTAGGCCCAATCCCGCTCCGCTCTTGTCGGCATCCATCGACCGCATCTGCACCGAGAATTCGTGCTCTCGCGGATTTCGATCGCCGACCAATTCCTTCGCGCGGGTGTAGAGGTTCTGTTCTCCGACCTTGACGCTCTCGCGGAACGCAGGAGGCGTGGGTTGATTGAGGACCTTCACGCCCGCCCCTGGGCCGGTCGCGACTTCGATCCGGTAGAGGCCCGGCCCCGATTCCGGGCTCGAAGGGCTGACGCCCCACACCTGACCGGGCGGCAACGGATCTCCCTCAATCGCCTCGTCGCTGTGCAGCTCGGGCGTCGAAACGAACTGCTCAACCCCCTCGGCGCCGAGGATGTAGCTGAAGTGCGTGTTGCGGAACTCGCTCTTGAAGCAGCGCTTCTGTTGCTCCTTCACGCGGCGGCGCGACTCGAGCGCCATCCGAACCATCCACTCGAGGTCCTCGTCGGGAACCGGGGCCTCGGCGTCGGGGAAGAGGAGCTTCGTCAGCCCGCTGATCGTCTTGCTGACCGCCTCAATATCGCGACCCGAGAGCGCGCCGCCGAGGTGAACCCGGCCCTGCATGACGGACATGCGGTTGCCCGAGCGAAGCTTGCTCCAGCACTCGCTGAGGAAGTCACTGACGAGCCCGAAGTGGTTCGTGAAGTGATCCGCGGGGTTCAGCTTGGGGAAGTCCCAGCCCGGAACGAAGGCGTGGAGCCGGTCCATGAAGGCCGTGTCGTTTCGCATCTCCGGCGGCAGCGGGCTGAGCAGGTGGCCGACGCGCTGCTGCTGTTCAACGTCGACGTCGAAGTTGCCGACCATGACCATGCAACCATCAGCTCGGATGTTCTCCTTGCCGCGGCTGAACTGTCCGGAAGCCATGTAGCCCTTCATGATGTTGACGCCGTCCTTCTGATCGAAGGAGACGCCGGACACCTCGTCGAAGCAGATGACGTCGTACTGGCAGACGAGCCCGCGTTGTCCCGTCGCGTTGTTGATGAACATCTTCGCGACGGTCGCCTTCCCGCCCGAGATCAGGTGTGAGTACGGCGAGATCTGCTGGAAGAGATGGCTCTTGCCTGTTCCGCGGGGGCCGAGCTCGACCATGTTGTAGTTCCGTTCGACGAAAGGAACCATTCGCAGGATCGCGACGCGCCGTGCTCGCTCAGACATGGCGGCGGGCTCGAGGCCGACGGAGCGGATGAGCAAGTCTGCCCACTCCTTTGTCGTGAACGAGGCCCGCGCCTTCGCAAGGACACCGAGGACGTCAGACTTGGACATCTGAATCGGCCGCAGCGATTCGATCGCGAAGGGCCGGCCACCTTGCTCCTGCGCGGTCACGCCGTCGTAGGTCACCGAGACCTCGGCATAGAAGCCGTCGGTAAGCATGCGTTCGTTGTCCCGCACGAGCTGGTCATCGATGCGAACGTCCTTCAGCGCGAGACTCGGAAGCTCGGCGACGTAGCAGTCGTTCTTCGCGTCCAGCTTCGCTCGAACGATGTCGATGAGCTTGACGCTGCCGGTCTCCTTGGCCCTCGCCTTGAACAGCTCTTCCTCGCCGGTGCGAACGGTCCGATCGTGGAGCTGCTTCTCGACAATCTGAAGGCCTTCCGCGATCTCCTTCTCATCGACGCTGGCGCAGTACCTGCCGAGCAGGAACTCGACCACGTAGGTCGGTACGGGATACTGCCGCGAGTACTTCCGTACCAGGTCCTTCCGAACGATGTAGCCGTCGAACACCGAGGCGGCCTGCTGGTCCAACGGGTCCAGTGTCATGGTCATGTGGTCTCTCCGACGGTCGTTGGTTTGCGGTCGAGGACGTTCCCAGCGCTGTCGAGAACGACGATCGTTGCGGCGGTTCCCTCGTGCGAATCATCAGCGACAGCAAGGCTCGCTTCGCCCGCGGGTCCAACCCCTTTCGGGCTGGCGGCAATGCTTGTGTTCGGTTGCTTCCAGTTCAGACGCAGGTCCACCTGCGCGGTGGGGTCGTTGGTCTCCACGACGATCCGGCAACGCATTCCTCGCCAGGAAGCCGAGGTGATCTTGGCCGTCACCGAAGCGCTCCCTCGTTCGACGATGAGCTCGGGAACGATGCACTCCTGGGGGCTGACGCCGCCGTGCGAGTACTCCGCGTTCACAATGAAGGTCCCGACGCCTGGCGGTGATGCAATTCGAACGTGCGGATTCCAGTGCCACGCGTGGACAGGAACCGAAGGCTTTGCATCTCCCTTCACCGTGGCCGCACGCGACCACTTCGTCGCCGTAAGGTGCGCCGGCACCGCGACGTGAGGCAGGCCACCCGGCATGAGCAGCCAGCCGTGATCGGTGACAATGCGGATTCGAGTCCAGCCCGCGTCGATAAGGCCACTCACCCGGTCGACGAGGATTTCGAGCTCGGTTTCGATCTGCGTGGCCAGGCGAGCACCGAGCTGGTGCCCCAGCTCGTCTAGCTTGCCGGTCTCCAGCCAGCCGCCCGTCGCTCCTGGCTTCGCAGGGCGAGTGTCTTCGCCGAGCAGGTCGATGCCTCGGGAGGCCATGTCGTCCCGGAGCCGCTGGGCAGTGGCTGCTTGCGGGCTGTTCTTGAAGCGCGGGTTGAAGTCGATGATGTCCTCGCCACCTTCGAGCTTGTCGTGGGTGAGCGTCGCGAACGGCTTGGCCGTCGATGTGACCGTGGGCAGAGGAGCCAGGCGGTGGTTCAGGCGCGCGCGGTAGCCCTTCGCTTCGAGCCGCTCGGCGAGCATTCCGGCGACGTCGTAGCGGAGCCCGTCGGCGAACATGAGGCACGAGTCTTTCTCGTGCTGGCTGCCCGAGACCTTCGCGCGCACCGCGGACTCGGCGCCTTCAATGAGTTGCTGAAAGTGGCGCGCTGAGGCGTCGAGCCACGGCAGGTAGAGAGCACGCACCACGCTCTGGATGAGGGCAAGGTCTCCGGGTTGTTTTACCGACGCGAGCGCCTCGAGCGCGGCACGGTCGCAGCGCCAACCTTCGCCTACGTACGAGGTGACAGCGGCATCGACGGTCGCTCCACCCAGGGTGGTAGCGGCAGCCCCCGCGAGCTTCGCAAGGGGCGCGAGGGCGCCGGCCAGGGGGCTCTCGCCGAGTTCGGCCCAGACCCAATCGCGTCGCTTGCCGTGCTCAGCCTCCAGTGCTGCGACCTTCGAAAGCGCGATCGCGTGCGGAGCGTTCGCGATTGTCTCGAGGTCGGCTCGGAGTTGCTGCTCCGCCTTGGTGTTTCCACCAGCATCGCGCTCGCTGCCGCGCAAGAGGAGCGGGGTCGCGGTTTCGCGCAGGAGCTTCGCCACATCGGGGTAAAGCTTGGGCGCCTCCCTGAAGCGCTGCCACACGTTGGCCCACTTGCCGCTACCTTCGACGAGTTCGTTCGCAGCGTCAGGGGGAGACTTCTTTTCTGGGTCGAATTTGAAGTCGGAACTGCACACGCCGCAGAAGGCCTTCCAGCGGGCTTCGCCCTCGGCCTTCCGAAGGGCATCACCTGCCCCCATCCAGCGCAGCATGTCGCGCGTGGGATCGCTCACGGCCAGTCGGTCAAAGTCGTCTGCATCGAGGCGATGGCCGCGCAAACCTTCGAGTGCTGTCTCGGCGAGAAGCGGCAGGCTGCGCAGGGCGGCTTCGCGCGTACGTGCGTCCTGGGCTACGTCCAGCTGGAGCCCATCCTCTGAGCAGAGGAAAGCATCGACAGTCCAGTCGCGGCCGTTGAGGTGGTGCCAGACACGACCTCTATACTGCAACTCGACGAGCGGCTGGAGATCGCGCGGGCACTCGTCGCCGGCGCGCAACGATTGGCGAGCCACACCCGGCAGGTAAAGAATCGGAACAACGCTTGGCTCGAGCACGATGTTTTCGAGCGCGCGGTCGACCACGCAGCGCAGCCAGATGGCGGGGCCCGTGCGCTTGGCGGCGTCGTAGCTACCGAGGACGAACAGATGCGGCAGCGCGGTCTGCAAGCGCGTTACGAGCCCCGCCCACTGCTTGTCGGTGTCGGTCCAGAGCAGTGCGGCCGGTGCTGCCTCGCCCTCGGCACTACGCAGCGCATGTAGGAACGACTGCTCGAGGGCGTCGACGAGACCGCGCGCCGGAGGGGGGGCGGGCCGACGCCGAGATGGGGTTGTCGTCACGACTTGCCTCGCTTGGAGCGATCGCGCGCGGCGAGTTTTGCGTCACATGTGTAGTGGAGGTCGTTCCAGCGGTTGCCGTCGAACTCCTTACCGCCGGCGAAGTCCTGGGCGCTCTCGTCCCAGTCCCAGAACCACGGGAAGTCTGCCTTCTCGCGCATTGGCTCCTTGCCACGGTCCTTGTCCCACTTGAGCTTCGGAGCCACGCGAAGAAGGCAGGAGTTCTTGCCGCGCGCGTTCAAGGGCTTAGCAGTCATGAACGGGCGAATGTTCGCGCGCACGCCGTCGTCGATGTCCGGCTCCCAACCAACGGGTTGTTGGTGGAGCGGCTTCCACCGAACGAAGAGGTCGTAGGGTGGCTCGCCTTTGAGGATCTTCTCCATCTCGCGCTTCAAGTGCTCGGCCGCTGCCACACGCCCGTCGGCGCCCTCGACGCCCGCCTTCTGGTCAGCGCGCTGCCGGTCAAGCCATTCGCCGAGATAGGTGTGAGTGAGCTTGTCGAGGATTCGGCGTCCCTCGCCGTTTGGCGCCGCGAGTCGGTGGTAGTTTACGAGGGCGGAGAAGCCGTCCTTCCGGCCGTCCCAGACCTGCCAGATGAAAGGACGTTGGTGAAACAATTCGCAATGTTGCTCGAAGAATCCATCGCGTAGCCAGTCATCAAGTGATCTGCCTGCGAAGTCTGATTTGACGAGCAGCTCGTTCAGCCTCTGGGCCGACCATTCCGCGCCGAATGTCGCCGCGAGAATCGAGCGCACTCGCTGTTCTGCCGGTGCCTCGCCGCGCAGGGCCTGAAGGCAGACGATTCCATCCTCGTCTGCTTCTTCGCCACCCGTCGGCAAATACGAGGGCCATTTGAACCCAAGCAGCGTCGCAACCGCGAGTTGAAGTGCTGCCGCGCCCTGCGCGCCACCGCTGAAGATCCACTGGGTTGGATCTGAAGAAGAGGCGGCAGGCAATCCATTCGGGAAGCGTCTGGCGGCTTCCTTGACCCAGCGTTCGCGGTCGAAGGAGACCTTCAAGAAGGCGCCTACTGCCGCCTTTAGCGTGGAGTCATACTCTCGAAGGGCGTCCCGATATTCCGGTGATGAGCAGAAGCACCAAAGTGCCGGCAACAAAGCAGGGTCCCTCGGCACGATGGGAGCAACATGATCACCGAACACCTCACCCGTGAAGATGGTCGCATTCAGTTGCTTCATCCGCTGCATTGCGATCCCGGGGCGGCCGAGCATCTGTGGCGACGGGAAATTGTGGGCACTCGAGTTGTTGTGCAGATCGCCGCGACCTTTCTCCCACCGCACAACGGCCTCGCGGCCGGTGTGAAAGGTAGTCTCCTGAGGTGGCATCTGGAGCCACTCCCAGGCTGGCGTCTTGCTGGGCAGTTCCCAGAACCGGAAGACGAATTTGTTGTCGTCGCCGGTGACAATTCCCTGCCAGCACTTCGCGAACTCGAGCAAGGGTCGTCCGACACGCTCCTCGCCGACGATCACCGCCGCATCAGGATTCCGAAGCTGATCAGCCTGCGTGCTCGAGCGAAGCTCACCGACTCTGAGTGCATTGGCCTTGTCGGATGCCGAGGCGAGATTGCTGACGTCGATACCAGCGAACGGTGTGTCAGACGTCATCTCTCGTGATGCAGTGAACAGGGCGACGTTGACAACCTCGCCGGAGATCGTCTCAAAGGCCCGCGGACCAAGCCGGACGACGGCGTGCCACATCTCTCGACGAAGGAGTCTGGTTCGAAGGTCCGTGTACGCTGCGAGGAACAGCCAGTTCTGTGGTGTGACGAGTGCGACGGTTCCACCGGGTGCCCGGAATGAGAGCGCTCGATCGACGAAACAGGTGGCCAAGTCTGCCTTCGCCTCGTCGTGGAGCCGTTCGCAGTAGTCCCTCAGGATGTCGTCTTGCTTGCCGCGACCAAGGTACGGCACGTTTGTCACGACGAGCGTGTATTCGTCTGCGAGCATCGTGGCTGCCCGCGCAATGCCGTGCGCGACAACAGCGAGTTCAGTTTCTTCCGACTGCTCGGTCGCGAGCGCGGTTGAAAGCAGCCCACGGATCTTGTCGAAGTGCGCGACGAAGAGCTCGCCTCCGACTCGCGTCGGGTCGATGAGCGAGCCGAGCGTCGGCGCCTGACGAAACAGGTCGTAGAGTTGCTTCATCGCGTTCTCGGCTGGTGCGTCTCCCGCCGCCAGCGCGGTCCATGCTGCCACCGGGGCGTTGATGCCCAGGCCGGAACACGCCAGGTTCAGCGCGGGGAGCGGTCGGTAACCCGCGAGCTTCCACGCCGTGAGCCCGACGTTGAACGCTGCAATCTGTGTGCAACGCGGATCGAGTTCGAGCCCGAACAAGTTGTCCCGAAGCACGGCGTCAACGGCCTCGGTCAGCGAGAGCATCTCCTCGGCCTGCCGTAGGGCGACCAGCATCGGAAGTGCAAACGCAAGAAAGTGCCCGCTGCCCATACACGGGTCGAGCACCGTGAGGTCCATTGCTGCCCTCGGCCACCCACGGAACGCTCCGCCAGCGGGCCGCCACTTGTCGTCCTCGCGCACGAAGCGCAGGTAGCTCCATTCGATGCCTTGCACCGCACACGCGGCGCGGCACTCCTCCTCCGACGCCGAGCGTGCGATGTCGGGATTCAGCGCCAGCACCTTTCCGGCCCACCAAGCGCCGAGCGTGTTGTGCAGCAGAAAGAGGACCATGTAGTCCTCGGTGAACAGCTGCGTGACCGCGGGCAACTCGTCGGCGCCGATCTTGTTCTCTGATTCGTTGACCACGTCCTTCTGGTCCGCCTGCCAGAACTGGTACACCCAACCGAGGCTGTCATCGGCGATGAAGACCTCGCGCGGTAGCCCTTCCAGGATGGCCTCTAGCTCCTGCCGCTTCTCTGGCGGCAGCGCCACCTCGAGCGCCGGGTCTCCCGCGCGGAAGATCTGAGGCAGCATTCGCTGCGCGAAGTCACTCGCGAGCACGAGCCAGTCCTTACCCCTCTCTCTAGCGAGCTCTCGGCACTCGCCGAGCGAGAGCGCCATTCCCGACTCGGGTTCTACGAGCAGGTCGTTTTCCGCCAGGAATCGTGCAAACAGCAGACGGTGCCATTGCTCATATGCGCACTCACTGGTGAGTCGGTCGACCGTTTGCGTGCCCTTCTTCTCGTCGAGCTTGTCGCCAAGCTGGCGGCCGTGCGCACGCAGGCGGTTGCGCAGCTTGCGCTGCTCGGGGGACAGCGTCGGCCACGGCTCATGGTGGCCCACGGCGAGTTCGTTGAGCGAATTGCGCGCCGCTGGCTCCGCAACTCGGCGAGCCTTCTTCACTGCGGTTTCAAGTTCTCGGCGGAGGTTGCGATCGAGCACGCTCGATCCGACGACGCCGACAGGCGACCTGACAGCCTCTCGGCAACCTCCTTCATGGCCCGCCGGCAGGGAGCAGCGGACACTGATTGAGCATTGGGTCATCGGTGAATCCTCAGGAAACGAGAACGGGGCCATCTTTGATGGCTGCGATGAGGGTTTTCTTCTGGCGATCGAGCCATGCCTCGACGTCCGCTTCGGTCGACAGTGTTGCGCGCTCGATGGTCACAGGTCGCATCTTCGGCTCAAGCAGCCGCGCAGCCTGCTCCAAGGCCTTCTGCACACGGCCAGGAACCGCGTCCGCCTCCGCACGTCTAGACAAGAGTGACTTCGCGTCGAGCGCAGATGCGAGCAACTCATCGCTAGGAACTGAAAGCGGCGCCGGGGGCGTGAGCCCCACGTTCCCCAGAATGGATGAGCGGTCCGAGTTCGCGAGTCGGGGCCACAACGAGCTGGCCTCCAGAGAGGCCACACCCTTGCCGAATTCCATCTCATACGCTCCGTGCGCCTCGAGCAGCGCCCTGCGGAGTGCGTCGGCGAGGCCCGAACGAAGCGGTGCTACCGGGTCGGTTGGCTTGAGCAGTAGCCGTTCTGCGCGCACCGCCTCGACTTGCTTCAGCAGATCCTCGGCGGCTGGGAGACCGTGCGCGTGCTTCGCGAGCCGCTCGACGAGCGCCCAGGCCGGCAAGCGCGCGTCCACGAGCTTCTTGGTGTTGGTCCACTCGGCGATGCGCTTCTCGAAGCTCGCCGCGTTGTCGCGGATGGCCGCGAGCTGGTCATTGCCGACGCGCGCGCGGATGTCTTCGACGTCCGTGACGGACGCGGGCGCGGGCAAGGGAGCATCACCGCCGGTCGCGCGCCCAAGAGCGGCGAGCTGCTCGAGGAAGAGGGGCCCCTTCGTCAGCTCCTCGCCTGCCTTGCAGCTCACATTGAGCGCCTGGAGCACCTTCCGGATGGCGAGCTTCTCCGTCACCGACAGGGTGATCTTCTCGACGCGGAAATCAGCCTTCGAGATCTTGTTCTGGTCGAGCTGGCCTGGCGTAAGCACGGTGCCGTTGAGCGTGGCCGAGACGTGCTGCGTGCGGTGGAGCACGATGAGGGCCGCGTCGATCGCATCCTGTGGCCAGCCGAAGGGGCTCGCACGCAAGACCTTGCGAACGTCCGCGCCGACCTTGCCGGCACCGATGGTCGAGAGCACCGCCTTGCAAACCGGGTGTTCTTCCGTAGCGACTGTGTGACCAACAGGCTGCAGTGGCTGGTCGGCGCCTTCCTTCGCGCGCTTGATGACTGTCTCCCAGGCCGCGTGGTCAGCCTCTTTGAATCGCGGGAAGAGGCGGACGAGCGCCGCGTTAGTCGCCTCGCGAATGCGATCTTCCAGCATCAGGTGCAACAACTCGGAGCCGCCACCCTGAAAGACTTTAGCGTTGGCGACGATTTGCTTGATGAGCTCGTCGCGCTGACGAACAGCGGCGTTGCGACGGCTCTCCATGCTGTGCTTCGCCTCTTCACCTTCGCGTGTAGTGGGCGTGCCTTTGGCATCGATGGTCTGCTGCGCCGCCTCAGCATCGACGATCAGCGTGCGCAGCTCGTCGGCCGCCTGGCGCGGCACGTGGACAAAGAGCGATGGACTATCGGTACCGGCAGCCCGCGCGGCGTCGAGCAGCTCCTTCTCATTCGCAGACCAACCGTCGCGAATCCACAGCGGAACACTCTCGCCGTCGCCAGTGGGCGGCGTCTGGTCACGCGAGATGATGACCTGGCGCGCCTCCTTCGCCGCACCTTGCGACACCTTCACTGAGCGGATGACACGGCCTGCTTCGGCGTACAGGTGTTGGTCACGCCGGATCTGTATGTCGGCGTCGTCATTCGTGAGCTTGCCCTGGCGACGGCGGAACTCCGCATCCCACTCGGCCCCCTCCTTGGTCTGCAGGCGGTACTCGTCGCCGACCTTCATCAGCGCGCCGCTCGACGCCAGTTCCTCGAGCACCGTCTCAACGGTACTGCGCAGCTTTCCGTTGTCGGCGAGGAGGTCATCCACGAGCAGATCCGCGATGTGATCCTTCGACGCTCGCACGCCGATATCGGAGCCAGCCTCGCGAGGCAGGCGGCTGATGAGGAAGACGAGCCCGCAGATACGCCGTGCGAGCTTTCCCTTTTCGGATCCGTCCTTCGAGAGGTTGATGATGCGCTCGTTGATCTCGCGGAGCAGAACGCCCGTGTTGACCATCTCCGGCGCCAGCGCCTCGAACAGATCGTCCCCCGGCACGGCTGCGCCGAGGCCTCGGTCGGAGAGCCGCGCGACGGAGTCGTGAATGATGCGGAGCTGAGAACGGAGTTGGCTGTGCGTACCCGCCGCGTCTACCGCGCGAAAGCAATGCTCCCAGAAGCGACGGCGCACGGGCAGAAGCGGGTAGTCATCGACCATGACCTCCCGGTCCTGCGCGCTCTCGCCGATGCGAGTGCCCTGAAGCTGACGCGAAACCTCGCCACCGTGCTTCTCCAGGAAATCCTTCACCGTCGAGATCGACGCGGCCTTCTTCTGCAAAAGCACCTTACGGATGACGGCCTCGACATCCTGGTCCGAGAGCTGGACGCGAATCGTGTATCGATCAGTCAACTTCTGGAGCTTGGGCGTCGCCGTCAGCGCGCTCTGTCCCGAGGCGACGACGAGGACGTGGCTGTCGAGCTGCTTCGACAGCGCTTCGGTGACCTCGGTGACCAACGTCGAGCGGTCGTTGGAATCGCCGATGTACTGCTGCACCTCGTCGAGGATGAGCAGCGTGCATGGCGTGCGGCCCTCGCGGCCGACGAGCTTGAGCACGCGCTTGATGGTGGTGAGGAACTCCTCAGTCGTGATGTCGGTACTGCGCGGCGGGAACTGCGCCTTCAGCGTGTTGCGGGCCTCGGCCTCGGTCAACGCGAACCCTGGGTCGCACGCGAGGAGCGCGTTGGCGATGTGCTTGCTGACGTAGAGATTGTTGAGCTCGGGCTGCCACTGCTTGCCGGCACCTTCGACGGCGGTTTTCACCTTGTCGAACCATCCCTGGTCGTGGAGCCACAGGCAGAACTGCGCCTGAGGGTACTGGTCGGGGAGTCCGACGCCGCGCAGAAGCACGGCGAGGATGGTCAGGCGAACGTGGTCGGTCGTGCCGCTTGGGAGGGAGCCGGCCGCAGCGAGAAGGCCTCCCGCGCGCTTGCCCGCGGTGTCGAGCTCGCGGAGAAGACTGCGGAGCTCGTCGGGCATAGACGGAACGAGGCTTCGTGCGGTGGCGCCGTCGGGGAACTTGGTGTCTTGCCACAGGTGGCACGCCATCTTGAGCAGGTGTGACTTACCGCTACCGAAGAATCCGCTGACCCACGCCGCCTTCTGGCTTGTCTGCGTCAGGTTGGAGAGGAATGAAGACAGGATGCGCTGGATGCCATCGGCGTATTGCCCCTCACAGACGAACGTGGAGAGCTCCCCCCGCAGCTCCTCGAACACCTTCTCGTTCGACTTGTCAGAGATGCGGGCCTGGCCCTGGTTCACCAGCGGGTGCGTTGACGGATCTCTCTGAAGAACATCTTTGATTTTCATGCGGCACCCCCAGCGCTGTGGATTGAGATCGGGACAGCCATGTAGTTCCAGCCGTCGCGTGCATCGAGCAGCCGGTAGTTGTTCTGTTCGAACGTGCCCGGAAAGAACACGACGAGGCGCCCGCGAACGTCTCGCTCCACCCGCTTCAGCACCTCCGAGACGTGGGTGAAGCCGTAGAGCGATCCAGCACCGAACATGGCGACGACCGAGGTCTCGGACACGTCGGGAGAAGTGAGCACCTCGCGGAGCTTCTCGGCCGCGTACTCGGGGAACTCGTCCTTGAGCTTCAGCTGAAGGTCTTCAGGCGACTCGAAGTAAGCGTCTCGGT
>JADCJJ010000459.1 GCA_020247085.1 Myxococcaceae bacterium | reverse complement strand
GACCTCAAGCCGTCGAACCTCTTCCTGTGCCTCGATGACGACGGCGAGCGGTTCTTGAAGTTGCTCGACTTCGGCCTGGCCAAGCGCAGCACGCCGGGGCGCACCTCGTCGACGATGACGTCGGCGTCCCTCGTCGTCGGCACGCCGGACTACATCGCGCCGGAGCAGGCCCGGGCGCAGCCCACCGACGCTCGCACCGACATCTACTCGCTGGGGGTCCTCGCGTTTCAGCTCCTCGCGGGACAGCTGCCGTACCGCGGCGGCACGCCAGTCGACCTGGTGATGATGCACCTCACCGCGCCGGTCCCGCGCCTCGTCGACGTCGACCCGTCGATACCGCCTGAGCTGTCGGCGCTGGTCGAGCAGATGATGGCGAAGGAGCCGGCGCAGCGCCCGCCATCGCTCGAGCCGGTGCGCGCAGCCCTCAAGCAGCTCCTCGCGGTGGCGGTCGACGCCGCCGGGCCCGTGCCTAGCGGGGTCGTCGACCCGATGGGCGCGCGTCAGGGGGGCGCGTCGCCTCCGGTAGCGCCCCGGGCGACGGGGGAGCGCCCCGCGACGGTGGCTGCCGAGGTGAAGCGGGCGCCCGCGACGCCGGCGGCGGTCGAGCGCACCGTCATCGCCGCGGTCCCGGACGCAGACGACATCGGCACCGCGGCGACGGCGCAGTCCCTGAGCCAGGTGGGGCCGAAGTCGGAGCAGCGCCAGAAGCCCCCGGGCTGGGTCACCGGCGAGGTGAGCGCCGACGGTCGCGCGCCCTTAACCGGCGGCGCGAAGCGGTCCGCCAGGCGAGAGGCGCTCGACCACCCGGCGCCAGCTGACGTCGACCCCTTCCCTCCGGTCGAGCCCTCGCGAAAGAAGCTGCTGGTGCTCGCCGTCGTGCTGCTCCTCGTGACGCTCGGGGGAGCCGCGGTGCTGTTCGTCGGGCGCCCCCGGGAGTCCGCCGTCGTCGGCGCGCCCGTCGAGGCCCCAGCGGTCCCGGTCGACGTGGCGCCGCCCGGTCAGGTCGACGTGGCGCCGCCCGGTCAGGTCGACGTGGCGCCGCCCGGTCAGGTCGACGTGGCGCCGCCCGGTCGGGTCGACGTGGCGCCGCCCGGTCGGGTCGACGTGGCGCCGTCCGGTCAGGTCGACGTGGCGCTCCCCGGCTCGGGTGCAGACCGCGCACTGCCCGGCCCCACGCCCGGGCCGGTCGGGGCGGTGCAGCCCCAGGGGTTGCCCGGCGCCAAGGCGACGAAGCCCGCGGGAGTGGCCGCGCCACCAGACCAGAAGCAGATGCAACCGGTCGTCGCCCCGCCCGCGCCGCGCGTCGAGACGGCCCCGGTTCGACCATCGGAGCGCCCCCAGGGCCAGACTTCGACCAGACCAGCGCCGACGAAGAGCGCGCCGAGCGTCGCGGCGCTGAAGGCACGCGTCGAGAAGCTTCGGGCAAGCCTGGTCGACTCGTCGAAGCGCCTCATCCTGGAGAAGCGGGTGGCGCCCAGGCTGGCGGGGCCGTTGACCGAGAAGCAGCGCGTCGAGCTCGCCGAGCAGCTCGATGACCTCTCGCCGTAGGCGCTCCGAGCCGGTCGCTCCCCAAGTCGGCGTGCTCGTGTCAGACTGTCGACGCATGTCGATGCTCGCCACGGCCCTCGCATTGTCCGTCCTCCAGGCTGACCCGGTCAGCCTCTTCGTGCTTGGGAGGCAGGGCATGCCCGCCGACGAGCTCAAGAAGGGCCTCGAGGCGATCGCGACCGAGCTCAAGCGCGCTGGCGTCACGGCCTTGAGCGCCGACGAGTCGGTGAAGCGCCTGAAGGCCGCCGGGGCCGCAGACCCCTCCATCTGCGGCGGCAAGCCCGCGTGCCTCGCGGCGCTCGCCTCGAAGGTGGGCGCGTCATGGGTGGTGACGGTGTCGGTGACGAAGCTGGGTCGCGACCGCGCCTGGGTGCTCGAGGCCATCGACGGCAAGCTCTCAGCCTCCTCGGTGCGCGAGGAGTGGCTCGACGAGACCAACGGGGACGTCGCCGGGCCCGCCTCGAGCTTCAGCGCCCGCCTCGGCGCGGCGATGAAGCCGAAGGACTTGCCGGTCGAGGTGAAGCTCGAGCCGGCGCCACCGCAGCCGCCACCTCCGCCGCCGGTGACGAGCCCTCCGCTCGTCCTCGTGGACACGCCCGCTTCGAGCAAGGTGGCGCCCAGGGTGCTCCTCGTCGGCGCGTCGGTCGCCGTGCTCGTGGCCGTGGGCCTCGGCATCGGCGCGGCCACTACGTCGGCCACCCTCAATCGGACGACCGAGGGCCCGAACGGTGTACGCCTCTCGGCCCTGACCGAGCCCGAGGCCGAGCGGCTACGTGGAACGACCGACGCGTTGACGGCCTCATCCGTCGCCGCTGGCATCCTTGGCGCCGGCCTTGGCGTCGGGGCGGCGCTCACCTGGTAGGTCCCTCTTGGGGGCGCGTCGGGTTCGGCGCCGAGGCGCCGTTGACCCGGGAGCATCCCACGGAGGCGGCGTCCGTCGGCTCGGAGCCGGGGAGGTCGCTCCACGGGGCGGCCCTTCGCGGTCGCGGCGCGTCGGTTTCAGCGCCGGGGCGGTGCTCGTCTCAGAGGACCCTCACGGACACGGTGCGTCGGCTCGGCACCAGGGCGGGGCGCACCTGTGCGCTGCGCCTTGAAGGTGTCGCTGCGTTCACGGGCGTGCACCCCGCGAGCCCCTTCGGCGCCGCCTGCTCCACTGGGGCCAGCCTGTCGTCGGGCGGGACCGTGGTGACGGTGCGCGTCGCAGCCGTGGGTGCGCACCCCGCCGTTGCTCAACGGCAGAGCGCAGAATTCGAGGTGTTGACGGCGTGGTGGTTGACGATTTCGGAGATGAAGGCGAGACGTCACCTGCAATCGTCAACGCGCCGCGCATCGTCACCCAGCTCGTCACCGATGCCGGCGCCGACGGTGGTGGGGCCGCTGGCCCGGAGGGGAGGTCGAGGGAGTGCCCCGGTCGCGGCGGTCTTGCGCCTGGCGGGAGCCGTCGGCGCGAGGTGCCGTGCCGGAGTGGGCGTGCTGAGCGGGGCCCGCTCCCATTGGCGCCGCGCCACCCTCCGGCCCCCCTCGTCGAGGCGCGCCCGGGGCGTTGGCGTCGGCCCGGGCTGCCCGGTCCGGCAGAAGGCTGCCGTCGCGATGGCTGGCTGATGCCTGGGGGCCTCGCGGGGCGCCCGGGCCCCCCTGGGGGCGGGGCTCGGGGCCGCGGTAGCTCACCTCGGGGCCGCGCCGTCCACCGCCCGGCCGCTGGCCCTGGCCGGGAGCGCCGCCGCGCGCAGGGCCGGTCTCCACCGGCGGGCGACCGGCTCGCCGCTCGGGGCCCCCGCCACCCGGGCGCGTTGGCCCTCGGGTTGGTCCCCGGCCCGGACCTCCGCCGCCAGGCGGTGGCGGTGCTGGCCGGTCGCGGGCGCTGCGGTCCGTCGGCACGTAGTCAGCCGTCAGCTCGCGCCGCACGTAGGCGCGCCAGATGTCGTCGACGTCGCCGCGGTGCCGCTCCACGGCCGGGTCGAGGCCCGAGAAGAAGCGCAGCAGGTTGCCGAGGTCTCGCCGGAAGAAGGGCTCGCTGCGCGAGTTGCGCGCCGCGGCCACCGTCTGCGGGAAGTCGATGATGACGGGGCCGTTCACCCCGAGGAGAATGTTGAACTCGGAGAGGTCGCCGTGGATGTAGTCGGCCGCGAGCATCTTCACGACCTCGCCGCGGAGCTGCTCGTACAGCGGCAGCGCGTGCTCCCGCGTCAGCCCCGCGTCGACGAGCCGGGGCGCCACCCGACCCTCGTGGTCGCCGATGACCTCCATCAGCAGAACGCCCTCGTAGAACAGCACCGGCTTCGGCACCCGCACGCCGGCGGCGTGGAGCGCGAAGAGGGCGTCGGCCTCGGCCGACTTCCACGCCTCCTCGGAGGCCTGCCGGCCGAACGCGGTGCCCCGGTCCATCGCGCGCTGCGTGCGCGTGTTCCGCACCTGCCGCCCTTCGAGGTAGCCGGCGTCATTCTTGAAGCTGCGAAACTCGCGCGCCTTGTACAGCTTGGCCGCGACCGGCTCGCCGCGGTGGCTCACCAGCCACACCTCGGCCTCCTTGCCCGTCTTCAACTGCTGGTACACCTCGTCGATGATGCCCTCGTCGAGGAGCTGCTGCAGGTCCATGAGGCCGCAGGTAGCACAGCGCCGGGAGCCGGGCAGGGCCTGACGACGGGGGGGGCCGCTCAGGCCGCCGAGGGCACCGACGCGCTGCCCTTGCCCCGGTGACGCTCGAGGCAGGCGTACAGGTCGTTCACGCTCACCGGCTTCGAGAGGAAGTCGTCCATGCCCGAGGCGAGGCAGGCCTGGTGGTCGCTCTGCATGGCGCTCGCGGTGAGGGCGATGATGGGCAGCGGGGGCCGCCCGCTCTCGGCCTCCCACAGGCGGATGCGGCGCGTCGCCTCGTACCCGTCGAGCTCGGGCATGTGGCAGTCCATCAGCACCGCGTCGAACGGGAGCGCCTGTACGCGCTCGATGGCGTCGCGCCCGTCGCCCACCACCGTCACATGGACCCCGGCGCGGCCGAGCAGCATCGAGACGAGACGCTGGTTGACGAGGTTGTCGTCGGCCACCAGCACCCGCAGGCCCTGCAGCGCGCGGGTGGCGGCGGCGTTGCGCGTCGCCTCCTGCTCGAGGCGCGCCTCGCGCAGCGGCACCTCGAACCAGAACGTCGAGCCCCGGCCCGGCGCGCTGTCGACACCGACCGCGCCGCTCATGAGCTCGACCAGCCCCTTGCAGATGGACAGGCCGAGCCCCGTGCCGCCGAAGCGCCGGGTGGTGCTGGCGTCGGCCTGGGTGAACTTCTGGAAGAGCAGCGGCAGCTTGTCGGCGGCGATGCCGATGCCGGTGTCTCGCACTGCGACGTGCACGCGCCGCTCGTCGCCTGCGCCCGTCACGCCGACGTCGACGGTCACCACGCCGTTCTCGGTGAACTTGATGGCGTTGCCGACGAGGTTGAACAGCACCTGGCGCACCCGTACCACGTCGCCCAGCAGGCCCGCCGGCACCGCCGGGTCGCAGCGCACGCGCACGGCGTTCCCGCGCTCGGTCGCCCGTGGCTTGAGCAGCGACACCACCTCGTCGAGCGTTCGCCGCACGTCCCACGGGCGGTCTTCGAGCACCACCTTGCCCGCCTCGATCTTCGACACGTCGAGGATGTCGTTGATGATGGACAAGAGGGTGTCGCTCGAGTTGCGGATGGTCATCGCGAACTCGCGCTGCTCGCCGTTGAGCGTGGTGTCGAGCAGCAGGTTGGCGAAGCCGATGATGCCGTTCATCGGGGTGCGGATCTCGTGGCTCATGGTCGCCAGGAAGTCGCTCTTGGCGGCGCTGGCGGCGCGGGCCTCGTCGGCCATGCTGCGGGCGAGCTCCGATTGCTGCCGCAGGATCTCGGCGATCTCGGCGTCGCGCGCGGCGGACTCCTTCTGGCTCGAGATGTCCTGGAACACGCCGGCCACGCGCACGACGCGACCCTCGTCGACGACGGGCTCGCCGACGGCGCGGAGCCAGCGGCGCTCACCGGCGACGACGAACGGCAGCTCGAGGTCGCAGGCCTCGCGGCGCTCGACCGCCCGGGTGACGGCCGAGGCGAGCAGCTCGTGCGCCTCGGCGCCGTAGAGGCCCTGGGACGTGCGCGTTCCCGACGCGAAGGCGACCGGGGGCTCCTGCCCGGCCCGCGTGACGTCGAACCAGCACATGTGGCCGTTCGCCGGGTCGACGCTCCACCCGCCGATGCCGCCGAGCCGGCGGAGCTGGCTGAGGAACGCCTCGTTGGCTTGCAGGAGCGCCGCGGCGCGCCGGGCAGACGCCTCATGCGCCTGGAGCGCCGTCACGTCGGTCGCGACGACGATCGAGGCGGTGCGCTGGCCGTCGGCCGCGCGAACGGGCTGGAGCTCGACGTCGAGCCACTGGATGGGCTCCGAGGGCGCCGAGAGGGCCAGCAGCCCGCGAAACACCTCGCCGGCGTCGAGGCTGCGGCGCAGGCGGGCCACCGGCTCGGCGTCGCGCACCCGGACCTCGAGGAGCCCGGCGAGCTCCTTCCCGAGGCACGCGGGGGCCGGCAGACCGGCCACGACGGCCGCGGCCTCGTTGGCCCACGTCACCCGCCCGACGGCGTCGGTGACGAGCACGGCGTGCGAGGTGTGGGCGGCCACGAGCGCGCACCGGGCCGCCGCTTCGGTGTGCGCCGGCGGGGGCGCGTCGAGGGGCGCTGGTGACGGCGCCGAGCGGTTGGCCCTGAAGGCGAGCAGCGAGAGGGCGCCACAGACGACCAGCGCCGCGACGGCGACGACGTCGCTCACCGAGCTCCCGGGAGCGGCGGCGAGCCGGCGCTCCACCAGCAACCACAGTGCGAGCGCGAGGGCGAGCCCGAGGCCTCCACCGGCAGCGAGGCGCAGAGACGACTCGTACGTCGTGGGGGCCCGCATGCGTGAAAAATGCATAACGGGTCGCTCGCCGCCGCCGCCGTCGAGAACGACGCGCGGGGTCGCCCCGGACTCTGCGACATGTCGCGCCGGGTCACGGCAGCCCCAGCCAGCGCGGCTCGCGGCGCGTGCGGGCCTGTCGAGGAAGCGCCGATGGGCCCGTGGGCCTTTTGCTCGCGAACGGCGGGGGCGCGCCGTAACGTCCGGCGCGTGCGCGTCGGCGGAGGACTTCGAGGTGCCTTCGGCAGGCCAGTCGCGCAGGGGCCCTCGGAGGCGCGGCGCGGCCGCGGGCCGACCGTCGGTCATCCGCGACACCATGCAGGCGTGGCCGTCGCGCGGTGTCCGGTGGCGGCCGAGCGCGGCGCGGCCGTGGCGCAGGGCGCCGGAACTGCTCGATGAGCCGTTTCGGCGGGCTCGACCGAGTACGGGCCGGGGCGATGATGCTGGGCGTCGCCTACCACGCCGCCTACGCGTTCATTCCCGACGTGGGGCCCTGGTACCCGGTGCAGGCCCGCTCGACGTGGAGCGGCTTCGCCGTCGTCGCCGGGGTGCTGCACGCCGTGCGCATGCCGGTCTTCTTCGCGCTGTCGGGCTTCTTCGCGGCGCTGGTGCTGGAGCGAAGGGGCGAGGGTTTCTTGCGAGACCGGTTCTCACGCCTGGGGGTGCCGCTCTTCGTCGCGGCGCCGCTGTCGCTGCTGGCCGACCGGGCGATTCGTGCCCTCGCCGTGAGCGAGGGCGTGATGGACGCGCGCTACGAGGCGCAGGCCGGGTGGGCGCTGCGGCCGCTGCACCTGTGGTTCCTCGAGTACCTGCTGCTGTTCTGCGTCGTCGCGTGGGCGCTGGCGAAGCTGCGCGTGCCGTGGCGCCTCGACGCCGTGCTCCGCCGCATGCCCGACGCGCTCCTCGGGCTGAGCCTGCTGACCTTCGGCGCGCAGGCGCTGTGGGGCGAGCCCCAGCCGGCCTTCTCCTTCCTGCCGCAGGCGGCGACGGTGGCGGCCTATGGGCCCTTCTTCGCCGTCGGGTGGGCGCTCTTCGCGGTGCGCGACGACGCGGGCGCCCTCGAGCGTCACGCCGCGCTGCGGGTGGTGCTGGCGGCGGCGGTGCTCCTCGGCGTCTTCACGAGCCCCCTGCAGTGGCAGCCCCTGGGGCACGGCCTCGCGGCGCTGGCGGCATGGCTCGTGACGCTCGGGCTTCTGGGCGCGGCGCTCGGCGCGCGAGGCGGCGAGCCGGGGCCGCTCGTGCAGTCGGCGTACTGGGTCTACCTGGTGCACCACCCGTTGGTGCAGCTCGGGCAGGTGCTGGTAGCCAAGGCGCCGCTCCCCGCCGGCGTCGCGTACGGGGTGGTGGTGCTGGGCGCGTTCGCCGTGTCGTTCTTCTCCTTCCAACTCGTGGTGCGCCGCACGCCGCTGGTGCGCTGGCTCGGCGGCGCGCCGCGTCACCAGGTCGCGTCGAACCGGAGCGCGCGCACGTAGATGCAGTTGCTGTCGTTCGTGCGCTGCATGTCGGTCTGCAGGTTCCAGGGGCGGAAGACGAGGTGCTGGAAGTTGGCCGCCAGCGCGTTCGAGGTGGCCACCGTGTACTCGAAGCTCCCGGCGAGGGGGATCATGTCACCGCCCGCGCAGTTCTCGCCCTGCAGGTTGCACGCGGTGGCGAGCTGCACGCACTCGTTGCAGGTGCTGAAGCGCGTCGCGGTGGTGAAGGTACCGCGCGCCGGGAGAATGGGCGTGGTGCCGAGCGCCCGGTAGAGCTGCACGTCGACGCGGAGGGCGACGGGAGAGCCCAGCGACGCTGGAACGGCCCACGCCGTATACCAGACGGTCTGGGTGCCGCTCATGGTGGTTCGCGTGCCGCCGCCGCGCAGCATGCTGCCCTCGATGAGGTCGACGGTCTGGCACCCGGCGGGCGCGCCGCCGCCGGTCGAGCCCCCCGCCGCGCCGCCGCCCGTCGCGCTCCCGCCAGCAGCGCCGCCGGCCGTGGCACCTCCCGCGCTCCCGCCCGCCGCGCCGCCAGCAGCGCCTCCGGCGGTCGTGCCTCCGCCGGCCGTCGCTCCGCCCGCGCTCCCGCCGCCGGCACCCTGGATGATGGTGCACACCTGCTGCAGGCACTGGGCCCCGGCAGGGCACTGCACGCAGCGGCTCCCGTCGCGCCCACAGAGCGGGGCCGTGATGCCCGGGTCGCAGCGCCCGCTGGCGTCACAGCAGCCCTTGCAGCTCATCGCCGAGCAGGTCGCCGGGCCGCAGCCCTGCGCGACGGCCAGCATGAGGAAGGCGCTGACGGCCGAGAGAAAGAGGACGCTGCGACGCATGGGCGCTCCAGGAACCAGGGTGGGTGAGCCCATGCAAGCGGCTCGCTCCAGCGGAGTCAACGAGGGTCGCGCGGCATGCTCGCGCGAGGGCCGCGGCGGCGATGGCGTCGCCCGACGGAGTCGAGGGACGGTGCCGCGGGGCGGGCCGACGGCCAGCGCCGTGGCGTCGCCCCGCCTCACCGACGGAGCGGTCCTCGTGCGGCAGTGGCGAGCGCTGGGATGCGCCGACGCCCTGCGCGGTCGCGGCGCCGCCTCGCCTCGCCGACGCGCGACGGACCCGGGGCTCAGCTCGCCGGGGCCACGCCCTCAGCGGGTCGCGAGGGCGCGGACCAACGGGGTCGCGGTCTTGAGCAGCGCGACGAAGTCCTGCCGCTCGGCCGAGTCACCGGCGGCGCCCTTCGCGAGCTCGAGCAGCGCGTCCCAGCGCCAGCCGCGGGCGTGGGGGCTGTGACGGAGCACCTCGGCGGCGCCCATGACGGCCGTGGCGAACTGCAGGTCCTTCGAGGCGTCGTCGAAGCGCGCCGCCAGCGCCTGCGCCGGGAACGGGAAGGCCTGCTCCGTCGCCTCGACCCCGCGCGGCTGCTTCGCCCGGACCCGCACCGTGCACAGGCCCGCGCCGGCGCCGGGCGACAGCTCGACCTCGTACAGCGCCGTCACCGTGTGCCCCGAGCCGATCTCCCCGGCGTCGACCGTGTCGTCGCGGAAGTCCTGGTCGGCCACGTCGCGGTTCTCGTAGCCCACCAGCCGATAGCGCCGCACCTGCGCCGGGTCGAAGTCCACCTGGAGCTTCACGTCCTTCGCGATGACCTCGAGGGTGCCGCCCAGCTCGGTCTGGAAGACCTTCTTCGCCTCGTGCAGCGAGTCCACGTAGAAGTGGTTGCCGTTGCCCTTGTTGGCGAACTGCTCCATCAGGTCGTCCTTGTAGTTGCCCATGCCGAAGCCGACGGTGGTGACGGTGACGCCCTCTTTCAGGTGCCCCGCGATGAGCTTCAGGTTCGCTTCGTGGCCCGACGGCCCGATGTTCGCGTCGCCGTCGGAAAGGATGACGACGCGCGACACCGAGCGCCCGTCGAGCACCTTCGTCGCCTGCTGGTAGGCCAGCTCGATGCCCGAGCTCATCGCCGTGCCCCCGCCGGCGCGCAGGCCCTCGATGGCCTCGAGGATGAGCGCCTTCCGCTCGAGCCCGGTGTGGGGCAGCACCACGCGCACGCTCCCGGCGTAGGTCACCAGCGCCACCGTGTCTCCGTCGCGCAGGTTGTCCACCAGCACGCGCAGCGCCCGCTGGGCCAGGGGCAGCTTGTCGGCCGACTGCATCGAGCCCGAGACGTCGACGAGGAACGTCAGGTGGGCCGGTTGCCGCTCGCTCATCGACAGGCGTCGCCCCTGCACCCCGACGCGCACCAGGTGCGTGCCCTTCGTGAAGGGCGAGGGCGCGGCGTCGAGCGTCACCGACAGCGGGCCCGAGGTGGGCTGGGGGTAGGCGTACTTGAAGGCGTTGACGAACTCCTCGACGCGCACCGCCCCGGCCGGCGGCAGCGCGCCCTCGCGGAGCTTCCGCCGCGCGATGGCGTACGAGGCGGTGTCGACGTCGGCGGCGAACGTCGACAGGCGGTCCTTCGACGGGTCGGTCCACCCGTTCACGCCGTACGCCCCGTACGACTCCGCGTCCGACGCGCCCTCCATCGAGGCCGAGCCGAACGCCCCGCCCACGACCACGAGGTGCCCGCCGCCTCCCGAAGCGCCGGAGCCCCTCGTCCCGAGGCCCCCGCTCGCGGCGCCGCTGCCCCCGCCCCCCACCCCGACGCCGTTGAGACCGAAGCCCGTCACGCCCGCTCGCCCGGCCATGCCGATGCCCTTCGCCTTGGGCCGGCTCGCGCCGGCCCTGGCCTGGGCCCCCAGTCCGCCTCCGCCCGCGCCGAGGCCACCGAGGTCGCCCAGCCCACTCGTCGAGTCCGCCTGTTCCTCCAGCTTGCCCTCCATCGTCGGCACCTCACGGCGCACGACTGGCGCCCCGGGAGCCACCGTGGCGACGGCAGGCGGCAGGTCGGGCAAGGGCGCGCTGGCTCGCGCGGCGGCAGCGCGCTCGGGTTCGGGCTTCGCGCAGGCGCACAACACACACACTCCGACGACGGCGGACATTCGCATGGGCGTGACTCCAGAGGGTGACGGTCGCTGCCCCGTGGTCTCGAGGCGGCGACGGCTCCGACACTCTTCGCGTCGTCGGGTTCCCGCCTCGCCTTCACCCGGGGCCGAGCGCGAGCGTCACGCCTCGCGCCGGCCGTCGTAGCGGACGCGCAGCGTCTTCATCGCCACGCCCAGGAGCCGCAGCACCGCGTCGGTCTGCGCGTGCTTCACCACCACGACGCCGTCGCCCTCGTAGCTCGGGTTCTTCCACCGCCCGACCTCGGGGAGCCGCGCCTCGACGAGGTGCTGCCCGAGGACCTGCCATGTCTCGCTCACCCCCGAGACCGCGCTGATGCGCCCCGCGCCGACGCCGCGGACGTAGGCGCAGCCGGCGGCGAAGCGGCGCTGCCACCCACCGTCGAAGGCCCCGTCGACGACGGCGCGGGCCCAGGCCCGGTAGACGTCGACGTCGTTCACCAGCCCCACCATCTGGCAGAGCTGCGGGCCCGGCGGCCGCTGGGCGATCTCGCCGATGGCGATGGAGCCGTCGGGCCGGGCGAACCACTCCATGTGCGTCATGCCGTCGGCGAGCCCGAGCGCGCGCACGGCGGCGAGCCCGGCCTTCGCTGCGGCGGCGTAGTGTGGCCCCTCGGGCGCGCGGGGCAGCACGCAGGCCCACTGGACCCACGGCGTCTCGAGCACCTCGAGGCACCCGGGGTGGTAGTCGGCGAAGGACGTGGCGCGCACCCGCCCGCCGACGGTGATGGTCTCGAAGCTGTGCTCGGTGCCCTCGAGCAGCTCCTCGACGAGCACCGGCGCGTCGGCCGACGGCCGCATCGCAGCCAGCGTCTGCGACAGCGCCGCTTCGGTGCGCACCCGGTAGGTCGACTGCGCCCCGACGCCCGCAGGCGGCTTCAGCACCAGCGGCAGCCCCACCTCGCGCGCGAAGCGCTGCGCCTCGGCCTGCGTGGCGACGAGCGCGTGCCGCGCCACCGGCAGCCGGGCCGCCCGCAACGCGTCCTTCATCGCGGCCTTGTCGCGGAAGAGCCGCGCCGTCTTCAGCGGCGTGCCGGCGATGCCAAGGCGCTCCCGCACCGCCGCGAGCTGCTCCTGCACCACCTCGTTGATGCCCAGCAGCCGCTCGACGCGCCCGTGCGCCCGCTGCAGCAGCGTCACCGCCTCGGTGAGATCGTCGACGCTCGAGACGTCGTCGACCCGCGCCACGCCCCGGCACAGCGCCTGCGCTTCGGCGCTCGGCCGCTGGAAGACGCCCAGCAGCCGCACGCCCTCGAGCCGGGCCACCGCCCGGAGGAAGCAGAGGACGTCGTACGAGGCAGTCGGGGCGACGAAGGCGAGCGTTCGCGACACGCCCGCGAGCGTGCTGGCACCCACCGCCCGTGTCGAGCAAACACCCGCGGGCCCCGCTCGCCGCCGCCCCGGCCCGTGCACCCTTCGCCTTGGTCTCCGACCGAGTGAAGGGAAAGGTAAGCAGAAAAGCTACCCGCGCTCTGCTAGGGTCGAAAGGAAGGGGTTGGAAGCCGGCTTCGAGGAGTCACATCGCGCATGTCGAATCGTTTCCACATCGTGGTGGTCCTGTGTCTGTTGGTGTCGGCGTGCAACTGCGGCCGTCAGCCCCCGGCGATGGCGACGCTCAAGGCCGAGGGTGAGGAGTGCCTCCGCGACGAGGAGTGCGCGACGGGGCTCTGTGAGGGGGCGCCGGCGACCCAGCCCGTTTGCCGCCGCAAGTGCGCCGATGGGTGCGTCGCCGGCGAGGTGTGCACGCAGTTCACGCCGCTGCGGTACGCCTGCGCCGTGGACCGCGGGGGGCTGTGTCAGGCCTGCCTCATCGACTCCGACTGCCCGTACCCGTCGGACAAGTGCATCGTGGTGAACGGTGAAGGCGTGTGCGGCCGCGACTGTGCGTTCGACCAGACGTGTCCCACCTCGTACCGCTGCCTCAACGGCGTCGGCACCGACGGCAAGCCGAAGGCGCAGCAGTGCTCGCCATCGTCCGGGAGTTGTGAGTGCACCGTCGCCACCGCCGGGCAGATGGTGTCTTGCCGGGTGCAGAACGGCTTCGGCACGTGCTCGGGCACACGGACCTGCGACGGGCTCATGGGCTACTCGGCCTGCACCGCGGCGACGCCGGCCACCGAGACGTGCAACGGCAGGGACGACGACTGTGACAACCAGGTCGACGAGGAGCTGCCCACGGTGACGTGCGGCCTCGGCGTCTGCCAGCGCACGGTGCCCTCGTGCGCCGACGGCGGCACCTTCATCTGCACGCCGGGGGACGCGGGCGTCGAGGTGTGCAACGGGCTCGACGACGACTGCGACGGCACGCCCGACAACGGCATCAGCCTGCGGACCGACGTGAACAACTGCGGCCGCTGCGGCGCCGTCTGCGCGGTGATGAACGCCACGCCCCGCTGCGTCGCTGGGCAGTGCGACATCGGCCAGTGCACCATGCCCTTCGACGACTGCAACGGGCGGCTCACCGACGGCTGCGAGGTCAACACGTCGAACGACGTCAACCATTGCGGCGCCTGCAACCGCCGCTGCACCGCGATGGGCGCGACGGGCACGTGCTCGAACGGGCAGTGCGGCTTCACCTGCAACCCGGGCTTCGTCGACCTCGACCAGGACCCGGCCAATGGCTGCGAGTACCAGTGCACCGTCAGCAGCCAGGTCGACCTGCCCGACGTCGGCTTCGTCGACGCCAACTGCGACGGCATGGACGGCGAGGTGAACAACGGCGTCTTCGTCTCGCTCACCGGCGACGACACCAACCCCGGCACCCGCGACGACCCGGTGTTCACCATCGCGGAAGGGGTGCGCAAGGCCGAGCAGCAGGGCAAGCGCGACGTGTACGTGGCTGGCGGTACCTACCAGGGCCCGCTGGTACTGACGGGCCTGTCGGGCCGGACCATCGCCGGGGGCTACCTGCCCACGGCGAGCCGCTGGCTGCGCACCTCGACGACGTCGTCGGCCATCATCGGCGGCAACCCGGCCCTCGTCATCGCCGACGCCGGCGCCGCGCAGGCCGACGCCGGGGTGACGGTGCAGTTCTTCACCGTGCGCGGCGACAACGCCACCGGCCAGGACACGCTGGGCCGCGGCCGGTCGGCCACCGGGGCGCGGGTGCAGAACTCGCAGCAGGTGCGCCTCGAGTTGTTGAGCCTCTTCGCCGGGAACGGCTCGAGCGGCGCCGATGGCGTCAACGGCGTGCGCGGAGATGATGGAAGCGCGGGGGCCGACGGCGTCGCGGGCCTGTTGAACGACCCGTCGGTGCTCCCCTATCTGTGTGGCCAGACGAACCCGAGGCCGCAGGCGTCGCTCGGCGGCGCCAGCGCCTGTGGGCGCCCTGGCGGCGCGGGTGGGCGGCCCGGCTACTACGGCTCGGCCTCACCTGGGTCGACGCCGTCTGGCATCGGCGGGACGGGTGCCGTCAGCACGCCCGGGGGCAATGGAGGCGCGAGCGAGGCGGGCATGTCGGTGCCGGCCAGCATGAACGGCGCGGCGGGCGCGAACGGCACGATGGGAAGTCACGGCGCTGGCGCCGCGCAGCTCGGCAGCTTCTCGGGCTCCGGGGTCTACACGCCGTCATCCGGCGTGGCGGGCCTCGCCGGCCTCCATGGCAACGGCGGCGGCGGCGGTGGTGGCGGCGGCGGTGGGTGTCAGTACGTCGAGCTTGCGTTCTTCAACGCGTGTCGCTGCTGGACGTGGGGCAGCGTCGGAGGCGCCGGTGGAGGCGCCGGCTGCGGTGGCACTGGAGGGCAGCCCGGGCGAAGCGGCGGTGGCTCATTCGGGCTCGTGGTGTCGAACGCGCAGGTCATCGCGCGACAGACGACGGTCCGCGCGGGGAACGGCGGAGCCGGCGGCGACGGCGGCGCGGGCGCAGCGGGGGGGACGGGGGGGGCAGGTGGCTCGTCGAGCTTCGCGCCCAACGCCCAGTACACGGCCGGGCGCGGCGGCAGCGGCGGCCGGGGCGGCAACGGCGGCAGCGGCGGCCACGGGGGCGGCGGCTCGGGAGGCCCCTCCATCGCGCTCCTCCGCGACGCGGCCTCGAGCGTCAACGTGATGACGGGCTTCACCCTGAACCTCGGCACGCCTGGCGCTGGTGGCTCCTCGCCGGGTACGGCGGGGCAGACGGGCTTCCTCGCGCAAGACCACCAGTACTGACGTCGTCGCCAGCCAGGCGGGGCAGGCTGGCTGCCGCGCGCGAGACCACCAGTACTGACGTCGTCGCCAGCCAGGCGTGGCAGTCGGGCAACCTCGCGCGAGACCACCGGTGCTGGCGCCGCCGCCAGCCAGGCGGGGCCCTCGCGCGGCAGCGCGAGCGCGTCGGGGTCGTGCCGTCTGGTGGCGTCGTGGCCCGACGGCATCGGTGAGCGCCCGGGTTGCTCCGCTCCGGAGGAGCCTGTCCGGGGTGAGCTCCCGCGTCGGCGTGGGCGTGGGTGGCGTTCTGTCCAGCGCGCAGGCTGACGCTAGTATTCGCCCGACGTGACGACCCTGCAGCAGCCCCCGCCCGCTGAGCGGCTCCCGCCTGCGCTCGGCGCCGCTTTCGACTCGCGCATGCAGCAGCAACGGGCCGACATGGCCATTCCCACCGCGGCCCTCCGTCTCGTGGCGGTGAGCGTCTGGCTGGTGCTCGGCGTGCTCGAGGTATGGGTCGTCGCGGTGGCGCCGGTCGCGGTCTACGTCGGCGTCGCGGTCGCCGCGCTGCTGGCGCTGGTGCTGCGCCCGGCCTGGTGCTCGCGCGCCCACTGGGCCGTCGCGCTGCTCGACGTGCCGCTCATCTTCGCCGCACAGTACCTCGCGCTTCCGCTCGAGCAGACCCCGGGCATCGCCGGGGCGCTCACCGAGTCCATCTTCTTGACGGCGCTCCTGCTGGCGATGCTGACCTTCGACCAGCGCGTGCTCCTGACGGCTGCCGCGCTGTCGCTGGCGAGCGAGACGGCGCTCGTCGTCAAGGGCGGCCAGGAGATCTTCCACACCCTGCCGACCGTCGCGCTGCTCACCCTCACGAGCACGACCGCGGGCTGGTTCGGCATTCGCCTCGTGCGGCGGCTCGCGTACCAGATCACCCTCGACGAGACGCGAAAGGCGAGGCTCTCGCGCTACTTCTCGCCGCAGGTCGCCGAGCACCTCGAGTCGCTCGACGAGTCCCGGCCCGAGCACCGCGACGTCAGCATCTTGTTCAGCGACATCCGCGGCTTCACCACCCTGTCCGAGCGCTACGACAGCGCCGTGGTGGTGCGGTGGCTCAACGAGTACCTCACCGAGATGGTGAACGTGGTGTTCACTCACGGCGGTACCCTCGACAAGTTCCTGGGAGACGGGGTGCTCGCGTACTTCGGCGCGCCCTTGTCGCAGGCAGACCACCCTCGCCGGGCGGTGGCCTGCGGCCTCGAGATGCTGGAGCGGCTCGAGGTGCTCAACGCGCTGCGGCGCTCCCGCGGAGAGCCCGAGCTGCGCATCGGCATCGGCATTCACACCGGCCGCGCGGTGGTGGGCGACGTCGGCAGCGCCCAGCGGCGGGAGTTCACCGTCATCGGCGACGCCGTCAACACCGCCTCGCGCATCGAGGGCCTGACGAAGCAGGTGGGGGCGCCCCTGCTCATCAGCGCTGAGACGCGGTCACGGCTCGAGGAGCCAGGCCCGTGGACGCCCTCGGCGCCGCTGGCGGTGAAGGGCAAGGCCGAGCCGGTGCTGACGTTCGCGCCCGGGGCCCGGCCGCCCGACGACGGCACCGGAACGTGAGCCGCGCGCCGGCCCGCGCCGGGTCGTTGCGGCGGCGGCCCCTCACGGCGTGCAACTGCACGAGGGCGCGGCCGCGATGCACGACGTACTGCGGGTCAACACCACGCGATCGATCTCCACCGAACCCCGGCTCGGCGCGACGTGGATGACGCTCGGGGCCGCCGACAGGGTGAGCGTGGCCGGCGTGGCGCCCCTCGAGCAGTCGAGCCGCACCCAGCGGAACGTCGAGCCGCTGACGCACCCGGTCTGCACCGCGGTGCTCGGCGCGCCGTTGGCCCACACGAAGACGCTCCCGGGCGCGCCGGTGCTTCGGGCCCGCACCCAGACCGACCAGCTCCCGGCGACGCGGGGCTCGACGTCGAACTCGACCTGCGGGGCGCTGACGCCGGGCGTGAACGTCTCCGTGGCCCGCGCCGGAACCACCGAGGCGAAGCCGGTCAGCGCCGTGAAGTCGTCCGTCGCGCTCCCCGGTGCCTCGCTGCGCAGGGTGAAGTCCCGCGTGGCGTCGGCGGCCTCGACGTCGAGCATCAGGTCGCTCGACCACCAGTTCGGGTGCACCCACTCGTGCCAGGCGTCCAGCTGCAGCACCGTCGCCGGGGTGGTGGCGAAGTCGACGAGGTAGACGCTGCCCTGCAGGCGGGAGGTGAGCGACAGGCGCCGGTCGGGCGTGGTGCTCAGCCCGTCGTGGTCGATGGAGACGGTCACGGGCGTCTCGGTGCGCTGGTACTGCGCCATGTCGGTGCCGCTGGTCATCATCGCCGTCACCACCACCGCCCGGGTGCCGAGCCGGTAGCCCGTCGCCGGCGCGAACGGGTTGTTCACCGGCAGCTCGCCCAGCCACCCCGCCGCCGGGTCGCGCACGAGCTCCTCGACGCGGCTCATCGCGCCCTGCGCGTAGGCCGGCGTCAACGTCTGCCAGAAGCGCCGGTTCGGGTTCTGAATCGTCTGCCGGGTGCACAGCACGTCGCCGCCACAGGGCGGCCGGTTGCAGATGCCCCAGCTGCACTGGCCGTTCGCGAGGGGAATGACGAAGAACCCGGGGATGTAGGTCAGGGAGCCCGAGCCGCCGAGGAGCTTGAGCAGGCCCAGCCAGGTGCCCGGTCGGATGATCTTCGTCTCGTCGAAGTCCCAACCGGCCGAGACGTACGGCGTCGAGAAGGGGCTCCCCTCTTGAATCTCCTTCCGGCGCGCGTCCCACAGCCACGAGAGGCCGTGACCGGAGCCGATGGTGGGGTACCAGCGCATCGGGTTGAGCGGGTACATGTAGGGGCTCGAGGTGCGGAAGCGGTCGAGGCCGTTCGAGCGCGGGTCGATGCGCGCCGGGAGCGGGTCGTTCTGCAGCCGCGTGAACTGGAAGTCACCCTCGAAGGGCTCGTTGCCGCTGTTGCCGTAGTAGATGACGCCGGGAGCGCCCATCGTCATCTGCGAGAGCGCCCCCGTCTTGATGGCGTTCCGCACGTCGGTGAGTCCTGCGGCCAGGCACTGCCGCCACGACAACCCTCGACCCTGGCAGAAGCTGGCGGTCGACGCGTTGTAGGGCGAGATCTGCGCCCACGTGACGGCGTTGACCTTCTGGTACGTCTCGAACGTCTCACCCTCGAAGTCGAAGTGCGCGAGGTCGACCCGCCGTTGGTAGAGGGTCTCGACGCTCTTGAGGCTGGCGGCGAAGTTGGTGCTCCCCCAGGCCTGATGGGTGGCGAGCGGAGAGGCAGGTGACAGCCCGAGCCGTGCGCCCGCGTCGGTGAACAGCCCGAGCCCCGGGTCACCCTCGCGGGCGGTGCCGGTGAGCAGCTCGAGGGGCCACGACGCCGGCATCGCGCGAATGAACTGGGTGTACGGGTTCTGCGTCGGGTTTGAGCGGCCGTCGCCGGTCGAGTTCGCGCAGACCGAGTAGTTCCATCGCGTCGCGAGCGTCTGCATCTCTGGGGCGCGCAGCGTGTCCACCTGGCGCTGGGTTGCCGTCGGCCCGGCGCCGGCGTCGGGGAGCGCGTCGGGGTGGGTGAACGAGATGGGGTCGGTGGTGGCGGTGCTGTACGGCCCGGTCGACCACGCCGAGAGGATTCGCGGCATGGTGTGGCCGCGCCTGTAGCGGGGAAGCGGCGCGGTGTTGAGCTGGTCGGTGGTCGACGTGCTCGGGCCGTATGGGCTCGTCGCCGAGAACCCCGGCTCGTAGAGTTGCACGAGGACGCCGGCGTCACGGGAGACGCGCGTGCACTGGCGCGGCTCACAGCGGTCGGTGTCCGAGGGGCGCTGCCCCGCGAGCGCCTCGCGCGCGCGCTGCGAGATGAAGGTCGGTGGCAGCACCTGCGCCCAGAGCGAGAGCTCGTCGATGTCGACGCCCCGCGCCGGGTAGCTGACGCCGGGGCTGACCTGCGTGATGGCGCCGAGCACGCCGCCGAGCGGCTGCTGGAACTCGTCGGGGCTCTCGCCGTCGATCCACAAGCGGGCCGTCATGGTGGGGGAGCCCTGGGCGATCTCCGCGGCGAGGTGGTGCCAGCGGCCGTCGGCGAGGGTGTTCCAGCTCGCCACGCCGCCGCCCACGAAGCCAAACCGCGCGGCGGGGTCGCCCGCTACGAGCCAGAACCCTTCGCGGCTGAAGTTCAGCTCGACGGGGCCGAGGTCGAAGAGCTGTGTCCGGCCGCCAGTGCCCGCCAGTTCGGAGCCCTGCCAGCTCAAGGGGAGACGAAAGCGAATCATGAACTCGATGGTCAGGTTCGAGCCGGCGGCGATGATGGTGCCGCTGCCCGTGGTGCCGAAGGGGCTGTCGCCGGTGCGGCTGATGGCGTGGGCGCCGCCCGGAGCGGTCGCGTCGGTGACCGTCACGAGGAGCCCTGGCGCGATGGGCCGCGCTCCCGAAGGCGACGAGTCGGCGCGCGGGTTGGTGCCGTCGAACGTCCATCGGAGCGCCGGCGCTCGAGTCGACGTCACGCAGCCCGAGGATGAGGCTGGAACACAAGGAAGGACGACGAGCGGTGTTGGAGGAGGCGGCGCGGCACAGAGCGCGCCGCCGTCGCTCGTGGAGGAGGCGCCGCCCGCGGAGCCGCCGCCGGGGGAGGCGCCGCCCGCGGAGCCGCCGCCGGGGGAGGCGCCGCCCGCGG
>JADCJJ010000458.1 GCA_020247085.1 Myxococcaceae bacterium | reverse complement strand
GACGCAACGTGAGGCCTCCGAAGCGCTCCCCTCGGTCGGACGCTCCACCTGCCTGGCAACCGGACGGGCGACGCAACGTGAGGCCTCCGAAGCGCTCCGCTCCGTCGGACGCCCCACGCGCCTTGCGACCCGCCGGGCAACGCGACGTGAGGCCTCCGACGGGCTCCGCTCCGTCGGACGCCCCGCGTGCCTGGCGACCCGCCGGGCGACGCGACGTGACGCCGACGAGCGGGCTCATGGGAAGGGCGCGCGGCCGAGCACCGGGCCGCTTCAGCGCCGGCCATGCCGCGCGGGCTTCCGGGCCTCGATGGCCGCTTCGGCCCGGGCCGAAGCCGCGCGGGCGTCGGCGAGTTCGTTCCACCGGCTGCCCGCGTGCGCGCGCACCTTGCGCACCCCGGCCCCCAGCGTCTGCGCGAGCGCGTGCACCGCCGCGGCCACCGCCGCATACGGCCGCGGCAGGAAGCGCCCCGACGCCGCCTGGAGCGCGATGCTCGAGTCGCTCACCAGCACCACCTGGTACCGCTGGTGCCACCCCTTCGCCTCGACGGCGACGAGCGCCTGGCGCACCGCCTCGAGCTCCATGAGGACGCAGGTGGTGGCGGGGTGCCCACCCTGGCCGCCCAGCACCTCGCGCTCCCCCGCCACGGCGACGAAGGCCCAGCCGCCCGGAAGGCCCGCGCGCGCGCCCGCCGCCCCATCCGTCCACAGCTCGAGCAGCGGCCGCGGGCGCGGCGCCGTCACGGCCCGAAGCCCGCGTCGGGGAACACGGTGATGGTGAAGGTGCGCACCTCGAAGAGCCCGGCGTCAGGTGATTGGTTGGGCACCACCGTCAGCTCGACCCGGCTGATGGCGGCGAGCGAGAACCCCGGGCTGACCTCGCGCGTCCACCCCGTCGGCGCCGCCTCGAGGCTCAGCGACACACGCAGCCCGCCGCCGTCCACCCCACCCCGCTCGACGAGCCGGTTCGTCGCCGGCGTCAGCCGCAGGTACTCGACCCCGCCGGCCGGCCCGCACAGCGTGACAATGGGCCCGGGGAAGGCGTCGCTGAAGATGGGCAACCCCAGCCCGGTGAGGGTGGTGACGTCACCGAGCGCGAGGGAGAGGCTCCCGCGGTTCGACAGGTCCCACGTCGTGCCGGCCGCGGCCTCGGCGTACCAGGTGTGCCGTACCGGCACGGCCATCTCGACGTACCCCTTCGAGCCGAGCCACGTCGGGTCGAACCAGCTCTGCGCGTCTTCTCCCGCGCGGCCCTTGAGGCACCCCGGCGGCAGCCGCGCGCCGGGGACGGCCACCCGCACGGCGCCCGTCAACACCCCGGGGGTCGCCGTCAACGACGCCGGCCCGCCGCAGCCGGGGGCGTCGTCGGTCTCTCCGTCGCAGTCGTCGTCGAGGCCGTTGCACGTCTCGGAGCGGGGCTGGGCGCGGGGCACGCAGACGCGCTGGGACCGCATGGCGCCGGCGTCGTACCGGCACTCGACGCCTCCGAGGCTGCAGATGCCGGCCCCCTCGGCGCAGTCCACCCTCGGCCCGCCGGGGCTCTCGGCGTCGATGAAGGGCGCGTCGTCACTCTGGCCGTTGCAGTTGTCGTCGCGGTTGTTGCAGCGCTCCGGCGCCCCGGGGAACACGTCGGCCGCCGTCGCGTCACAGTCGCCGGCGCGAGCGGCGTAGCCGGGCGGCTGGCCACAGGCGACGAAGCGCTCGCCCTCGGCGCCGAAGCCGTCGCCGTCGACGTCGCGGAACCAGGCCCGCCCCGCGTCGAGGCCCTCGTCCACCACGCCGTTGCAGTTGTCGTCGACGCCGTTGCAGCGCTCCGGCGCCAGTGGGTTCACCGCCAGGCCGGCGTCTCCGTCGTCGCAGTCGAGCACCACCCGCCCCCCGTCGAGCCGCTCCGGCACGACGCCGCCGAGGCGGGGCTGGCTGCACAGCAGGCGGGGCTCGCCGGCGCCGAAGCCGTCGCCGTCGCGGTCGGCGTAGAAGCGTTGCGGGGGTTGCCCCGACGGGCAGCGCCCCTCGACGACGAGGGTGGGGCAGGCCGGCGTGCCGCCGGGGCGGCAGCACAACCCGTCGTCACAGGTGAAGCCGCTCGGGCAGGCGCCCTCGGCGTCGCAGCGGTAGGGGCCCGACGGCTCCCACGGCCGCAGGCAGCCGAGCGCGGCGCCCACCACCACCACGAGGACGGCGCGGCGCGGCGTCACGGCGGGAACCCCGCCTCGGGCTGCATGGTGACGTCATAGGTGCTGCCGAAGAAGCGCATCAACACCTCGATGCGCCTCACCTTCCGCGTGTCGGCGCCGGAGCCGACGCCGATGATGAAGTCGGGCGCGTCGCCGCGCGCATCGAGGAAGAAGGTGCTGTCGAAGTTCGCGTCCGAGCGCTTCCACGACGTCGCGGGGTCACGCCATCGGTAGCGCACGAGGGTCGACGCGTCGTCGGTGCACAGGTGCACCACCGGCAGAACGCCGTCCGGCCCGAGGTTCCCCCACAGCCCCTTCGTCGCGTCGGCTCCCGTCCCCGTCGCCGTCCACTTGAGGCGCAGCCGCGCGTCGCGCTTCGACAGGTCCCACGCCTTCCCCGGCGGCGCCTCGACCCACCAGAGAAGAAACGTGTCGCCCATCGGCGACCGGGAGCCAGACAGGCGCGCGCCCTGGACGATTCCCGGAGTCGTCACGCGCCCCTTCTGGCAAGCGGTGGTGAGCGTCGCGTTCGCGGCAAAGAGCCCGCCGCCGTAGCTGAAGTCGGGCTGGTCCGTCAGGCGCGGCGGGCCGCCACAGCCTGGCGCATCGTCGGCGCTCCCGTCGCAGTCGGTGTCGACGCCGTCGCAGCGCTCCCACGAGGGCGCGACGATGGAGGTGCAGACGGCGCGCCGGCCCTGGTCGCAGGTCAGCACGCCCGCGGCGCAGACGCCGCTCCG
>JADCJJ010000457.1 GCA_020247085.1 Myxococcaceae bacterium | reverse complement strand
GTCGTCTTCCTGGCGGGAGACGGCGCGGCGCTGCGGGCCGCGATGCAGGCCTTCAGCGCGCCTTCGGCCTGAGACCTCCGAGTTCACCATGGGAGAAAGGCGCGGCGCTGCTGGCGCTTGAGTCGGCCACGGCCACGGGCGCCGGCGCGGCGAGCCATCCGCTTCTCCCGCTCAACGAGCCCAGGACGCTCCGGGTCGACACCAGAATCCATGCGTGCTTGAAGGTTTCTGGCGATGAATGGGCGTCGAAGCTCGCGCGGTACCTCCCCGGCGGCGGAGCCGTCGAGCTGGCCTGGGGCTGGCGGAGCGGCGCGCGGGTCCTGGGTCCCCCAGTCGCTCCGTCTGGACCGCTCCGGTGCGTCGCCGTGCGCCGTGACGTGGGCGCTGGCCACCATCGCCCTCTGTGGGGCTGCGTGCGCGCCCCTGAGTCCGCTCCGCTCCGACGCCGGCGCGGCTGGTGGTCAGGCGGGCGGGGGCTCGGCCGGTGGCGTCGTGGCCGGCGGCGCCGCGGGGGGCGGTACGGCGGGAGGCAGTACGGCGGGCGGCGGGAGTGCCGAGCCGCCGTGGGTCGAGGTGAGCCTGCAGGTCCCGGCGGGCACGACGGGTGCCGTCCAGCGGCTCGGCGCCGGCGCGGGGGCGGTGTACGCGCTGGTGTCGAACCAGTACGTGCTGCGGAGCCTCGGTGGCCGCTTCGACGAGGTGCTCGTCTTCTCGAAGGCCGACATCAACGACTTCCAGTACTCGGCGTCGGGGCGCGGTGTGGTGACGGTTGGGCGGGCGATGCTCTCGTGCGCCGGGTCGTGCGACCAGCCCCGCGCCTTCGAGGACGTGCTGCTCCCCTCCGCGCCCCTCGCCCTGTGCTCGTCGCCGAGCGAGTTGGCCCTGCTCACCCGCGCCGCCGATGGTGGCGTGTCGGTGTACGCCCAGGCTGGCAACGATTGGCCGATGACGCTCTCGGCCCCGGTGCGGGCGCCGCTGGCGTGCACGCGCACCGCGCGCGGCGTCGTCATTGGAGCGCAGGGGGGGGTGATGACGACGTTCGACGCCGGCGCCAGGCTCGAGGTGCCCGACGTGACGGCGCTCGGGCGCGGCAGCGCGAACGAGGCGTGGACCCACGTCGTCACTGACGGCGCCCTCGTCTTTGCCGCGAGCGCCCGGGGCGCGGTCGGCCGGCGGGCCGAAGACGGCGCCTGGTCCGTCGCGTCGGCGCTCGACGGCGCGGTGACGGCGATGGCGCTGGGGTCGGCCACCGACGTGTGGGTGGCGGGCACCGGCGTCGGCCTCGCGCGCTTCGACGGGGCCGTCTGGCTCGGCGCGGGGCGGGGGCCGCCGCAGTTGTCGACGTTCGAGGCCCTCGCCGTCGACGGGGCGCACGTCTACGTGGGCGGCGCCGACGCCAGCCGGGTCGCGCGCGTCTTTCGCAGACCCCGCTGAAGCGCCTCGTCGAGGGCCCCGCGCGGTCGCCCGGTGGCTTTTCCGTTCTTGCGGGCGGCGGTGTCTGTCTTCGCCGACGCGCCCCCACGACGGGTGGCCCGCGGAGCCCGAGGTGACCTGTGCCTGTGCTGACGACGACGTCGCGCCCTATCGCTGCGAGGGGCGGCTTCCTCCTCGCGGCGCTCGCCGCCTGCGGGCCGGCGGTCGTCCCCGACGGGGCTGGTGGGGGCCCCGCCGGTGGTGACCCGAGCGCCGTCGACGCGGGGGCCGGCGGTGGCGCCGGAGGCGCGAGCGCGGCCGGCGGGGCGGGCGGGGGTGGCGCGCCTGGCGGTGGAGCGCCCGGCGGGCTCGACGCTGGCGCCCGGGACTCGGGGGTGGCCGACGCCGGCGGCGAGGCGCCCTTCCGGAACCAGGCCTTCGAGCTGCCGGTGCCCGCCGCGGAGCAGGGCATGACGTGCGCCTGGCTCGATGGTGACAACTGCTGGAAGCAGCTGGTGGCGAGCGCCGCGGCGTGCGGTCCGGCGCCCTCGTCCGTGGGGAGGCTGAGCGCCGATGGCCGCCAGTGCACCTTCGCGACCGGCCACGTCATCGACTTCGCCGGCGCGCTGACGCCCCTTCCGTCGAGCGACGGCGGCACCGTGCTGCACATCGCGGCCTTCCGCGTTCGCGGGCCCGTCGGCCAGAGGTGCCTCGAGACGGCCTACGGCTGGGGCAAGCAGCGGTTCCGGGCCGGCGCCCTCGAGGTGTTCCAGAACGCGTCGGGCATCACCACCGAGATCACCTGTCCCGACGGGGTGCGCTACGCGCAGTCGGCGCCCGACGCGTGCGCGGGCTTCGGTGCGCGCTGGGCGGTGGGCGAGACCCCCCTGCACGTCGTCGCCTGCGATGCGTCCGAGTGCACCATCACCTTCTCGGGGGCGCCGCAGGGGCGGCAGCTGCTGGCCCGGTGCCGGCCCTGACGGCGGGTGCTACGGCTGGTCGTCGAAGCGCCAGGGGCCGCGCCGCGTCGGCTGCTGGGCGAGCGCCTCGACGACCGTGAGGAAGCGCTGACGGGGCCAGGGCTCAGCGCCGAAGCGGGCCAGGTGCGCCGTCTCCTGCTGACAGTCCACGAGCTGAACGCCCCACGCCCGCATCCACTCGACGAGCGTCACGAAGGCCAGCTTCGACGCGTCGTCCGCGCGCGCGAACATCGACTCGCCGAAGAAGACGTGGCCCAGGCTGACGCCGTACAGGCCGCCCACCAGCTCGTCGCCGGCCCAGGCCTCGCACGAGTGCGCCAGGCCGAGCTGGTGCAGCGCGACGTAGGCGCGCCGCATGTCGCGCGTAATCCACGTTCCGCGCTGGCCGGGGCGCTTCACCTTCGCGCAGCCGTCGATGACGGCTTCGAAGGCCGTGTCGAGCGTCAGGCGGTAGGGCCTGGCCTTCTGCAGCTTCCTCAGCGACCGGGGCACGTGCAGGCGCTCTGGCACCAGCACGAAGCGAGGATCAGGGCAGTGCCAGAGAATCGGCAGCCCCTCGGAGTACCAGGGGAAGATACCGCGCTGGTACGCCGCCACCAGCCGCGTGGGCGAGAGGTCTCCGCCGACCGCGACGATGCCGTCCTCGTTCGCCGAGTCTCCCGGCGGAAAGGTGAGCGGGTCGGCCGAGAGGAAGCGCATGCCCGCCCGGAGAAGGGACCTACTCCTTCGACGCCTTCAGCTTGAACTCACCCTTCGCCGACAGCGGCTCGCTGTACAGCGCCGTCTTCAGCTCGCCCTGGAGCTCGTAGGGCACGACCAGCCCCTTGATGAGCTTCTCGACCTCTTTGCCGTGCGTCGCCTCGGTCATCGAGGCGCTGACGTCGAAGACGTCGGTCGCCGAGACGGCCGTCTTGATGCCGACGCCCTGCTCACCCTCGGCCACCATCTTGCCCGCCATCGTCACCCGGTAGGTGATGGACGAGAGGGTGATGGGGAAGGGGTTTGGGTTGACGACGTGCAGGTGGAAGACGGCGTTCACCTCGTTCTTCGCGAAGCGGCCGGCCTCCGCCTCGCCCAGCTTGAGGTGCGGCAGCCGCGGCGTGCGCACCTCGCGGCTGCGCGCGAAGGGCAGCTCGACGGCCACCGCCTGCACCTCCGCCTTGCCATTGACCTCGACCTCGCGCTGCACGGTGCCGATGAGGTTGCCGCGCAGGGCGATGAGCAGCGAGCCGCCCCGCGCGTCCATCGCCTTGAGGTCGTCGGCGCTCTTTACGTAGGTGAAGGACTCCTCGAACTCGAAGGGCGCCGACTGCCCGGCGGTGAGGCGCAGCGACAGGGGCGCGCGCTTCGTCGACAGCACGGTGCCGTCGACGACGAACTCGACCTCGGCCGCGTCGATGGCGAGGGCTTCGTCGCCGCCCAGCAGCTCTCCCGTCAGCTTCACCGTGACGTCGGTGAGCGTCTGCGAGACGACCAGCAGCTCCTGCCTCGGCAGCTCTGGCGGCTTCACCTCGGCGCGCGTCTCGGGGGCCGACTTGCAGGCGGCGAAGGAGAGGGCGAGGGCCAAGGTGGTGACGCGGGTGACGGTGGGCATGTCAGGGGGCTCCCGTGGAGCAGGCCTCGTTGCCGCCTTCGGGCGTGCCGACGTCACGAACGCGCTGCAGGTAGACCGGCGTGGGGTTGCCGCCGGCGACGTTGAAGGGGCTGGTGATGGTGATGAAGCCCAGCTCGCGTACGAAGACGCGCCGCGGGTCGGCGCCGCGGTCGGGCGTCTGCGTCGTCAGCACGTTGAGGCCGTCGGTGTAGGTGGCCGACGGCGTCTTGAGCTGGGTCGGCGTCGCCGCGGTGGTCGACACGCGGTAGACGGTCGGCTCGGTGGTGCCCGCGCCCGACTGGTTGACGACGAAGGCCTGCCCGCTCGTCGTCTGCGTCTGGCCGGGCCCGACGTCGGCGAGGAGCCACGTCACCCCGGTGATGGCCATCGCGTCGTTGCGGAAGGTGACGGACTGGCCCTGCTGGGGGAACTCACGCCGCATCAGCCGCAGCGCTCCGTCGGCGCCGAAGGCGAAGTTGTCGGTCATTCGCGTCTGCCCGCCGGTGCGGTAGTCGACCGGCAGTACCTTCACGCCGCCCTCGAGCGTGAAGACGGGCTTGACGAAGACGCCGAGCGCCGGCGGGTCGCTCGGCGTGGTGTCGCTGGCCGAGTACTCGAAGCAGCGGTTGACGATGAGCCCGAACGTCTTTTGCGCGACGCAGTCGAGGCCGCACGAGGCGTCGACGGCGCCGCCGTCGGCCGTGGGGCGGGGCGGGCTGCAGGCGAAGGCGACGAGGGCGAGGGCCAGGGGCGAGAGGCGCATGACGGGCAAGGCGCATAGCACGCGCGGCAGCCCGGTCACCTCCCTCGCGCGCTACTTGCGGGCCGGGGCCTTCTCGCGCAGCGGCACGAGGAAGGCGTTGTGACAGCTCATGCAGGTGGCCATCATCTTGTTGTACGCGCCGAGCAGCTCGTCGGCCTTCTTCGCCTCGCACGCCGCCACCACCGCCGTCGCCTGCTTCCGAAGGCCGTCTTGCAGGGCGAAGAAGGCCTCGGGCAGCTCCAGCGCCTGCCCGGCGGCGGCGTCGAGCCGGGGCGCGCTCGCGATGCCCTGCGCCGCGCGCTTGCACTCCTCGTACTTCAGCGTCGCCACCGCCAGCACCAGGTCCTTCATGTCCTTGTTGTGGGCCTTCATCTTCCCCCTGAGGAAGGCCTTCACGTCGGCCGACATCTGCTGCGGCTCGAGCATGCGCGCCATCTCGCGCTCCTCCTTCGTGGGGAAGACGGACTCCTGGGCCCTGGCGGCGAGGCTGACGAGGACGACGACGACGGCAACGAGACGGCGCATGAGACCCCCGGGGGTGAAGGCGATGGGCCCGCGCCGCTGCAACCGCGGGACCAGCCAGGGCTCACCGCGGCAGCAGAGACGCCTCGAGCTCCCACAGGCACTGCACCTCGGCCCGGTCCCAGGGCGTCCGCGGGTCCGACGGGCTGGGGGAGACGCCGCCGACGTTGG
>JADCJJ010000456.1 GCA_020247085.1 Myxococcaceae bacterium | reverse complement strand
GCGCGCGATGGTGTTCCTCGCCTCGCTGCCCGGCGGCATGACGACGTCGTTCAAGGCGATCGCGAAGAAGATGGACATTCCGTCGGAGTTCCTCGCGAAGATCCTCAAGACGCTGGCGCGGGCGGAGCTCGTGCGGTCGGCGCGAGGGGCGCACGGGGGCTACGCCCTGGCGAGGCCGGCCTCGTCCATCAGCTTCCTCGACGTCATCGAGGCGCTCGAGGGGCCCGTCACCGTCAACGTGTGCACCGGACCCGCCCACGACGGCTGCGCCTTCACCGGGGCGTGCACCATGTACGGCGTCTGGCGTACGGGCCAGGAGCGCATGCTCGAGGTCTACCGGACCACGACGCTCGAGCGCCTCGCGATGCGGAGCCTGAGGCACGAGTCACCGGTGCTCAAGACGCAGCGCCGGGGGCCGGCCTCGAGCGTTCCCAGGCCTTGACTCGGTCGCCGGCGGTTCGCGCGTGACTCGAGGCGCGCGGCGAGCTCGCCAGGGCGTGGCGGCGCGCCGGGGGGCTGGCTCGAGCGCTCGTCGAGCCCCGGTGAGCCAGTGAAGGCTCGCGCGTGACCGAAGGCCCGCGCCGGGTCCCCGCCAGAGCGGTGCCTCGGAGACGACGTCGCCGCGCCAGGGGCGATGCCACCCGGCGCGACGAGACGGTCTCTACGGCAAGACGTTGATGTTGAGGTTGACCGGCTGGCTCGCCTGGCCCCGGTTGTCCCAGACTTGGAGCTGCACGCGGTACAGGCCGGTGGCGGGCAGCGTCAAGGTGGCCTGGTCGACGGTGCCGCGCGTGTTGGGCGACAGGTTCGAGGCCGTGGCGCCCGCGGGGATGGGGTTGTTGAGCCGGAACTGGAACTCCGCCGGCTTGCGCATCGTCATGCCGTCGAAGTCGGAGCTGTCGAAGGCCGAGAGGCGCACCGTCTTCGGGTTCGCGGTGATGGTCGAGAGGTTCACCGTCATCTGCACCTCGACGCCAGAGACGGTGCAGTTCGGGTCGTTGATGAGCATCGCCGGGACGCAGCCCTTGAGCACCGCCTGCGGGGGCGGGTCGAACGGTGACGCCGAGATGACGTTGATCTCCTTCGTGCCCACCGGGGGCCCGAAGAACGGGTCGTTGGTGAGGATCTTCAGCTTGCCGACCTGCATGCCGCCCGACGGCGGCTTGTTGTACTGAATCGCCGTCTCCACCATGCCGCCCGGCGGCACCGGCGTGTTGGCCGCGATCTTCGGGTCGATGAGCGAGAAGAACGGGCTCGGGTCCATGCCGATCTGGTTGATGATGAGGGTGCCGCACTGCGACGAGTCGGTGCCGCCGTCGGGGAAGCGCCGCTGGTTGCGGATGAAAAAGCTCTGCGCCGACGTCGGCGTCATCGGGTTGTTGAAGTTCACCTCGTCGACGGTGTCGAGGCACGGCTGCCGACCACCGAAGAGCGCGAAGCTCACGTCACCGGCCGCCGCGCCGCCCTGCACGAAGACGGACTTCAGGGACAGCTCGTCGATGACGTAGGTCGGCATGTCACTGTGCGTGACCTCGAGGGTGATCGCGCTGCCGGGGTTGATCGTCATGCCGTTGGGGTTCGACGCGAGCGAGAAGCGGCCGTTCTGGCCGCCGCTGGCGGAGCCACTGGACTTGAACTTGACCTCGCTGATGCGCACAGCGCCGTTGCCGTCGTTGCGCACGATGAACCGCGCGCGGTCTGGGAGCTTCGTCGTGTTGCCGCAGAGGTCCGAGGTGCGGGAGAAGTCGCACGAGGTCGGCGTCGCCGACAGGGCGGGGCGCAAGGCCTCGCCGCGCAGCCCGAGCACGCCGGGCTGCTGCATCGGCGACATGTTGGCGAGGTCGTTGGTGTCGACGATGAGGTAGCCGGAGCGCACCTCGTTGCCCGGGCCCGTGTCGACCGGCTTGAACTCGATCGTGGCCTCGATGGCCTCGGTGCCGTCGGCCTTGTTGAGCGAGAGCGGCGAGGTGCTGCTCGGCGCCGGTGGGCTCACGAGGCGGAAGTCTTGCGAGGGGGTCATCGCCCTGAGGTCGGAGACGATCTTCAGGCTGGTCACCTTCAGCGCCGGGCAGCCCCGGTTGCGAATGACGACCCGCCGGGTGGAGGCGGTGTCGAACTGCACGAGCGGCCAGGTGAGCTCGCAGTCGCCGAAGAGCGCCTCGAGGGTGCACTGCGAGAACCCGCCGTCCTCGTACTCGACGCCGGTCTCGAGGGTGGGCTGCGGCGGCAGGGCGAGGCCCGTGCCGACGAGCGAGATGACGGGGTCCATCGTGGTCTCGGCGACCTGGTCGTCGATGGTGAGCTGAGCAGTCGCGGCGCCGCTCATGCGGGGCGAGAAGGCGACCTGCACCTCGACGCTCGACAGCGCTTCGACGTCGAGCTCGTAGGGCACCGCCGCCTTGACGAAGGCGCCTCCGTCACCGCCAGCCACCCGCAGCTCGAACGTCGCAGCGTCGGGACCGGTGATGCTCAGCTTCGCCTTCGCGAGCACCCGCCCGTTGTTGGTGATGCGGACGCGCTTGAGGTCGGGGAAGACGTCGCGCACCGGGAGCTTGTTCTCGTCGAGGGTCGGGCAGGCCACCGCGTCGATGACCGAGAGGACCGCGCCGTCGAGGTCCTCGGCGCGCAAGTCGGGGAGGCTGGCCATCGGGCCGGAACCGCGGCAGTTACAGCCCGTCGCGACGGCCGCCAGCGTGAGCGCAACGAACTTCAGTCGGGTGGTGTGCACGAAAACTCCAGAGATCGGCCAGAGGGTTGCGTGTATACCCGCGCCGCGCATGGCTACCAAGACCCAGCAACAGAAGCTGCGCCGCGCCTATGACGGCGCCCGCAAGGTCAACCCCCGGCCCATCACGGGAAAGGAGTCGGCGCTCGAGCTGCTCGAGCACGCCTTCGGCGCCTACGTCGGCCGGCAGGAGCGCATCGCCTTCGAGCTGATGAAGCGCTCGCTCGAAGAGAACGCGTCGATCTTTCTCACGCTCTCGGGCGCGATGACGCCGGCGGGGCTGCACCAGAGCTGCCTCATTCCGCTGGTCGAGTCGGGAGCGATCTGCGCCATCACCACCACGGGCGCCAACCTGTACCACGACGCGCACCGAATCATTCGGCACCAGATCCGTGAGATCAACCCCAATGCCGGCGACCTGCAGTACCGGCTGGCCCGGGTGATTCGCATCTACGATCTCGGCTTCTGGGAGGAGGCGCTCCTGGACACCGACCGGCTCTTCTCGGCCATCATCTCGGGCCCCGACTTCCAGCGGAAGATGACGACGCCCGAGTTCCACTTCCTGCTCGGAAAGCACCTCGATGCCATCGAGCAGGAGCTGGGGGTCGAGCAGCCCTCGCTGCTCTCGACGTGCTACCGCCGGGCGGTGCCGATCTGGTCCGGCGCCGTGCAGGACGGCTCGATCTTCCTGAACGTGGTGAAGCTGAAGAAGCTGCTGGGGCCGGCGTTCCGCTTCGAGCTCGACGTCAACGATGACGTGTACGCGATGGCGGCGATGCAGCACTACTGTCGGCACCACTTCGACCGGAAGCTCGCCATCTGGATCCTCGGCGGGGGCGTACCGAAGAACTACACGCTCCAGGGCGAGCCGCTGCTCGACCAGATCCTCTCGGTGCCGACGCACGGCTTCGACATCGACGTACAGTTCTGCGTCGACCCGGTGGACAACGGCGCGCTGTCGAGCTGCCCGGCGGGCGAGGGGCACACCTGGGGCAAGGTGTCGGTCGAGGCGGTCGAGACCGGGTCGGTCTACTGCCACACCGACGTCACCGCCGTCTTCCCATGGCTCACGCACGCGCTGTTCCAGCTGAAGGTGTCGCGCCGCAAGCACTTCCGGCTGATGGACAAACTGGGCGACGCCGTCGCCCACCTCGACGCGGACGTGAAGAAGCGCGCGAAGGGGCTGATGGCGACGCTGAAGTGGGACGTGTCCGAGGTGCGCTGACGGGGCCGCCGGGCGCGAGGCCAACAGAGGCGAGGTGCGTGCGCGGTGGCGCTCCGTTGATTCCGGGGGCGCTCACAGGTTTTCCGCGCCGGGCGTGACGGAGTTTCCGCCTTGTGTCAGTGCACCGTGGCCCCTACAGTCTCTTTCTCTTTCCCTTCGAGGGTTTTCCTTCGTGATCAGCACCGAAGCGCACGGCAAAACGGACGTCGGCCGCAAGCGTCAGCACAACGAAGACGCGATGCTGGTCGACCCGCTGGGCGGCCTCTACATCGTGGCCGACGGCATGGGCGGTCACGCGGCCGGCGAGGTGGCCAGCGCCCGCGCCGTCGAGGTCGTCAAGGCGCACGTCTCGGCGAACAGGGGCATCCTCAAAGATCTGGCGCGCGACCCGAGCCAGACGCACCGCGCCGCCGCCGCCTCGCTCGTCGAGGTCGCGATTCAGCGGGCCTGCGCCGACATCTTCAAGACCGCGACGACCGACAGCACCAAGCGCGGCATGGGCACCACCTTCGTGTGCCTCGTCGTCAGCGGCTCGAAGGGCATCATCGGGCACGTCGGTGACAGCCGCGTCTACCTCGTCCGCAACGGCCAGGGGCACCGCCTCACCGAGGACCACACCCTCATCGCCTCGCAGCTCAAGGCCGGCACCATCACCAAGGACCAGGCAGCCACCAGCCAGTACCGCAACGTCATCACCCGCGCGGTCGGCATTCAGGAGTCGGTGCAGGTCGACACGCTCATCGTCGACCTGGTGCCCGGTGACGTCTTCGTCCTGTGCTCCGACGGCCTGCACGGCTACCTCTCTGACGAAGAGGTGGCAGCCCTCGTCACCTCGACGCCGTTGACCGAGCAGGCCGAGCGCTTCGTGGCGCTCGCCAACGAGCGGGGCGGCAAGGACAACATCACCACCGTCGTCGTCGGCGTGCGGGGTGACGCGGCGAGCGCTCAGGAAGAGGTCGTCGAGGCGCAGTCGCGCATGGAGGCGCTCAAGAAGATCCCCCTCTTCAGGCACCTCACCTACAAGGAGCAGACGGCCATCTTGTCGATCGCCAGCACCCGCACGTTCCCGGGCGGGCGCGAGATCGTCAGCGAGGGCCAGCCGGGCGAAGAGCTGTTCGTCGTCATCCGCGGCCGCGTCGGCGTCGAGAAGGCGGGCGTCGAGATCGCCGAGCTGCGGGCCGGAGGCCACTTCGGTGAGATGGGGCTCATCGACAACGCGCCGCGCTCGGCCACCGTCCGCGCCCACGAGCCGACCCGCGTGATGGTCATCAGCCGGCCAGATCTCATGGCGCTGATGAAGAAGGAGTCGATCCTCGCCGTGAAGCTGCTGTGGAGCTTCGTGCAGGTGCTGTCCGACCGGCTGCGCGAGACGAACTCCGAGCTGTCCGAGGCGCGCCAGGAGCTGGCCGCGGCGCAGTCCGTCAATCCGTTCGCCGACGAGTAGGGGAGGTCGACGTCATGCGCCGGTTCGCCCGCCTGGCGGTGGTGACCCTCGTCGTCTCGGGGGGGGCCCTGGCCGACCCGTTCCCGCTCTTCGGCTACGGCCCCCGCTCGGCGGCGATGGGCGGCGCGATGACCGCCGAGGCCAACGACTTCACCGCCGTCTTCTACAACCCGGCGCTGCTCACGAGGCGAAAGGACCTCAACTTCGGGCTGGGCTTTCAGTTTCACCGGCTGGCGTCCGAGGTGATCTCGAAGGACCTCGCCAAGCCCATCGACTGCAGCCAGTGCAACGCCCCCGACAACGTGGGCACCACGCTCGGCTTCGTCTTCCCGCTGGCGGGCAAGGTGAAGAACCGCGTCGCCATCGGCTTCGGGCTCTATCTGCCCACCAGCACCTTCGTGCGCGTCAACGCGCCCGACGGCAACCAGCCGTACTGGTACCGCTACAACGGCAACCTGGAGCGCTTCGTCTTGCACCTGGGCGTGGGCATCAAGGTGACCGACTGGCTGTCGATCGGCCCCGGCGTGTCGGTGCTGGCGAACCTGCAGGGCCGGCTGGGGGGTGGGGGCGGCGCCGTGGCCGGGGTGGACCTGTTCTCGCGCAACGTGAAGCTCAAGTCGCTCGACGCGTCGCTGACCACGCGCGCGGCGCCGACGCTCGGCGTGGCGCTGACGCCGGTGAAGAGCCTGCGCCTGGGGGTGACCTACCGGTGGGAGATCTTCCTGCCCGTCACCATCCCCGCCACCATCGACCTCGAGGGCATCGGCACCCTCGCGCTGACCGTCAACGCGGTCTCGCACTACGCGCCACACCAGGTCTCGTTCGGGGCCGCCTGGGACGTGACCGACCAGCTGACGCTGGCGCTCGACGGCGAGTACCAGCACTGGAGCGCCGCGCCCTCGCCGTACGTGTCGCTGTCGGTCGATCTCTCGGGTCCCACGCTGGCGGCGCTGGGCATCGACAAGGCGCTCGACCTCAACGTGCAGGCGCCCGCGCCCGGCTTCGTGAACACCTTCGGTGGGCGGCTCGGGGCCGAGTACCGCGTCTCGGAGCGCTTTTCCGCCAGGCTCGGCGCCTCCTACCGCCCGACGATGGTGCCGCTGCAGAACGTCGCCGGCACCAACCTGCTCGACGCCAACACGGTGGGCGTCGCCGCGGGCCTCGGGTTCAACTTCAGCGACCCCCTCGAGATCTTCGAGCACCCGATTCAGATCGATCTGGCCGGCCAGGCCGCGTTCCTGCTGCAGCGGGAGGCCACCAAGCCGCCCACCGACGCGCTGCCGTCCTATACGTACGGGGGACGCAGCTTCGGTGGCATGGCGATGATCCGCTACGACTTCTGACGGAACCTGGCGGCACCAGGGCGTGTCTGCGGCGTCGGGTCAGCGAGGAGCCGCGGTGACGAAGGTCGAGCGTTCGATCCAGTCCCTGCGTCGCCTCGCCGTCGGGGCCCTGGCCTGCGCGCTGGTCCTCGGCCTGGGCCTCTGGGCGGTGCGCGTTCCGGGGCGAGGCTCCCCGGCGCGGCCCAAGAGCGTGGCCCCGCCGGGGCCCGCGGCACCTGACTTCGCGTCAGTCTCCGTGCGCGCTCCGAACGCACAGGGGCTTTCGCTGTCGGGCGTCGTGCGCGCTCAAGATGGGCGCCCGCTGGCGGGGGCGACGGTGCTCCTGGCCGCGGCGGAGCAGCCGAGCCTCGCCACGGTGGCGTGCCACCACTGCGCCGCGCCGGTGCTGGCGTGCCGGGCGAGCGAGACGGCCCTCGTCGTCAGTGAGTGGCTCGACGGGCACCTCGGGCACCAGGCCGCGGCGGCGAGCACCACCAGCGACGAGCAGGGCCGGTTCCGGTTCGAGCAGCTGCTGGGGCTGTCGTTCACCGTCTGGGGCCGGGCGTCTGGGTACGGCGTCGGCGTCAAGGATCGCGCGGCGCCAGGCGACCCGGTCGAACTCTTCCTGCCCATCGAGCGCGCGGTGGTGGGGCGGCTGACGGACGAGTCGGGGGCGCCGCTCGTGGGGGTGGTGCGCGCCGTGTCGCGCCGGCTCGCCGAGCCGGTCGAGGTCGCGACCGACGCCGAGGGCCGGTTCCGCTTCACGGGCCTGGGCGAGGGGCCCTTCTACGTCGTCGGGCGGTCCTACGGGTGGCTCCCGGCGGCGCTCACCGACGTGCAGGCCGGGCCCGAGCCGGTGGTGCTCGCCCTCGTGTCGCCGCGCACCCTCGAGGTGCGCCTCGTGGGGAACGACCAGCGGCCGCTGCCCGGGAGGGTGCGCCTCGGGGGCGATCACCTCTCGCGCGACGTCGACGCGAAGGACGGGCTGGCCGTCGTCACCGGGCTCCCGCCGGGCGTGCTGCTGCTGTCGGCGACCAGTGGCGTGCAGGCGGCGGCGCCGCAGCCGGTGACGCTCGCCTCGCCGGTGACGCGGGTGACGCTCGTCCTCGAGGAGGGCGGCCACCTGGCGGTCACGGTGCTCGACGAGCAGGGGCAGCCGGTGCGCGAGCCGACGGTCGAGGTGCTGACGGCGGGAAACGAGCGCGTGGTCCGGCATCGGCTGGCGACCGGCGCGCTGGCGCTCCTGGGGCCGCTGGGCACCGGCGACTACCTGGTGCGCGCGTCGGCCGAGGGCTTCATGCCGGCGCAGGTGCCCGCCCGGGTCTCGGTCGGTGAGACGCCCCTCGAGGTGACGCTGTCGCCGGGGGCGCTGCTCGCGGGCCGCGTCATCGACGAGTATGGCCGCGCGGCGCCCGGCGTGTCGGTGTTGGTGAGCCCGCTGAACGAGTCGGTCACCTCGGGGCCCGATGGGCGCTTCTCGTCCACGGTGCCCTCGCCGGGCCTCTACACCCTGGCGGCGCACCACTCGGACTGGGGCGGGGGCGAGGTGAAGGTGACGGCGCCCCGCGGCGACGTCGAGCTGCAGCTCGAGCCCCGCGCCGGGTGCGAGATCACCGTGCTGGCCGGCGGACTGCGGGTCGAGGGCGCCAGCGTGGTGATGTTCACCCCCGACGGCAGCTTCCGCAGCGACCGCGTCAGCGGCGCCGACGGCGTGGTGCCCATGCGGGGCATGCCGCCGAACACGTACACGCTCATTGCCACGCACGCGGCGTACCTGCCGTCGGAGCGGCAGACGGTGAAGGTCGACGAGGGGCCGACCGTACGGGTCACCGCCGAGCTCCAGGCTGGCGCCAACGTCACGGGCCAGGTCGTCGACCTGACGGGGGCGCCGGTCGCCAACGTGCCTGTCTCGGTCATGCCGCGCGGGGCCGAGCCAGCGGTCACCGACGCCTCGGGGGCGTTCTCCATCGGCCCGCTGCGCGCGAAGGGCACCTACGTGGTCAAGGCGACGCAGCGCGGCCTCGACCAGCGCGAGCGCGTCACGGCGACCGCCGGGGGCCCGTCGGTGAAGCTCGTCGTGAGCCGGCAGCCGACCTTCCGGGGGCGGGTGCTGGGTGATGGGCGGCCGCTCAAGCGCTTCCGGGTCGACGGGCACGAGGTGTCGTCGAGCGACGGCACCTTCGAGCTGCCGCTCCCGGTGTCGGACGACCGGGTGGTGGTGAACCTCGAGGCTCCCGGCTTCGAGCCGATGGTCGCTGACCGCCCCAGCACGCCAGACCTCGGCACCTTCGAGCTCTCGCGCGCACCGCTGGTGACGGGCGTCGTGCGCGACGAGGGCGGCGGCGGCGTGGCTGACGCGGTGGTGTCGTGCGAGTCGTGCGAGCAGTCCGTCATGTCGGGGCCCGACGGCCGCTTCTCGCTGTCGCGGCCTCCGTACCAGCGCGAGTTCTTGTTGGTCGCGAAGAAGGGCCGCCGAACGGCGACGAGGGCGGTGGTCGGAGAAGCGGCCCAGGGGCTCGAGCTGACCCTGCGCCCCGCGGTGCGCCTAACGGGTACCGCCTGGCTCGTTGAGGGGCGTCCGGCGGCGGGGGTCGAGCTGTCGGGCCTGAACGTCGACCGCGGCGAGCCGGTGTCGGTCGTCACCAACGCCGACGGTACCTATGCGCTCGACGTCGCGCCCGGCGCCTACCGCTTCTCGCTGACCGGCCCCGGCCTGCCGCGCATCTCGGCCGACCCGGTCGCCTCGATCGTCGAGCTGTCGGGGCCGACGGCGCGGCTCGACTTCGGGCCTACCCCCGGCACGGGGCAGGTGGCGGTGGCGGTGAGCCCGCAGCCCGGCCACGCGCTGTGGCTCGTGCGGGGAGAGATCGCGAGGGTGGGGAACCCGCCGCTCGAGCTCCTCCGCGCAACCTGGGCGCAGCTCATCTACATGCCGGTGGTCGAGCGGGTGACCTTCTCGGGCGTTCCGCCGGGGCGCTACACGCTCGTGTGGGGGCCGTTCCACGCGGAGTCGGCGGCGGGCTCCGTCGTTCGCGCCATCACTGTGCCTGGAACGGCCGAGGTCGATCTGCGGTGATGGCGCGCCTCGGGCGCCTCGCCGTGGCCCGTCGGCCAGCCTACATGCCGGTGGTCGAGCGGGTGACCTTCTCGGGCGTTCCGCCGGGGCGCTACACGCTCGTGTGGGGGCCGTTCCACGCGGAGTCGGCGGCGGGCTCCGTCGTTCGCGCCATCACTGTGCCTGG
>JADCJJ010000455.1 GCA_020247085.1 Myxococcaceae bacterium | reverse complement strand
GGCGTTGGGCGCTCCCCCGGACGGCTGCCCGCCGACGCAAGGCCTCGAGACGGAGCCAGCGGCGCCGAATTCACGGGAGGGCGGCCGTGCGCCCTGCGGGGCTCATCGCTGCGCCGAAGACCAGGCTCCTGGCGACGCGCGGACGACGTCGCGCCCGACACGGCTCGGCGCCGGGGTGCGCGCCAGAGGACTGATGACGCGCGGACGACGTCGCGCCCAATACGGCTCGGCGCCGGGGTGCGCGCCAGAGGACTGATGACGCGCAGACGACGTCGCGCCCGACGTGGCTCCGCACCCGGGGCAAGGGCCAGAAACCTGGTGACGCACGGAGGACGTCACGCCCGCCCGGCTCTACGCTGGCGCGAACCTGTGACCCCGGTCGAAGCCCTGACGACGTCGCGCCCGGGGTGGCTCAGCTCTGGGCCGGCCTCGCGCGGCGGGTCTCGAGCTGCTTCGCGGCGATGGCGTCGAGCACCGCGCCCATCTGCTCCGTCGGCGTCTCGGGGCTGATGTGAATGAAGCCGGCCGTCGTCTTCGGCGTGGCGCCGAACTCGGCGGCGAGGTTGTACCCGAGGTAGTTGCAGAGGTACGCGCTGCGGTCCGGCTGGTAGTTCGCGTCGGAGCGGCTCGTGTGCACCTGGCGGCTCCCGCCGAACCCCGTCAGCGCCCAGTCGATGGCCTCGACCGGCAAGTCGGTCGACAGCTCGCTGGCCCCGCCCTCACGCACCGGGCGGGCCGTCATCATCCGATTGGCGCCATCGGGCGCGGCGCCCAGGTGGTTCTCGGGCCGCTCCTCGACCTGGGCCTGCCCGTGGGTGACGCCCATCGAGAGGATGACGTCGGGCGGGCTGCGCCGCACCTCGCCCATGAAGGCGTCGACGGCGGCCGGCGTGACGTCGAGCCGCCGGTATTCGACGATGGCGCCCTTCACCCCGCGCTCAGCCAGGCGCTGCGCCATGTTCGCCGACGGGTTGTCGGTGATGCCCATGAAGGCGCCGTACCCCGTCACCACCACCCGCATCGGCTTCTCACCCGGCTGCAGCCCCAGGGCGCCTGGCTTGTAGAGCATCAGGTGCGCGGCCTCGTCACCGCGGCGGGCGGCGCGCCCAGAAAAGCTCGCAGGATCGTACGGCTGCACGTCGCCGCCAAGCACGACGCCCGCGAACGACCCCGGGAGCCGTGCCTTCACCTTCTCGAGCACCTGCTGCGGGCCCTCGCCGGCCTTGACCGGCACCGCGAGCTTCTGCCCATCGACGGTGAGCTGCAGCACGCCGTCGGCCCGGGCCCGGCCCTTGAGCGCGAAGGCGTTGTCGAACAGCCCTACGCGCGCCGACAACCCCGGCACCGTCAGGGTGAGGTTGGCGTACCGCCCCTCGAGGCTGGCGAGCTGCCCCTTCGCCTCGACGTTCACCCAGGCGTTCGTCTGCCCCATCGCCGAGAGGTGGCTCAGCAGGCGCTGCTTCGTCGCGTCGTCGAAGCCGTCGGCCGCCTGGAGCAGCGTCGTTCGCTCGGCGGCCGACAGCCCACCTCCGTCGCGCACCCCCAGCATGATGCGATCGATGTCGACGGCGTCGACCTTGCCGTCCTTCGCCGCGGCGGTGAGGGCCCGCCGAACCCCTGTCACGTCCATGTGGGAGAGTATCTCTCATTTTCGAGGCGAGGTGCGCTGGTGCCGTCGGGGTGGTATCGCCCCGGGCATGAGCGACTGGAAAGCCGAGAAGTCCCGCTGGCTTGTGAAGACGTACGAGAAGGCGAAGGCGAAGGGCCCCGAGCGCCGCGCCGCCTTCCTGACGTCGAGCGGCCTCGAGCGCGCACCCGTCGACGTGCCCGAGGCGGCGCCGTCGGTCGAGGCGCTCGGCTTCCCGGGCGAGTACCCCTACACCCGCGGCGTGCAGCCGACGATGTACCGCGGCCGCTTCTGGACGATGCGGCAGTACGCCGGCTTCGCGAGCGCGAGGGAGTCGAACCAGCGCTACCACGCGCTCCTCAAGGCCGGGCAGACCGGTCTGTCGGTGGCGTTCGACCTGCCGACGCAGATGGGCTTCGACGCCGACAGCCCCCGCGCCCGCGGCGAGGTCGGAAAGGTGGGCGTGTCGATCTGCTCGGTACGCGACATGAAGGTGCTGCTCGACGGGATTCCGCTCGGCGAGGTCAGCACGTCGATGACCATCAACGCGACGGCGCCGATCCTGCTGATGCTCTACGCGGCGGTGGGCGAGGCGCAGGGCGTACCGATGGAGGCGCTGCAGGGCACGGTGCAGAACGACATCCTCAAGGAGTACGTCGCGCGCGGCACCTACATCTACCCGCCGGGGCCGAGCCTGCGCCTCATCACGAACCTCTTCGCGTTCTGCGCGAAGCGGGTGCCGAAGTGGAACCCCATCAGCATCAGCGGGTACCACATTCGAGAGGCCGGCTCGACGGCGGCGCAGGAGATCGGCTTCACGCTCGCCGACGGCATCGCCTACGTCGAGGCGGCACGCCGCGCGGGGCTCGAGGTCGACGACTTCGCCGGCCGGCTGTCGTTCTTCTTCAACGTGCACAACGACTTCCTCGAAGAGATCGCCAAGTTCCGCGCGGCGCGGCGGCTGTGGGCGCGCGTGATGAAGGAGCGCTTCGGCGCGAAGGACCCGCGCTCGATGATGCTGCGCTTCCACGCCCAGACGGCCGGCTCGACGCTCACCGCGCAGCAGCCGATGAACAACGTGGTGCGGGTCGCCATTCAGGGGCTCGCGGCGGTGCTCGGCGGGACCCAGTCGCTGCACACCAACGGCTGGGACGAGGCGCTGGCGCTGCCCACCGAAGAGGCGGCGAAGCTCGCGCTGCGCACGCAGCAGGTCATCGCCTACGAGACGGGCGTGGCCGACGCCATCGACCCGCTCGGCGGCAGCTTCCACCTCGAGCGCCTCACCGACGAGCTCGAGGCGAAGGCCGAGGACTACCTGCGCCGCATCGACGACCTCGGCGGCATGGTGCGCGCCATCGAGCAGGGCTTCCCGCAGCAGGAGATCCAGAACGCCGCCTACGAGGCCCAGCGCGCGCTCGAGAAGGGCGAGGCGGTGGTGGTGGGCGTGAACAAGTTCACCCAGCCGGAGCCGCCGGTGCAGGGCCTGCTCCGGGTGGACGAGTCGGTGGAGCGCGACCAGCGCGCCCGGCTCGACGAGCTGCGCGCGACGCGCAGCAAGGACGCGTGCCGCCGGGCCCTCGACGCGCTCAAGCGCGGCGCCGAAGCGAGCGACGAGAACCTGATTCCCCTCATCTCGGACGCGGTGCGGGCCGAGGCCTCGCTGGGCGAGATCTCGGACGCGATGCGCGCCGTCTTCGGCGAGCACCAGGAGCACGTCTTCCTCTGACGCCGGCCCGGGCCCGGGCCCCGAAACCACGCTGCCCGGCCCCGGTACCACCCCTTCGATGACGCTCCCCGCGCTGACGACCGTGGTGGTGAACGGCTGCCTCGTGGCCGGCGTCGGGGTGGTGTTGCCGCTCGCGCTGCGCAGGCCCTTCACGCCCTTCCTGGCCGCGGCGTTGGGCGTGGCCGCCTCGCTGGCGGTCGCGCCCGGATGGCCAGCGGCGCTGCCCCTGGCGCCGTGGGTGGCGCTGTCGTTGCGCGAGGTCGCGCAGGCCCTCGCCCGTCGCCGTCTGGCGCCGCTGTTCCTGGGCGGCTTCTCGCTCACCGCGGCGCTGGCCCTCATCGCCGCGAGGCTCGGGTGGACGCTCTTCGGCGTGCGGGAGCCCCTGGTGACGCTCACCGCCGTGCACTTCACCTACGCGGGCGTCGGCACGCTGGCGCTCGCGGTGCGGGCCGTCGAGCAGCGGCCCCAGGCGAGCCGCCGACTCGCCGGTCTGCTGCTGATGGGGGCGCCGCCCTTCACCGCCGTCGGCTTCCTCACCGGGCTCGCGCTCTTCCAGGTGGGGGGGGCGGTGGCGATGTCGCTGGGGGTGCTGGCGGTGGCCGTCTTCAACGCCCGCGAGGCGAGGCGGCGCGCGCGCTGGAGCCGGCGGCTCCTGTTTGGCTCGGCGGTCGCGCCGTGGGCCGCGATGGCGCTGGCGGTGGCCTGGGCGGCGAACCAGCACTGGCCTCAGGTGCCTGCGCTCGGCGTGCCCGACATGGTGCCGACGCACGGGGTGCTCAACGCCTTCGGCTTCGTGCTCGCGGGCCACCTCGCCTGGTGGTGCGACGCGCGGGGCGCCTGAGGGGCGCTCAGGGCCCGGCCGGGGCGCCGACGAGGAAGCCCAGGCGCACCTGCGCCAGCACGCCGCCAGTGAGCTGGCTGAAGGTGTCGGTGCGCTCCAGCAGCGGTGTCGGGGAGAGGGGGCTCACGACCGCCACTTCCGGAAGCACCAGCACCGCCGGCGAGACGCGCAGCGCCACGCCCACCGAGCCGCCCGCGGCCACCACCCGGCCCGGCGCCTCGGTCGCGTCGGCGGGGAGCGAGGCGAAGAGGTGAAGCCGGGGCCCCAGCACCAGCTGGTGCGGCCCCAGGCGGAGGCCCAGCAGCAGCGGCAGGGCGAGGTTGAAGAGCTGCCCGGTGATGGCGAGCGAAGGGTCGACGCGCAGCTGCCCGGCGAGCTGCAGCGCCAGCGAGGCGATGAAGGGCGACGAGCGCGGCGTCAGCATCACCTTGGCCTGTACCTCGAGCCCCGACTGCCCGAGCCGGGCCCCGACGTCGAGGCGCTCGAGGGCGCCGTAGCGCACCGAGACGTCCGACGCCGGCGCGACCGTCAGCGCGTGCCGCCCGACGTCGAAGCGGCCAGCCACGCCTGGCTCGAGGCCCACCTGCACCCGCCCGCGCCCCAGCGTCTCGGCCGTCTGCGCCGAGGACAGCGACACGCACCCCGTCGCACCGAGAGCGACCCACAGCGCAGCGGCCAGCGGGCGGAGCACCACGAATGCGGATTGTGCCCCGAAATGACGCTACGTTCGCGGCTCCCGATGAGTGACGAAGTCGTCCAAGTGTGGGTCCGGACCGATCAGGGAAAGGTCTTCGGCCCCCTCACGCCCACCTCCGTCGAGCTGCTCCTCGACAACGGCATCCTCACCGGCGCGGTGCAGGTGAGCCTCGACGGCGCCAACTACGTGTACCCGGGCCGCATGCCGGGCATTCGCATGGTGTTCCCCCGCGAGCTCTGGGGTGACCAGGTGCTCCCGAAGAACGAGCTCGACGACGCCTGGTCGAAGGTGGCGCCGCCAGCGCCGCTGCCGGGCGCGCCCTCGGCCGAGGGCGCCGCGCCGCCTCGCCAGGCCGCCGGGGCCGCGCCGGTGCGGGGCCCGGGTGTTCCAGTCGCAGGCCCGGGGGCTGGCCCCGTCGCCGGCCCGGGCGCGCGCGCCCAGCAGCAGCAGCGGCCGATGAACCCCGTCTCGCAGGCTGCGCAGGCCCGGGCGCAGGTCTCCTCGCCGGTGGCCCGCCCAGCGGCGCCGCCCCAGCCGCGCCCGTCCGCCCCGGGCGCTTCGCTCGCCGACAGCCTCTTCGACGACGTCGTGGCGCCCGCTCCGGTGTCGGCGGTGAGGCCATCGGGGGTCGTCGCCGCGGCGCCCGCGTCCGGGCGGCCCCCGACGGTGAGCGCCTCGTCGATTCAGGCAGCCATGGCGCCCCCTCCGCAGGCGCCTCCGCCGGCCCAGCCCGCCCCGCGCCAGTCGAGCCCCTCGCGCGTCGCGGCGGCGCCACCACCCCCGGTGGCCGCGGGCCCGCTCGAGGCGATTCCGGCCACCGGCGCGCTGCGCGACGTGAGCTGCCAGCGGCTGTACTTCCTCGCGGCCGCCCAGGACTTGACGGGCCTGCTGACGCTCCAGCTCCCCGACCGGGCGCTGCTGCTGCATTTCCGCAAAGGGAGCCCTGACGCCGTCGACTCCACCCACCCCGAGGACGCGCTGGCGACCTTCCTGCTGCGCAAGAGCCTCGTCACGCCCGACGCCCTGGGCCAGGCGCAGCGAGAGGGGGCGCGCTTCGGAGGTGAGCTGCTCCCAGCGCTCTTCGGGCTGGGCCTGCTCAACCCCAACGTCGCCATCGAGGCGCTCTCGGTCAGGGCCGGCTCCATCATCGGGCAGGCCCTGATGGCGACCGACGGCACGTTCTCGTTCCAGACGGTGGATCTGCCCGCGCACAAGGTGATGCCCGCCGGCAACCGCTGGCAGGTCTACACGGAGCAACTGCGCCGCGTCCCCTTTGCCGAGCTTCGGGCCCGGCTGTTCCCGGCGCTCGACTTCCCGGTGATGAAGGGGGCGGGCCCGGTGCCGGCGACGGAGCTGCGGCTGTCGCCGCAAGAGACGCGCGCCTACGCCCTGTTCGACGGCACGCGCACCTTGAACCAGCTGCTCCAGAGCCAGGCCCCCGAGGCCGAGGCGGCGCTGCGGGTCGCCTTCGCGCTGTACCCGTGCGACCTCGTCTCGTTCGCGGGCACGGTGGTGAAGTTCGAGGCGCCCGAGCGGCCCGCGGCGCCGGCGGGGCCGCCGCCTTCGGTGCGCCCGGTGAGCCCGGCGCCGCCCCCCGTCATCGCGCCGGGCCCGCCACCGCCGGCGAGGCCCGTCATCACCCCGCAGCACGGGACGTCGGCCTCCGGCGGGGGGGCCGCCGCCGTGCCTCCGCCTCGCCCGGTGTTGACGCCTGCCGGCGGCGCGCCTGCGAGGCCCGTGGTGTCGGCGCCCATGCCGACGGTGGCGGCGGCCGTCCCGCCGCCCCGCCCGGTGGTGTCGGCGCCGGCCGCCGCGCCCCCGAAGGTGTCCGCGCCCCCGAAGGTGGCGGCGCCGCCCCAGAACTTCGACGCCGAGCTGAAGAAGCTGCAGGAGCTGTTCGAGAAGATGAAGAAGCAGACGCACTTCGAGGTGCTGGGCGTCGGCCGCGAGGCGCCCGCGAACGCCGTGAAGGTCGCCTACTTCAAGCTCGCGAAGGACTACCACCCCGACACCGTGCCCCCGGGCGCGCCCGAGGCGCTGTCGAAGGCGAAGGCCGACGTCTTCGCGCGCATCGGCGACGCGCACCGCACGCTGTCCGACGAGAACCTGAAGAAGGACTACCTCGCCGAGCTCGACGCCGGCGGCGGTGGCGAGAAGGTCGACATCTCGAAGCTGCTCGCCGCCGAGGAGCGCTTCCAGAAGGGGAAGATTCTCGTCCAGGCGCGCAAGTTCCCCGAGGCGGTGAAGATGCTCGACGAGGCCATCGCGGCGAACGCCGACGAGCCCGAGTTTCTCGCCTGGCGGGGCTACGCGCGCTTCTTCACCGTCCCCGACCGCAAGGTGGGGCAGGTCGAGGCGATGAAGGACATCTCGCAGTGCCTCAAGCGCAACCCCAACGTCGTCGCCGCGCACTACTTCCAGGGCGTGATGGCGAAGATTCTCGGCGACCTGCAGACGGCGAAGAAGCACTTCAACCAGACGGTGAAGCTCGACCCCAAGCACATCGACGCGCAGCGCGAGCTGCGCATGATGAAGTAGAGGACACCTCGTGACGCTCACCGGAAAACAGCGGCGGCAGCTTCGTTCACTCGGGCATCACCTGCACGCCGTGGTGCAGGTCGGAGATGCCGGCGTCACCGACGGCGTCGTCGCGGCCACCTCGCAGGCGCTGCTCGACCACGAGCTGGTGAAGGTGCGCATCTCGGACGACCGAGAGGGTCGCGAGGGCGCCATCGAGGCGCTGGCCGGGGGCACCGGCGCCGAGGTCGCGCAGGTGCTGGGCCGCACGGTGCTGCTGTTCAAGCGGCACCCGACGGAGCCGAAGCTGCGCTTCGACGGCGAGGTGCTGCCGCCGCCGGTGGCGCCCGCGGTCAAGCGCCGCCGTCCCGAGAAGGCCCCGCGCCGCCCGCCGTCCCGCCGGCGCGCGTGACGGCGGTGGGGGGCGCGTGGCGACAGGGGCTCCGGCTGCACCTGGGCGTCGAGGGCGCGCGTCGGCCGGTCGAGGCGCTGGGGCTGGAGCGGCTGACGCGGGCGTTGGTGGTGCTCGCGCACCCGGATGACGAGCTGAACGCCGCTGGGCTCGTGCAGCGGTTGCGAGCGGCCGGAGCGCGGGTCGACCTGCTGGTGTTGACCGATGGGGCGGCCAACCCGTGGACCGACGCGTCGGCCGTGGGGGCGCGGACCCCCTTCGAGTGCCGCGCCGACGAGGTGCGCGCCTCGGCGGCCGTCCTCGGGGTGGGCGAGGTGCTGCTGCCGGGCTTCCCCGACTCGCGGCTGCGCCAGCACCTCGACGCGGCGGCCGCGGTGGTGCGCGCCGAGGTGTCGAAGCGCCGGCCGGGCCTGGTGGTGGGCTTCGACGCCCGGGGCATCAACGGGCACCCGGACCACGTCGCGGCGCACCAGGCGCTGCGGCGCGCCCTCACCGACGTCGCCGATGGGCCGGCCCTGGCCATGCTGCTGCCGCCGCCGCCCTTCTCGTGGGCGCTGGGCGCGGGCTTTCGCTGGAGCGAGCCGCCGACGGTGGCGACGCTGACGCTGAGCGACGACGAGCTGTCGCACAAGGTCGCCGCCTTCGAGGCGCACCGCTCCCAGCGGCGCACGCTGCGGCTCCTCACGGGCGGCCTGCCGCCGAGGCGCTTCTTCCAGCTCTTCCGGCGGGAGTGGTTCCTCTGGCTCGAAGGCCCGGCGGCCGCGGCGTGGGCCCGCGACGAGGGGGCGACGTGAGGGCCCGGGCGGCCCTGGCGGTGGCGGCGCTGTTGCCCGTGGCCAGCTTCGCGCAGGGGGCGCCGCCGGCGACCGAGGCCGCGACCGCCCGGCGCGGCGCCGCCTTCAGCGACCGCCTGGTGCTCGACGGCGATGCGCTCGACCACCTGCCCAGCACCGGCTCGCTGGCCAACGTCGTCTCGCGCGTCTTCATGCCGGCCCTCTCGTCGAGCGAGGAGTCGATGGGCTTCTCTGACATCGAGCCCGAGCGCTTCACCCTGGTGGGCAGCTCGGCGCTCTGGAACGAGTGGCGCCTCGAGGACTTCAACCTGAGCGACCCGCTCTTCGACGGCGCGGCGGCCTTCAAGGTGCCGTGGCTGTTTCTGTCCGAGGTCGAGCTGCGCCACGCCGAGTCTGCGCGGCACGTCTTCGGCGGGGGCGTTCGCCTCGGCACGGCGCCCGCCGACGGCCGCCCGAAGCGGCGGGCTCGCGTCTCGTTCGGCATCGGGGGCGTGGGCGGCACCATTCCCGGCGCCGAGGCCATCTCTGACTTCATCACCACGGCCCACGCGCGGAACCGCGACGTTCAGCCCGAGGAGGACCGGCGCCGCTTCCTCGGGCGGCTCCAGGCCGGGCTGCTCGACGAGTCGGTGGTGGGGGCCCTCACCCTGCGCTCGGCCGTCGAGGTGGACGGCGCGGTGCGGCGCCACCAGTCCTTCCCCACCGCCGACCGGGCGCAGGCCGGCGTGCCCTTCGACGAGCGGACGCTGCGCGTGTCGGGCATCGCCGAGCTGGCGCCGGCCTCGCGCGCCTGGCGGCTCACCGCCCTCGCCGAGTACCGCTTCCGCGACAACCTCTTCACCGAGCGGCGCTTCTCGCGCGACGAGACGCTGCGCCAGTCGAGCGCCGGCGCGCTGGTGGGCTTCGCCTGGGGCGACTTCAGGGCCGCGCTCACCTTCAAGCACGACGGGCTCTCACCGGTGACGCCGGGCTTCGGGCGTGAGCTGCTCGACGTCGACGGCGAGGGCTTCTTCCCGTTCATGCCCACCGGGGCGATGAACTCGGCTCGCCTCGAGCTGAGCCACCGCGTGAAGGACGTGTACGCGGTGAGCGACACGCGGCTGCTGGCCTGGTCCGGCAGCCCGACGCGCGTGCACCCGCTCACCTCCGGGGGACGGCCCTTCGGCGCGTGGGCCCTCGAGTCGCGGCCCACCGCCACCCTCGTCGGCTCGCAGCGCGTCGGCTACCAGCGCGCCTTCACCTGGGAGCGGTTCGAGCTGGCCGTCGACGGCTACGGGGTGGTGAACCATGCGTCGGCGCAAACCTCACCGGGCCTGGCCTTCCCCGACGTCGGGGCCGAGGCCCAGGGCGTGCTGCGGCTGACGCCGTGGTTCCAGCCATTCCTGTCGGTGGGCAAGACGCCCATCTCCATCACCTCGCAGACGGCGCTCTCGCTGACGCCCGGCTTCATCGGCGCCGTGCAGCGGACGGCCGACGGGCGCTTCGTGCAGCGCCTGGGGGCCGACGTCACCAGCCTCGACCCGCGCCTGCACGGCGCCAGCCAGTACTCGGCGTCGTTCGGCATCACCAGCCGCCTGGGCCCGGCGTGGAAGGTGACGCTGCAGGGCATCGCCAAGGCGTGGCATGGGCTCTCGCGGCTCCGCCTCGACGGCCCCGCTGACGCCTTCGGGGCCTTCGACGAAGACGGCTTCTACTTCTGGAACGGGTCGCCCACCCGGTACCAGCTGGTGAACGACCCGTTCCGCGAGACGCCCTTCGGTGGCCAGGTGCAGCTCGAGGTCGCCCGCCTGCCCGACGCGAACGGCTTCTTCTCGTTCGGGTTCTCGGCCGCGAACTTCTTCGGCTACGCGCCCTTCGGGAACGGCCCGTACGGCAACGACATCGGCCTCGTCGACTGGCTCGGCGCCAACCCCAACGCCCGCTACCGCAGCCTGTCGAACACCGACGCCGACCGCGCGTTCATCTTGAAGGTGGTGGGGGGCCGCCGCTGGTTCGACCGGCTGTGGACGACGTTCGCCGTCTTCTACAAAGACGGCCAACCCTTCGGGTACTACGACGTGCGCGAGCAGGACGGGCAGCTGGCGATGCGGCGGAACTCGAACCGCGGCTCGGCGATGATGATCTCGTCTCCGCTCATCGGCTGGCGCGAGGACTTCCAGGTCGAGGTCGACCTGCGGGTCTCGTACGAGCTGGCCGTCACCCGCGGGTGGCTGCTGCGCGGCGCCCTCGTCGTCGCCAACGTGTTCGACCTCGGCAACGAGGTGAGCGAGCGGCACTGGGCGCCGTACGATCGCTCCACGCTCGAGCTGCAGCTGCCCCGCAGCGCGGGCCTCACCCTCGAGCTGCTCGAAGCGCCCGCGCCGCGCTGAGCCTCGCGCCCCCCAACGGCGGCTCCAACCCGCCGAGATGCTTCGAGTTCACCGCGGTGAATGGACCCCAGCGGCCTGACGTCAGCGTCATGCGCTCCGCGACATTCACGTCGGGGCCTGGAGGTCAATCATGGCGGGACGTCTGCTGGCAGGTGCGGTGGTGGTGGTGGCCGCGGTGGCCGCCGGGTCGCCGGGGAGCATGCCCTTCGCGCCGGGGGAGCAGGCCTCGTACGAGGTCCGCTTCATGGGGGTGCCGGCGGGGGTTGCGCAGATCACCGTTGGGCTTCGCACTCAGCACAGCGGCAAGCGGGTCCTGCCGCTGGTCTGCGTCGGGCAGACGACGTCGGTGGCCGGCGTGCTGCAGATCAACGATCGCTTCATCAGCTACTACGATCCGCAGACGCACAAGCCGGTGGGGCTCGACTACTTCGTGGACGAGAACCGCAAGCGCCGGCGAGAGCGCTTTCGCTTCGACACCGAGCAGTCCCGCGTCTTCGCCAACAAGAAGAAGGAGGGCGAGGGCCCGTATGACGTCGACTATGAGGTGCCGGCGAACACGATGGACCTGGCGTCGGCGACATTCTGGCTGAGGACGCAGCCCATCGCGGTGGGGGCGGTGCACGAGATCCCCATCTTCACGGGCGCGCGCTGGTACCCGATGAAGGCCACCGTCGAGGGCGCCGAGACGCTCTCGACGAAGCTCGGAGAAGTGCCGGTCTTCCGGGTGAGCATCACCACCGACTTTCAGGGGAACGCGGCGACGACGAGCAACGTGCTCGTCTACTACACCGCTGACGAGCGGAAGCTGCCGGTGCGGGTGACGGCGGAGTTCGTCGTGGGCTCCGTGAGCGCCGACATCGTGCAGTACCAGCCTGGCAGCGCGTCGCTCTGACGGCTGCGGCGAAGCGCTGGGACGCGTGCGTGGCGCGTCGGCGGCGCCTGACGTCGTGGGGACGTTCGAGGTCGAGGTCGGGCGGAGCGCTGGCTGCCGCGGTGACGCAAGCCATCGAGAGTCGGGGGCGCCCGACGCCACGGGGGCGTTCGAGGTCGGGCGCGACGCCTGACGCCGCGGGGACGCGAACAGGCGGGAACGGTGGCGGGCCTGGCTGCGTGGGCTGGCCCGACAGGGGCACCGGGTGAGGCACCTGGCGCGACGTCGTCGCTCGACGCTGGCTGCTGGCTGCCCGCACCCCGACCCCGGCGCGGTCCCACGGTGCGAGCCCGACGTCGGCGAGGACGATGGCGCATCTGCGGCTCGTCTGCGCGCGAACGAGTCGGTCCCGGCTGCGAGGACGACGCTGACGGCGCGGGCGCGGATGTCGACCTGTACGCGGCGCCTCACGACGTCGGCGACGGCGCCGGGGCCCCGCCCAGGTACTCGTCGAGCTCGATCGACCCGGCCCGCGCGAAGCCTCCGACGAAGCGCACCACGTCGGGCTCGAGCCTCGCGGGCGAGAAGTCGGGGAGCGCGGCGTAGCGGGCAGCGTCGGGGTTGACGGCGACGAACCGCGCCCTGGCGCGCCCCCCCACGTCGCCCTCGAGGAACGTGACGGTGCCAGAGAGGGTCACCCGCGCGCGGTCCATCGGGCCGCCGGCGCCGGCCTCGTCGGCCCAGACCAGCACCGAGGCGCGGGGCCGCGCGCGCAGGTTGCGCGTGTGCTCCGAGAGGCCCGACAGCAGCAGCAGCGGTCGCCCGAGGCCGTCGTCGGCCAGGGCGACGAACGTCGACAACGGCGTCCCGTCGTCTCCGAGTGTGGCGAGGGCTCCCTGGTGCGCGGCGGCCAGCAGGGCGCGCGCGGCGTCAGCGGCCTTCGACACGGGCGTCTCCGGGGTCCGCGCCCATCGCGGCCAGCAGCGCGGCCTTCGCGACGCGCTCGAAGAGCTCGGCGCCGAACCACTGGCGCTTCGCCTCGCCCTTCCCAGCGCGGGCCACCTCGACGGGCTCGAGGTAGCCGAGGTAGCCGTTCGCCAGGGCCAGCACGTGGGTGGCGCCGGTGAGCCGCTCGAGGGCGTGCGCGGTGGCCTGCGTCGGCTCGAGGGGCAGGGCGAGCAGCGTCAGGCAGCCCAGGTGCACCAGGGTGAGCTCGGCCTCCTGCTCGGCGGCGGCGCACAGCGCGTTGTCGGCGAGAGCGGTGGCGGGCCAGGGCGCGAGGCGAGAGCCGTCGGGGCGCGGGAGCGGCAGGTGCACCGTGGCGAGGCTCAGGGCCGGCGCCTCGCAGCCGGCCAGGGGCGAGGCCTTCGCGCGGGCGCCCTCGAGGACCGAGACGACGTCGGCCTCGGTCGAGACGTTGGCCGTCGAGGCGTTGCCGACGGCTGTCTGCAGCACGTGCGTGACGGCGCCGTCGGCTTCGAGGGCCGCCGAGACGGCGCCCGGCCAGTCGGTGTCGAACGTCGCGCCGCGGCGCGGAGTGAGGGTGGGGTGCGCGGCGAGCAGGAGCCAGCGCACGGGCGCCGCGCCGTCCCTCGTGAACGTCACCTCGATGGCGCGCGTGTCGACGGCGTCACCGCTCCGGGCGCGCACGAAGGCATCGGTCGAGAAGCGTCGCGCGTCGAGGCGGGCCGGGGCCTTCGTCGCGCGCGCGCGGGTGAGCGCCGCGCGGGCCGCGTCGACGAGCACCTGCTCGACGGCCGGGTCGAAGGCGCCGAGCGAGGCGACCTGGGCGGCGAGGCGTCGGTCGTACTGGCCGACGGACGAGTGCGTGTGGGTGGCGGTGACGATGACGGGCAGCTCGAGGCCCTCGCGAATCGCCGCCACCAGCGGCTGGGTGACGAGGAGGACGTCGAGGGTGACGACGGCGAAGGCCTGGCCACCCACCTCGACGACGGTGGCGCGCGCGAAGACGGCGTCACCTCCGGTCGAGGCCGCGCGGGGCGGCGGCGCGCCGCCGACGGTCGTCCCCGGCGGTACCTGCACCGCCACCTTCGCGGCGCCGACCTGGAGCTCGCCCCGGCCGCGCGTCACCCCACTCAGCACCGGCTCTCCCTCGGGCCAGGGCCCGCAGCGGTCGGCCGAGGCGAAGGCGAAGAGCCCGAGCAGCGCCAGCGCCAGCACCCCGAGGACCCGTCGCTTCGTCACGGCGAGGCACTGTTTCACGACTCTCCTGGAACACGAAGGGGCCCGGCGCCGGCCGCCTCGAGCGCGCGGCGAGGTGGGCGGTTGGGCGAGGGCCAACGTCACCCCGGGGCCGCTGGCGCGAGGCCACCGGCGCGACCCTTCTTGCTTGAAGGGCCGGTGGCTTCCCGGCAGGAAGCAGGCCGTGCGGCGACGCGTGCTGACCCTCCTGCTCCTCGGCCTGGGCGCCTGCGGCATCAAGGGGCCACCGCGCCCACCGTTCGAGCGCGCACCCCAGCCCCCTGTCGAGGCCCCCGACGCCGGGTGCTGCCGGGAGCCGCGATGAACCACTTCGAGGCGAAGGGCGGGGCGCTGTGCTGCGAGGCGGTGCCGCTCGAGCGCATCGCCCGCGACGTCGGCACGCCCACCTACGTCTACTCGACCGCGACGCTCACCCGGCACCTGCGCGTGGTGCAAGAGGCCTTCGCGGCGGTGCCGACGCTCGTCTGCTACTCGGTGAAGGCGAACTCGAACCTGGCCGTCCTGAAGCTCTTCGCGAAAGGCGGGGCCGGCTTCGACATCGTGTCGGGCGGCGAGCTCGAGCGGGTGCGCCGCGTCGGCGGAGACACGCGCAAGGTCGTCTTCGCCGGCGTCGGCAAGACCGAGGCCGAGATGGTGGCGGCGCTGAAGGCCGGCATCCTCATGTTCAACGTCGAGAGCGCCGAGGAACTCGAGGCGCTCTCCCGCGTCGGCCGTCAGCTCGGGGTCGCGGCGCCCTTTGCGCTGCGCGTGAACCCCGACGTCGACGCGAAGACGCACCGGTACATCGCCACCGGCCTCAAGACGTCGAAGTTCGGCGTGCCCTTCGACGAGGCGATGGCGCTGTATGCGCGCTCCCGCAAGCTCGAGGGCCTGGTGGCGCGCGGGCTCGACTGCCACATCGGCAGCCAGCTCACCGACACTCGCCCGGTGCGCGAGGCGATGACGCGCGTCGGCGGCCTCTACCGCCAGCTCAAGGCGAAGGGCTTCCCCCTGACGCACCTCGACGTCGGCGGCGGGCTCGGCGTCACCTACACGACCGAGAGCCCGCCCGGCGTCGCCGACTACGCCCGGGCCGTCATCGAGCCGCTGAAGGACCTCGGCGCGACGCTGGTGCTCGAGCCCGGCCGCGTGCTGGTCGCCAACGCCGGCGTGCTGCTGACGCGCGTGCTGTACCGCAAGCAGACGCCCGCCAAGCACTTCGTCATCGTCGACGCGGGCATGAACGACCTGCTCCGCCCCGCGCTCTACGAGGCCCACCACGACATCAGGGCGGTGGCGCCCCGCAAGGGCCGGGCGCGCACCGTCGAGGTCGTCGGGCCGGTGTGCGAGTCGAGCGACGTGCTCGGCCACGCGCGCCGCCTGCCGCCGGTCGCTCAGGGCGATCTGCTGGCGATCATGACCGCCGGCGCGTACGGCATGTCGATGTCGTCGTCGTACAATTCGCGGCCCCGCCCCGCCGAGGTGCTGGTGGACGAAGACCGCGCGCGCGTCGTCCGGACGCGTGAGACCTTCACCGACTTGATGCGAGGAGAGACCGCATGATGACCCTGTCCGGCTCGATGACGGCGCTGGCCACGCCCTTCAAGGACGGCGCGCTCGACGAGCCGGCGTACGAGTGGTTGGTGAACGATCAGATCGCCAACGGCACCTCGGTGCTCATCCCCATGGGCACCACCGGCGAGTCGGTGACCATGACGGCCGCCGAGCGGGCGCGGGCCATCGAGGTCTGCGTTCGGGCCAACCGGGGCCGGGTCAAGGTGTTCGCCGGGGCCGGCAGCAACAACACCGCCGAGTGCGTCGAGGCGATGAAGGTGGCGCGCGAGCTCGGGGCAGACGGCGCCCTCGTCGTCACGCCGTACTACAACAAGCCGACGCAGGCCGGCCTCGTCGAGCACTACCGGCTCCTGGCGAAGGCGCACCCGGGCTTTCCCATCATGGCCTACAACGTGCCGGGCCGGACGGGCGTCGACCTGCTGCCCGAGTCGGTGAAGCGGCTCTGCGACATTCCCGAGGTGGTGGCGCTCAAGGAGGCCACGGGCAACGTGCTGCGCACCCTCGACGTCTACGAGCAGGTGGGCGACCGCATCACGCTGCTGTCGGGCGATGACTTCGTGGTGGCGCCCTTCATCGCCGCGGGCGGCCGGGGCGTGGTGAGCGTCTCGTCGAACGTGGTGCCGCGCCTGATGGCCGACCTCGTGGCCGCGGCGCTGGCAAAGGACACGACGAAGGCGCTCGCGCTGCAGCTCAAGCTCCAGCCGCTGCACCGGGTGCTGTTCTGCGAGTCGAACCCCATCCCCGTGAAGATGGCGTTGCACCTCATGGGCCGCTTCGGCCTCGAGCTGCGGCCACCGCTCTTCCCGATGACCGAGGCGAACACCGTCAAGCTCAAGGCCGAGCTCCAGAAGCTCGGGGTGGTGGCCTGACGTCATGGGCGCAGACGTTCGCACCGTGGTGACCGGCGTCACGGGCCGCATGGGCCAGATGTTGGGGCAGCTCGTCCGCGACACCGACGGCTTCACCCTCGCCGGCGGCACCGAGAAAGAGGGCCACGCGAGCGTGGGCCTCGACGTGGGGCTCGCCTGCCACCTGGGGCAGCTCGAGGTGCCGGTGGTGGCGTCGCTCGACGAGGCGCTCGAGCGGGCCGACGTGGTGATCGACTTCACGACGCCCGAGGCCTCGGTGCAGCACGCCCGTGCCTGCGCCCGGCACAAGGTGGCGCTCGTCGTCGGCTCGACGGGGTTCTCAGACGAGGCGAAGGCCGAGGTGGCCGAGGCCGCGAAGGTGGTGCCCGTCGTCATGTCGCCGAACATGAGCATCGGGGTGAACCTGGTCATCGAGCTCGCCGCCCAGCTCGCCACGCGCCTGGGGAAGGACTTCGACATCGACGTGCTCGAGGCCCACCACCGCCACAAGAAGGACGCGCCGAGCGGCACGGCGCTGCGGCTGGCCGACGAGATCGCCCGGGCGCTGCTGCGGCGGCCCGAGGTGATTCGCAGCTCACGCGTCGGCGTCACCGGTCCCCGGCGCCGCGAGGAGATCGGCGTGCAGACGCTGCGCGGCGGAGACGTCGTCGGCGAGCACACCGTCTATTTCTTCGGCGACGGGGAGCGCATCGAGCTCACGCACCGCGCGACGAGCCGCGAGCAGTTCGGCCGTGGGGCGCTGCGGGCCGCGCGCTGGGTGAAGGGCCGGGCGCCGGGCCTCTACGGGATGAGCGATGTCCTCGGGAGCTGACGTGCGCCGCTACGGCCGGGTCGAGACGCCGGCGGGCCCGCGCTTCGTCGAGCTCGAGGGGCAGCGCGCGCACCTGCTCGCCGACGCCCCGTGGACGACGCCGCACCGCACCGGCGAGGTGGTGCCCCTCGACGGCGCCCGCTGGCTGGTGCCGACGACGGCGACGAAGGTGGTGGCCATCGGGCAGAACTACCGCAAGCACGCCGAAGAGATGGGCAAGGCCGTGCCGCTCGAGCCACTCCTGTTCATGAAGCCCACGACGGCGCTCAACCCGCACCTGGCGCCCATCGTGCTGCCGCCGGACAGCCAGGAGGTGCACCACGAGGCCGAGCTCGCCCTCGTCATCGGCGCGCGGCTGACCCGCGCCAGCGAGGCCGAGGCCGCCGCCGGCATCTTCGCCGTCACCTGCTTCAACGACGTCACCGCTCGCGACGTGCAGCGGCGCGAGGTGCAGCACACCCGCGCCAAGAGCTACGACACGTTCGCCTGCTGCGGCCCGTGGATGGTGCGCGGCCTCGACGTCACCGACCGGCTCGTCACCTGCAGGCTCAACGGCGTCGAGCGCCAGTCGGGGCGCACCAGCGACATGGTGCACCCGCCGGCGAAGCTGGTGGCGTTCATCTCGCAGGTCATGACGCTGCTGCCGGGTGACGTGGTGTCGACGGGCACGCCGTCGGGCGTGGGCCCGATGAAGGACGGCGACGTCGTCGAGGTCGAGCTCGAGGGCCTCGGCGTGCTGGTGAACCCGGTGAGGCGGTGACGCGGGCGCGGGCCTTCGTCGCGCTGGGCTCGAACCTGGGCGACCGCCAGCGCAACCTCGACGAGGCCGCGCGCCGCATCGGGGGGCTCGAGGGCACGCGCGTGGTCGCGGTGGCGCCGGTGCTCGAGACCGAGGCGCTGCTGCCGCCGCTCGACCCGACGCCGCAGCCCGGCTTCCTCAACACCGTGGCCGAGGTCGAGACGGCGCTCGAGCCCCTGCCGCTGCTGCGCGCGCTCAAGCAGCTCGAGGCCGACATGGGCCGCGTCGTCACCACGCGCTGGGCGCCGCGGCTCATCGACCTCGACCTCGTGCTGTACGGCGACCGGGTGCTGGCGACGGAGGAGCTGACGCTGCCGCACCCGGGCCTGCCGGCGCGCCGCTTCGTGCTCGAGCCGCTGCTCGCCCTCGCGCCGGGGCTGGTCCACCCGACGCTGGGCACGCCGCTGTGCGAGCTGCTCTCGCGCGTTCGCTGAGGGGCCGTCGGCCCGGAGCGCGGCTTCGAGCGCGAGCCGCCGTTCGCTCCGGCCGCGGGGCTGGCCGCTCTGACGCTGGGCACGCCGCGGCGCGCGGCGCATGCGCGTGCGGAGAGTCGTCGCCGGTCCGGGGGCGCGGCTCCGGGAGTCCTCTGACGCGACAACGGCGCGGGCGTGTCGTGTCATCACGAGAGGGCCCGAGGGGGGGCTGGCGCCGGGCCCGGCCGCGCGGCTTGACTCGGGCGCGACGCCGGCACATCTGACGCCCGTGAGCCCAGACGACCCGACGACGACGGCCCCCTCTCTGTCCGACCGCCAGGCCGCGCCCGGGCCCTCGGGTGCGAGCGGCGACGGCGCCCGCGACACCTTCGTCGACGAGCTTCGGTGGCGGCAGATGCTGCACGACGTGATGCCGGGCACCGAGGCGCTCCTGTCGAAGCCCGGCGTCAAGGGGTACATCGGCTTCGACCCCACGGCTGACTCGCTCGGCGTCGGGCACCTCGTGCAGGTGATGACGCTGCTCCACTTTCAGCGCGCCGGGCACCACCCCTTCGTGCTCGTCGGAGGCGCCACCGGCCTGGTGGGCGACCCCTCGGGCAAGTCGCACGAGCGCAACCTGCTGACCGAGGACGCGCTCGAGGCCAACGTCGCCGGCATCCAGCGGCAGCTGTCGCGCTTCATCGACTTCGATGGCGGCCAGGCGACGCTGGTGAACAACGCCGACTGGTTCCGGCCGATGAGCTTCCTCGCCTTCATCCGCGACGTCGGCAAGCACCTCACCGTCAACTACATGATGGCGAAGGACTCGGTGAAGAAGCGCATCGACTCGGGCACCGAGGGCATGAGCTTCACCGAGTTCAGCTACCAGCTCGTGCAGGGCTACGACTTCTTCCACCTCTGGCGGCACCACGGCGTGCAGCTGCAGATGGGCGGCAGCGACCAGTGGGGCAACATCGTCACCGGCACCGAGCTCATCCGCCGCAAGGGGCAGGGCGAGGCCTGGGCGCTGACGACGCAGCTCATCACCAAGGCCGACGGCACGAAGTTCGGGAAGACCGAGAGCGGGAACGTCTGGCTCGACCCGGCCCGCACCTCGCCCTACGAGTTCTACCAGTTCTGGCTCAACGCCTCCGACGCCGACGCCGCGAAGTGGGTGCGCATCTTCACCGTGCGCCCGAAGGACGAGCTCGACGCGCTCCTCGCCGCGCACGAGCGGGAGCCTTCAGCCCGCCACCTGCAGCGCGCGCTCGCCAACGACGTCACCGAGCGGGTGCACTCGAAGGCCGACGTGGACTTCGCCGTGAAGGCCGCCGAGGTGCTCTTCGGCAAGGGCACGCTCGAGACGCTCCGGTCGCTCACCGAGGCGCAGCTGGCGGCCATCTTCAGGGACGTGCCGTCGCGCGACGTGCCGCGCGACGCCCTGGCGAAGGGCGTCTCGTTCGTCGACCTGGTCACCGACCTCACGGGCTTCGTCGCCTCGAAAGGCGAGGCGCGCCGGCTGGTGCAGCAGAGCGGGCTGGCGCTCAACAAAGAGAAGGTGTCGGAGCCGACCAGGCGCGTCGACACCGCGGCGCTCTTGTCGGATCGCTACCTGCTGCTGTCACGCGGCAAGAAGGACTACTTCCTCGTCCGCGTCGGGTGAGGCGCTGCCCGGGCGAGGGGCCCCCGTCAGAGGCCGAGCTCGGCGATGAGCCTGCCCTGCTCGACCCGCACCGCCTTCAGCAGCAGCCGGGCCGAGCTGCGCTGCGGCACGCGGTAGATCGGCACCGTCGGCAGGAAGAGCTGCGTCACGTCGGTCACCAGCCCGAAGACCTGCTCCTGCTTCGCCGCGGGCAGGCCTGGCACCTCGAGGGACACCACCTCGGGGGCGTCGAGGAAGAACACGCCCTGCTCGCTCTGGTAGCGCACGCGCCCGCGAACGGTCAGCAGCCCCTCGAGCCGCAGCACCGCGATTCCGAGCGAGGCGCGCAGCGTCAGCCCGACCTTGTCCGAGCCGGCCTCGAGGCGCACCTTCGGGTCGGCGAGCTCGAGGAACAGCACGCTCGCCTCGCGCTTCACCGGGAAGCCCTTCGACAACTCGCGCTCGAGCTGCTCCGCGCCGAGCGCCACGTTGAGCCGGCCGGGGGCGGCGCAGCCCCCGAGCGCCAGCGCGCAGGTCACCAGTGGCGCGATGAGGGCGAAGGGGTGGGGTCGCGTCATCGGCCGTGCAGTACCACAGGCGCGCCTGGCTGCACGCGCGCGACGCCCTCGGAATTCCGTGGCGACGTCGGCGCCAACCGGTCGATTTCCGTCTCGATGCTGCCGGTACGCGGCGTGCTTGAGGCAGGCGCATGCGCCTGGTTCACGTCACCGCCCTCATGTTCCTGTCGACGGCCTGCGGGTCAACCGTCATCGACACGTCGAGCTACTCGCAGCGCTGCGCGGTCGACGCCGACTGCGTCGCCGTGGCGCCGGGGGACCAGTGCAGCGCCTGCGCCGGGTGCGCGTCGGCCGCCATCTCGGCCACGGAGCAGGCTCGCTTCAACCGCGACGCTGCCGCCCTGAGGAGCGCCTGCCCGCCGCGCCTGGGGCCGAGGCCGGCGTGCGCGCCGTGCGTGCAGTACGAGGCCTTCTGCGGCGCCGGCCGGTGCGCCGCCCGGCCGTCGGTCCGCTGACGAGAACGGGTTGAAGCCCTCGTTCCGACCGGTCATAACGAGGGCCGCATGTCGGTCTGGTCGTTCGCGCTCTCGCTGTCCCTCGCCCAGGCTCCGGGCGGCGCCCCCTCGGCCGAGGATTTGCTCAAGAAGCTCGACACGACGCCGGGGCTCCAGCAGCGCGCCAAGCCGTTCGAGATCTCGGCGTCCCTCACGCGCCTCTACTTCGGCCAGGGCCGGCTCGCCGACGCCCGCGCCTACGCCGCCGAGGCGCTCACCACCGCCCGGCCGGCCCTCGAGTTCTACGGAGCGCAGCGCGCGAAGCTCAAGGCCCGCGCTCCCGTGTCCGCCCCGCCGTGCGCGCCCGTGCCAGGGACCGACGAGAGCCTCTCGAGCGCGCTCGCGGCGGCGCAGGCGCTGGCGCGCGCCAAGGACACCGCCGGGGCCGTCGCCTGCGCCCGCAAGGCGCTCTCCGGCGTGCCAGAGGTGATGCTGCTCGACGGGCACCTGAGGTTTCTCGCGGCCGACCGCGCAGGCGCCCGCGCCGCGTACGACGCGGTGGTGGCCACCTTCGACGACGTGCCCGAGGCGCTGTACGCGCGCGGCGCGCTCACCATCGACGAGGGGCCCGACGACGTGAAGGCCCTGGAGGTAGGCCTGGCCGACCTCGACCGGTTCCTGATGCTCGCCCCCGCGTCGCCGAAGGCCCGGAGTGCGAAGGCGCTGCGAGACCGCGCGAGGGCCGGCCTCGAGGCGGGGGGGCTGTCGAAGCTGGCGCCGGTCGCCACCGCCGAGCCCTCGCCCACCGCTGGCATGCCGGCGCTCGACCCGGCCACCATCGCGGCCTTCCAGAGCGCGCCGAAGAGCGCCGAGGCCGACGCGCGCCATGCCCGCCTCATCGAAGACGGCGAGGAGGCGCTCGCGAAGGGCCGGTACCAGGAGGCGCTCGATGGCTTCAAGCAGGTGATGCCGTACCAGCCCGACAACCCGCGCCTGCGCGCCGCCATGGCCTGGTCGCTCGTCAAGCTGGGCAAGCCCATGGCCGACAACGTCTGGCGGGTGGCCACCCAGGCCCCCGAGGCCGTGGACGCGCTCGGCGACCGGCTCAAGGCGAAGGGCGACGTCGAGGGCGCCAGGGCCCTCTGGCGGCGGTTGGCCGAGTCGGTGCCGGAGTACGCTGCGAAGGTGGAGGCGAAACGATGAAGCGCTTGCTGGTGGTGATGGTCCTCGTCGTGGCGGCGCTCGCGTGCGAGCGGCCTGAGCCGGGCGTGCAGATGACGAACCGGGGTGAGTTGCGCCTCGGCGTGCCCGACGGCGGCATGCCCGGCTTCGAGGTCGCCCACGCTTTCGGTGAGGTGAAGACCGGCGAGACGGCCGCGCTCACGCTGCAGGCCGTCAACACCGGCCTCGACACCCTCGACATCACCGGCGTCAAGCTCGAGACCGCCAGCGGCGACTCTGGCGCCTTCTTCGTCGTCGGCGGCACCGGCAGCGTCGCCGTGGGAGTCACCCGCACCTTCCGGGTCACCTTCGCCCCAGTGCGAGAAGGTGCGTACGCCGGCACGTTGGTCTTCGAGACGAACGCCGTCTCCGGGCGTGCGCGGCTTTCGCTGAACGGCACCGGCCGGCCCTGACGGTCGCAGAATTGCAAAGCGCTGTGCCCGTGGCGACGCTGCGGGTCATCAGTGTGACGGGCGGGAAGGGCGGGGTGGGGAAGTCGCACCTCGTCGCCAACCTCGGGGTGCTCGCGGCGAAGCGGGGCCTGCGCTGCGTCGTCATCGACGCCGACGCGGGTCTGGCGAGCGTGCACGTGCTGTTCGGCCTCGAGCCTTCGTCGCACGTCGGCCACGTGCTCGGCGGGGCGAGCCTGGACGAGGCGCTGCTGCAGACGCCGCAGGGCCTGGCGATTCTGCCGGCGGCCAGCGGTGAACGGGCGCTCACCTTCCTGGGGGAGCGCGAGCAGGTGCTGATGCGCGACGTGTGGGACGCGCTGGCGGAGCAGTTCGACGTCATCCTCATCGACTGCCCGCCGGGGCTCCACCGGGACGCGCTGGTGGCGGCGGCCTCGGCGGAGCGGGTGGTGCTCGTCGCCATGCCCGAGCCGACCAGCCTGGCCGACGCCGCGACGCTGGCGCAGACGCTCCACGCCGAGCTGGCCGTGCGGGCCGTCGACGTGGTGGTGAACGGCACGCGGTCGGAGAAGCAGGGGCAGCTCGCCTTCGGCCGCCTGCAGGGCCTCGCCAGCGCGCTGCCGGCGCCGCGCCTGTCGTACCTGGGCTCGCTCCCCGATGATCAAAACGTGCGGCGGGCCACCGCCCTCGCGCAGCCGCTGGTGACGCTGACGCCGTCGAGCCCCGCGGCCCGCGCCGTCGAGCGCATCGCCGTCGAGCTGTTCGACAAGGAGCCCCGGCCCTTCGAGCACGTCGGCGGCCCGGTCATCGGCATGGAGCGGCGGCTGCGCGAGACGGCAGCGCCGTGAGCCGTCAGGCCAGCAGGGCGCGGACGCGGTCCTTGAGCCCGCCCGCGAGCTGCGCGAGCGCGGCGTCGTCGAGCCCCAGCAGGGAGCGGCCCACCATCACCAGCGCGTCGACGTCGGCGGGCTCGACCTGGCCCACGTAGAGGCCCTCGCGCTTGGCGAGGGCGTTGGCGAAGCGCACGCAGTTACCCACCGAGACGCGCTCGGCCGTCTGGTACTCGCTGCTGTCGCCGATGGCCGAGGCGACGGCCTCGGGCAGGCCCCACTTGTTCGCCAGGGCCACGCCGATGGGCCGGTGCACCGCCTGCAGCACCTGGACCCAGGCGTCGGGGTCGATCCACTCCGAGGTGCGCGTGCCGACGACGCTCTTCTCGGCCTCGAGCAGCACGAAGGCCACCACCGGCTTGCCGACGTCGTGCAGCAGCCCGGCGAGGTAGGCTGCTTCGGTGTCGGCGACGCCGCAGCGCTGCGCCGTGTCGCGCGACAGCACGGCCACGGCGAGGGAGTGCTCCCACAGTCCGCGCGTGAGGGCGCCGATGCGGGCGTCACGCGACTCGAAGAGCTGGTGCGCCGAGATCTCGACCAGCAGCGACTTGAGCCGCTCGACGCCCAGGCGGGTGAGGGCCTGGGCGAGGGTGCTGGCGCGCTCCATGCCGCCGTGCTCGACGGAGTTGGCGGCGCGCAGCACGCGCGCGGCGAGCGTCGTGTCGCGCTCCATCAGCGGCGTCGCGTCCTTGGGAGAGAAGGCCGGGTCGCGCACGAGTTCGAGAATCTTCGTCACCACCACGGGCGGCGACGGGAGCACCAGGGTGTTGTCAGCGATCTTCCGCGAGAGGATGGCCTGCACCTGCTCGCCCAGCTTCTCGGCTAGCCCCGGCATGACGTCGCGCTCTCCCGGCGTGGGGGCAGCTCGCCCCGCCTCGACGCCCCGCCGCCCCACCCTCGACCGTCTGCGCTTCGCCGGAGCACCCCCTGATGGCAGCAAGCCCCACGCCAGCCGGCCCGGGACGGCCGCCGGGTGGGAATGCCGGCGGTTGCCGAGACAGAGGCCTGACGGGGGGCGCGGGGCGACCCGACGGGCGGGTGCCTGTGCACCCCGATGGAGCCTCGCGGCCCTGCCACGGCTATGACGGAGGCGGAATGAACCTGCTCGAGGCGGCGAATCGAACGATGCGGCGGCTCCTGGTGGCGCAGGGAGTCGAGAGCGAGGTGCGCCGGGTGCGCGGCCACGAGGTGCACGCCTACCGGCTCGAGGGGAAGGGGCTGGGGCCGCCGCTCCTCCTGGTGCACGGGCTGGGGAGCTCGGCGAACGCGTACTGGCGCACCATCAAGCCGCTGTCGTTGTTCTTCCGGCGGGTGTGGGCCGTCGACGTGCCGGGCAACGGCTTCTCGCCGACGCCGGCAGGCGGGCCGCTGGCCTGGCGGGAGCAGCTGGCGACGGTGCGCGCCTTTCTCGAAGAGGTGGTGGCCGAGCCGGTGTTCCTCATCGGCAACTCGCTCGGCGGGGCGATGAGCCTGTACCTGGCGCACGAGACGCCCGCCTCGGTGCGCGCCCTGGGGCTCATCTCGCCGGCCGGCGCGAGGCTCGAGCCCGAGCGGTTCCGCGCGCTGGTGCAGTCCTTCGAGGTGAACACCCGCGCCGAGGCGCGTGCGATGACCCGAAGGCTCTTCGCCCGCCCGCCGCTGCCGCTGCTGCTGCTGCCCGGGCAGATGCAGAAGCTCTACGAGAACCCCACCGTGCGCAGCCTCATCCGCGAGGTGCGACCCGAGGACTCGGTGAGCGAGGCGATGCTGGCCGGCCTGTCGATGCCGACGCTGCTCATCTGGGGCACCCACGAGAAGCTGCTGCCTCCCGAGGGCCTCGCGTACTTCCGGGAGCACCTGCCGGGCCACGCCGAGGTGCACGAGGTCGAGGGCTTCGGCCACATGCCCCAGATGGAGAACCCCCGGCCGCTGGTGCGCAAGGTGGTCGACTTCGCGCGGGCGAAGGGGCTGGCGGGGTGAGCGGCGCGGTGCGGGCGGGGCGTGGCGGCGAACTGGGCGCGGGTTTGAGGCTAGGCTTGCGCGCCATGGGTCGCTTCGTGGTGGCGTTGGGTCTCGCGTGGAGCGCTGCGGCGCTGGCCGGGCCTCCGGTTCCGAAGGCCGAGGCGACCTACCGGCAGCTCGAGCTCTTCGCCCGGGTGCTGTCGTACGTGCAGAACAACTACGTCGAGACGGTTGACGAGCAGCAGCTCATGCAGGGCGCCATCAAGGGCATGCTCGAGACGCTCGACCCGCACACCGTCTACATGCCGCCCGACGTCTTCAAGGAGATGAAGATCGACACCTCGGGCGAGTTCGGTGGCCTGGGCATCGAGATCGCCCGGCGCAACGACTCCATCGTGGTGGTGGCGCCCGTCGACGACACGCCGGCGCAGCGCGCGGGCATCAAGCCGGGCGACCAGTTGCTGAAGATCGACGACGAGCCGACGCGCTCGATGGAGCTGACACGCGCCATCCAGAAGATGCGGGGGCCGGCAGGCAAGAAGGTGCTGCTCACCATCATGCGCGAGGGCTTCGCGGCGCCGCGCGAGTTCGCCATCATCCGCGACCACATTCGCATCGCCTCGGTCGAGAGCGCGCTCTTCGGCGGCATCGGGTACGTGAAGGTGAAGAACTTCCAGGAGCGCACCGACGCTTCGCTCTTCAAGGAGCTCGAGAAGCTGCGCGGGCAGAACGGCGGCAAGGAGCTGCGCGCCCTGGTGATCGACCTGCGGAACAACCCAGGCGGGCTGCTCGACCAGGCGGTGGCCATCGCCGACCGGTTCCTGCCAGGGGGCCAGCTCATCGTCTCGACGCGAGGCCGCGACGGGGCGCAGGTGACCGAGGAGCGCGCGAAGGAGCGCGACACCGAGAAGCCGTACCCCATCGTGGTGCTGGTGAACGCGGGCTCGGCGTCGGCGAGCGAGATCGTCGCCGGGGCCCTGCAGGACCACAAGCGCGCGGTGCTGATGGGCGTGCCGACGTTCGGCAAGGGCTCGGTGCAGACGGTCATCGAGATGGAGGACGGCTCGGGCCTGAAGCTGACCATCGCGCGGTACTACACGCCGTCTGGGCGGAGCATTCAGGAGCGCGGCATTCTGCCGGACTTCCTCGTGGGCGAGTCGGAGGGGGTGCTGACGAAGACCGAGTCGGTGCGCGAGAAGGACCTCAAGCGGCACTTCCGCGGCGAGGGCGACGGTCCCGAGCTGGCCAGCCTCAAGCCGTCCCTGCCCGAGAACCTGAAGGCCTGGGAGGTGACCGAGAAGCTGACCGACTACCAGCTGAAGGTGGCCCTCAACTACCTGAATGGCGCCGCCGTGAGCGCCGGGAAGAGCACCGCCCGGGCGCCGTGAGCGCGGGGCCGCGGCGCGCCCACCGCAATCACCCGCGGCGTGCTACGTCCCGCTGCCGTGGCGGGAGACACCAAAGAGATCCTCAAGTCGCTGGCGGTCAACGTCAGCATCGCGATCGCCAAGGGCTTCGCGGCGGTCTTCACTGGCTCGGGCGCGATGCTCGCCGAGGCCATTCACTCGAGCGCCGACTGCGTCAACCAGGTGCTGCTGCTCGTCGGCGTGACCCGGGCGAAGAAGCCGCCCGACGAGAAGTACCCGCTGGGCTACGGGCGCAGCGTCTACTTCTGGAGCTTCATCGTGGCGCTGCTGCTGTTCTCGGGCGGCGGGGTGTTCTCGGTCTACGAGGGCGTGCACAAGCTGCAGCACCCAGAGCCGGTCGACCACATCGGCTGGGCCGTGGGCATCCTCGGGTTCTCGCTGCTCCTCGAGGGTTGGGCCACCTGGGGCAACCTGGTCGAGATGAAGAAGCGCCGCGGCGAGGTGCCGCTGCTCCGCTACCTGCGCGACACGAAGGACTCGGACCTGGTGGTGCTCTTCGGCGAGAACTCCGCCGCGGTGCTGGGCCTGGTCGTCGCGCTCGCCTCGCTGCTGCTGGCGGTGCAGACCGGCGACGCCCGGTGGGACGCCGTCGGCTCGCTGCTCATCGGGCTGGTGCTCATCGCCGTCGCCATCTTCCTCGGCCGAGAGGTGATGTCGCTGCTGCTGGGCGAGCGCGCCGACCCCACCATCGAGACGGCCATCGAGGCGGTGGCGAAGACCCAGCCGGCCATCAAGCGCCTCATCCGCGTGCTCACCGTGCAGCAGGGGCCTGGCGAGGTGATGGTCGCCTGCAAGGTGCACCTCGTCGATGGGCTCGACACGAAGGGCGTGGTCGAGGCCATCGACGCCTTCGAGAAGGCCATTCACGCCAGGGTCTCTGACATTCGCTGGTTGTTCGTCGAGCCCGACGACGATGATTGAGTCACCGGGCGTCATGGGCGACCATGCGCCCCGATGCGACGGCCTGCGCCGCTGACCTCGACGCTCATCGCGACGCTCTGTGCCTGGCTCGCGGCCGGGCCCGCCGGCGCGCGTCCCCTGGCTCTGCCGCAGCAGGTCGCGAGCGCGGCGACGGGTCCCCGCCTCGTCGTCGTCGTCGTTCCGCTCGACCCCATCGTCGGCTCGCTCCAGGGCGCGCTGGAGCAGCAGGCGGAGGGGCTCGCCCGCGCCGCGGCCCGCTTCGAGGTCGTCCCGCTCACCGTCGCCCTCGACCCGACCGCCGCGCGGGAGCGGCAGGCCCGGCTGGAGAGCGCCCGCGTGAAGATGGCCGACGGGCAGCGCGCCATCGACGACCTGGACACGGCGCGCGGCGTCGAGGCGTTCTCCGAGGCGCTCAAGCTGCTGAAGGACGTCGACGCCTTCGACGAGGCGGTGAAGGCCCGGGTGATGAAGGCCGCCAGTCACGCGCTCGGGGGAGAGCTCGCCCTCGCGAAGCTCGACATCGAGCGCATCATCGCCATCGCGCCGCGGGCGGAGTTCACGCCGCAGTACTTTCCGCCCGAGCTCCTCAAGTTCGTCGAGCAGCAGCGCAAGCTCGCCGGCAGCGCCCGCGGCGAGTTGGTCGTGCGCACCGAGCCTTCGGGCGCGGCCGTCTGGGTGAATGGCCAGCCGAAGGGCCCCAGCCCGGTGACGGTGAAGGGGCTGCTCGGTGCCAGGCACTCGGTGGTCGCCGCCCTCGGCGGGCGGGCCCCGGTGGTCGCCGAGCTGCCGCCCGGTGAGTCGCTGCTCGAGCTCAAGCCCACCGAGCGCGACGCCGCCTGGAGGAGGGCGCTCGCGACCATCACCCCGGCACCAACCGCCGCGTCGCGAGACCAGGCCCTCGTCGACCTCGGCAAGGCCGTCGGGGTCGAGCAGGTGCTGGCGCTGCTGGTGAAGAAGTCACCCACCGGGCCGCGGCTCGAGCTCACCGCGCTGCGCATCGTCACCCGAGACGGCCACAACGCCGGCTATGCCGCCGCGACGCTCCCGCTGTCCGAGGGCGTGCCCTCGCTCGAGGCCTCCCTCGGTCAGGTGCTCGCCGCCGACGCGCCTCGCGTCGACCAAAAGCCCGTCAGCCACGTCGACGGCGCGCTGGCCGGGGCCGGCGGACGGAAGATCGTCGGGGTTGCGCTCCTCGGCGTCGCCGCCGGGCTGGTCGCGACCAGCATCGTCACCGGCGTCGTCGGGCAGGCGCGCCTCGACCAGTACCGAATCACACCGCAGGTGCAGACGCTGACGCTCGAGCGCCTGCGGGGTGACGGCGTGGCCTTCGGCGCCAGCTCGCTCGGAGCGGCCGTCGTCGCGGCGGCCTCTGCCGGCGTCGGCGTCGGCCTGCTCGCCTCGAGCGCCCAGGGTGCCGGGCCCGACCCCGAGCCCACCCCGAAGCGTGGCTCGAAGCGTGACAATCCGAGGCCGTCGGGTGAGCCGTCGATGCAGAGCGCCCCGGTGAAGAAGGAAGAGCCGGTGAAGAAGGAAGAGCCGGTGAAGAGGGACGAGCCGACCAGGGTCGACCCGAAGCAGGACAAGCGCCGCAAGGAGGATGAGGCCCGGCTCCAGCGCGAAGAGGAGGCCCGCCTGAAGCGAGAGGCCGAGGTGCGCGCGAAGGAGGAGGCCGAGGCGAAGAAGCGGGCTGAGGCCGACGAGCGGCGCCGGCTCGACGACGAGAGGCGCCAGGCCGAGGCGCGCGCGAAGGAGGAGGCCGAGGCGAAGAAGCGGGCCGAGGCCGACGAGCGGCGCCGGGTCGACGACGAGAAGCGCAAGGGCAAGACGGCCGATGACGAGGCCGCGCGCGCCGCCGAGGAGCGCCGCCAGCGCGAGGCCGAAGAGCGCAAGCGCCGCGAAGACGACGAGAGGCGCCGCCTCGACGAGGCCAAGAAGAAGAAGGGCGACGCGAAGGAAGAGGACCACGACGACCTGCGGAACTACTGACGCCTGTCAGTCAGACCGTGGGACTTGACGCAAGCGCCGGGGTTGTCACTCGTAGGTGTACGTGCCCGCGCCTGCGGGCCGATGGGAGACGTCAGACATGGAAGAGCCCACCCTCATCTCGCTCCCCGGGCTGCTGTTCGGGGCGCTCGGCTGGTTCACGCTGCGCTACGTCATCTTCGGCTTCTTCACGGTGAACCAGAACGAGCGGGCGGTGAAGACGTCGTTCGGTCGCGCCCAGCGCCTGCAGACGACGACCCTCGACAACCCGATGGCCGAGCACCTGCGCCCCGACGAGCGGGAGCGCTACCGCTACCCGCAGGTGCGGGTGATTCCGCCCGGCGGCCCGTACTTCAAGTGGCCCTGGGAGAAGGTCTACAAGGTCTCGGTCGCGACCGAGACGGCGAACCTGGCCTTCGACCCCGAAGACCCCAACGCCAACCGCGGCGGCGCGATGCTCGACGCCGTCACCAAGGACCAGCTCAACATCGGCCTCGTGGGGCAACTGCGCTGGCGCGTCGCCGAGCAGAACCTCTACGCCTTCCTCTTCGGTGTGAAGCGACCGCTCACCCACGTGCTGGCGTACTTCATCTCCATCCTCCGGCAGAAGATCGCCTCGTTCGAGGCGCCGGCCGAGGCGCAGCGCGCGCTGCCGTCGGGTGAGGGCGGCGCCGTCAACGTCGACCTCAAGGGCGCCGAGGGCATCTCCATCAACGACCTGCGCAAGAACCTGCGAGACCTCAACGAGCAGATGGACCGCGAGTGCCTCTCGTCGGCGGCGCGGTACGGCATCGTGCTCGACGCGTCGCTCATCACCGGCATCGACCCGCCGGCCGACGTCGAGAGCGCGCTGGCGGCCATCAACACCGCCCACAACATGGTCGGCTCCGAGGTGTCGCTCGCCCGCGCCGCGGCCGACCAGAAGATCGTTCAGTCTCGCCGGGCGGTCGAGATCGAGACCCTCAACGCGCAGGCCGAGGTCGAGCCGCTGCTGCAGCTCGCCAACCAGCTCTCCGAGCTCAAGCGCAACGGCTCGGGCCCGGCGCTGCTCAAGGCTTACGTCCGAAACGTCAAGCTGCAGCTCTTCGCCAAGGCGAAGGCGGCCTTCCTGGGGGTGTCGTCATGAGCTTCTTCGTCTCGGCCGTCGCCGCGTTCTTCGGGTGCCTCGTCGGCGTGCCCGCGGCCTTCGCCGTCGCGCGGGCGTTCGGTCTCTACACCACCGTCGAGGAGCGGCGGGCCAAGGTCTTCACGCTCTTCGGCGAGGTCATCGGCACCATCGACGAGCCGGGCCTGCACCTGCTGTGGGTGAAGCTCGGCGTGAAGGCCGCGCTCATTCCCATCTTCGGCAAGGTCTACACGGTCGACCTGCGCGTCGATCAGCAGTACCTGCGCAGCCAGCCGGTGAACTCCGAAGAGGGCGCGCCGATGGGCATCGGCATCTGGTACGAGATGGCGGTGAAGGACCCGGCGTCGTTCCTCTTCAAGAACGCCGACCCGCGCGGCTCGCTCGAGGCCAACGTGTCGAACGCCGCGGTGCGCACGCTGTCGAACATGAAGCTCGACGCAATGCTCGAGACGCGGCACGTGATGAGCCAGGCGGTGCGCCGAGAGGTGCAGCCCCGCGCCGAGGAGTGGGGCTACCAGCTCGGGAGCGTCTACATCCGCAAGGTGCACTTCCGCGACCTGGCGATGATTCGTCAGATTGAAGAGAAGGTCGTCAACCGGCTGCGGCAGGTGACCAGCGCCATCAAGCAGGACGGCGCGAACCAGGTGAACATCATCAAGTCCACCGCCGACCGGCAGGCGGCGACTGAGTTCGCCCGCGCCGCGGCGCAGCGGCCGCTCATCGTCGGCCAGGCGCTGACCCGCATCTCGGCCGACGCCGAGGTGATGGAGTCGATGTTCGAGCTGCTCGAGACGCAGAAGCTGGTCGAGTCGGGCGCCCAGGTGACGCTGCTGCCGGGGAGCGTGAAGTCGGAGCTGCTGGCCCCGCTGCTGGCCGCCGACGCGCAAGACGTCAAGACGGTGCAGGGGGTGCCGGCGGCGGTGCGCCGCAAGCGCTCGGACGAGTGAACTTCGGGGGCGCCGGGCGCCAGTCTCTGGCAGAGTAGGTCTGCCTGGCATGAACGTCACCGTCATCATCCCCCGGCCGCTCCAGTCTGCCTGTGAGGGCCGGGCGCGCATCGAGCTGGGCGTGCCGCCCACCAGCGACGTGGCCGACGTGCTCCAGACGCTCATGGCGCTGTACCCCGGGCTCAAGGCCTTCGTGGCCAACGAAAAGCGCCCGCTCAGGCAGCACTTCGGCGTGGCCCAGGCGGGCCGCAAGCTGTTCCTGTTCGCCAGCTCGGCCCCCTCGGTTCGCAGCTGAGTCGTCTTCGTGAGCGCCCGGCCTGCCACCGCCCTGCAGTCGAGCGCCCTCGCCGGCGTGCTGGCGCTGGTGGCCCTCACCTCGGGGTTCCTCCTCTCATCGGGGCTGTCGACGCAGCAGGTGCCCGAGCTCGGTGCCGACGACGTGGGCAAGCCTTTCCGCGCGCCCTCGCCGGCCGGCTTCAAGGCGCCGCGTGACGTGCAGGTGGCCGACCTGGCCCGAACGCAGCAGCGGCAGCTCGAGGCCCGGGAGCGCGTGCGCCCGGTGTTCGACTACGATCCGACTGTCGAGGCGCAGGCCCGGCGGGGCCTTCGCGACGGCTTCGAGGCCATGCGCGAGCTCGTCGAGGCCCACCGCGCCCAGCACCCGCTCGAGCCCGCTGCCTCGGCCGCCCCGGGCAAGCGGCCGCCGGGAATCGCCGGTGATGCCTCGCGCCTGCGAGAGGAGCAGCTCTCAGCCCTGCTGCGCGACAACCGGCGGCGCTTCGAGGAGCACGCGCCCCTCGGCGAGGACGACGACGTCGAGGCGCTGGTGCAGGCGCGCTTCGCCCCCGAGCTGGAGCAGGCGGCGGTGGCGCTCCTCGAGCTGGCCTGGCGGGGCAAGGTCGTCGTCGCGCGGAGCGAGCTGTCGCGGGTCGACGCGAACGGCATCACCGTGCGCATGCTCGGCGGCCGCAGCGAGTCCGAGTCGGGCACCGCGCCGCCGGTGGTCGTCGACCTGCGCGAGGCCGGCCAGGAGATCGACCGCTTCGCTTCGGTGCCCGGCAACCTGCTGCCCGAGGCTCCGCCGCTGGTGCGCCGGGCGGTGCTGCGCCTGGTGAAGCGCCAGGTGCGCGCGAACCTGTCGATCAACGCTGCCGAGACCGAGGCCCGGCGGCAGGCCGCCGAGCTGGCCGTCAAGCCGGTGCTCCTCGAGGTGAAGCGTGGCCAACGCCTCATCGCCGACGGCGAGCTGGTGAACGAGGGGCACCTGCTGCTGCTCGAGGGCCTTCGCGGCCAGATGAGCGAGCTCGACCGCGTGCAGGTACAGCTCGGCGGGGCCGGGCTGGTGGCGCTCGTGCTGGCCGCGGCGTGGCACTTCTTCCGCAGCTCGCTGCGCCGCTTCCGCCCCACGCGCCGCGATGCGCTCTTCATGGGCGCGGCGGCCATCTCGCTGCTGGGCCTGCTCCACCTGTGGTTGCTGGTGGCCGACGCCGTGCACGACCGCTACCCGACGGTGCCCGCCGAGGCGTTGCACCTGGCGTTCCCCCTCGCCGCCGGCGCGATGCTGGTGCGCTTCGTCCTCTCGGAGGAGACGGCGCTGTACTTCGCCATCTGCTTCGCGGCGCTGGCCGGCGTCATGCTCGGCAACTCGCTGGCGGTGTTCCTCTTCGCGCTCGTCACCTCGCTCACCGCGTCCGACCGGCTGGCCCGCGTGCGGGAGCGGGCGGGCCTGTTCCGCGCCGGCGCCATCACCGGGCTCGTCGGCGTGGGCATGGTGCTCTTCGCGAGCCTCGCGGCGGGCCGGGGCGTCGGCGCCGAGCTGTGGTGGACGGCGGGCCTGGCCTTCGTCTCGGCGGCCGTCGTCACGCCGATGCTGGTGCTGACGCTGACGGCCGTCGCCGAGGCAGGCTTCGGCTACGCGTCCGACCTCAAGCTGCTCGAGCTGGCGAACCTGAACCACCCGGCGCTCAAGGAGCTCGTGCTGCAGGCGCCGGGCACCTACCACCACAGCATCATCATGGGCTCGCTCGTCGAGGCGGCCGCCGAGGCCATCGGCGCCAACCCGCTGCTCGCGCGCAGCTGCGCGTACTACCATGACATCGGCAAGGGCCGGAACCCGGCCTTCTTCGGCGAGAACCAGAAGGGCACCAACGCCCACGACGGGCTGGCGCCGCAGATGAGCGCCGTCATCATCAAGCGTCACGTCACCGAGGGCCTCGAGCTGGCGCGCCAGCACCGCCTGCCCCAGCGCGTCGCCGACGCCATCCCCCAGCATCACGGCACCCGGCTGGTGGGGTACTTCTTTCACAAGGCCCAGAAGGAGCAGGAGGGCAAGAGCCCGGCCTCGCCCGTCGACGAGGGCGTCTACCGCTACCCCGGGCCGAAGCCCCAGTTCCGTGAGGCGGCGCTCTGCATGATCGCCGACGCCGTCGAGGCCTCGTGTCGGAGCCTGGCCGAGCCCACCACCGACAAGCTCAAGGCGCAGGTGCAGAAGATGCTCAACCTCATCTCGAGCGAGGGGCAGCTCGACGAGTGCGATCTGACGCTGAAGGACCTGGCCCTCGTCGCCGACTCGATGGTGCGCACCCTCGAAGGCATCTACCACGCGAGGCCCGAGTACCCGCCGGGCGCCGTCAGGCCGCAGGGCGCGGGGCTCGTGGTGGTGAAGGGCGCCGCGCCGGACGACTCGAAGCGGGCGGGCGCGTGAGGGCGGTCGGCCTCGCGCTCGCGGCCTGCGCCTGCGGCCCGCTCCCGGTACCGGGCGGGGCCGACGCGGGCGCGCCGCCGGCGGACGCGGGCACGCTGGGGCCCGAGCTGTCGTGCCGCGCCGCCCTGATGGGGGCGCTGGGTGACGCGCTCCCGTGCGAGGCCACCGCCGCCTTCACCCGCGGCAGCCCCAACGCCACCACCCTGACGGTTCGCACCACGGCCGGCGCGCCGCGCCCCGAGGTCGTCTTCGTGCTCCGCTTCGCCCTCGAGCCCGAGGCCGGGCGCACCTACGGCTGGACCGACGACGTGCTGTCGGCCGACCTCTCGGTCAATGACCCGGCGGGCGGCAACGTCTTCCTGGCCTCGAAGGCCGAGCCGCAGGACCCGGCCAGCTTCGCCTTCCGCCCGGGAGAGACGACGGGTCGGGTCGTCACGCCCACGGGCGCCCAGCTGCGCTTCGTCTTCGGGCTGGAGGCCACCCTGCGGCCCACGCCGGGGAGCCGGGCCCCCAACAACGCCCGGGTGACGTTCTCGGTGACGCGGTGAGCGGCCGCGTGAGGAGACCTTCCATGGCGAGGCGCCGCAGCGCGAACAAGGTATGGCTGGACTCTTCGCGGGGTGGGGCGGGGGCCGACGCCCGGGGTGACCGCCTGGTGCGGCGCTCGGCGCGGTTCTTCAAGGTGCTGAAGCTCGCCGGCGTCGAGCTGAGCCTCTCGCTCGTCCGCGACGCCGAGATTCGGCAGCTGAACGCGCTGTGGCGCCGAAAGGACGAGGCGACCGACGTGCTGTCGTTCCCCGCGGGAGAGATGCCGGGACCGGGCCGGCGCGTGCTGGGTGACGTCGTCATCTCGCTCGAGACGGCGCGCCGCGCGGCGAAGGCCTTCGGTACGACGCTCGACGACGAACTCGATCTGTACCTCGCGCACGGGCTGCTGCACCTGCTCGGGTATGAGCACCACACGCGCCCCGCGGCCCGCGAGATGGAGGCCCTCGAGCGCAAGCTGCTCGGCCGTCCGTCGATGTTGAGCCGCTCCGACGAGCTCTGAAGGCCCCCCGACCGGCGTCGGGCCGTCAACCGCCGTCGCCCAGCTCGCGGAGCGCGTCGGCGCTCTGGCGCAGCAGCTGCTCGGCTTCGGCGTGCTCCCCTTTCGCGTTGAGGACGGCCGCGCGCAGGCCGAGGAGCCGGGCGGCGACGCGCGGGTCCTGCACCGGCGTCGCCGTCAGCGCGCG
>JADCJJ010000454.1 GCA_020247085.1 Myxococcaceae bacterium | reverse complement strand
GTAGGGCTCGGCGGCGCGCTCGACCGCGGCGACCTTCACGTCCGTGAGACCGAGCTTCTGGCAGAAGAGCTTCGCGGCCTCCTTCGCCTTCTCGCTCGCGGTCACCGGCAGGGTGAAGGACAGCTGAATGACACCGTCGTCGCGGCGGTCGCCGTACGCCCGGATGAAGTGCTTCTCACGGCCAGGGTGGGTCGTCATGGCTCACCTTTGGTACGTGACCGAGTCGAGGACCCGCTTGAGCAGCGCGCCGTACCTCGCGCCGTCAGCGGTGCGGTTCGAGAAGGTCAGCAACCACTTCGTCTTGCCGTTGCAGCCGACCACGGTGGTGGTCGTCACCTTGTTGGCGTCGACCTTGTCCTCTTCCTTTTCGCCGATGAAGTCGGTGGTGATCTTCCTCGCCGCCGGAGCGCCGCCCACCGAGGTGTCCGAGAAGCCCTCGGCCTGGAGCGCCTCGACGAGCTGCTTGACGCAGGCCTTGGCCGGCCGCGCAGGCTCGACGGGGAACGCCGAGAAGGCGAGGCGGGCGCGGTCGTCGGCGCTCCCCCACTCCTTCGACGACGCGTCCTCGCTCGACAGCGCCCACGACTTCGGGGCCTTCAGCGAGACGCCGCCGAAGAGCTGCCGCACCAGCGACTCGGGCGCCTGCGCGAGCGCCGCGACGAGCACGAGCGCCGCCGTCACGCGCGGCCCTCCATCAGCTCGAGGAAGGGGTTGAAGTAGTCCTTCGCCTTCGGCACCACGCCGTCGAGGCCCTTGCCGCCGGTCTCTTCGCGCTTCACGTCGCCGAAGCGACCGCGGCCGATGGCGGCCACCATGCCGTCCTTGCGACACTCCTCGAGGAGCTCCATCGCCTTGCCAAAGACGAAGCGGGCGCGGTTGGCGATCTTCCCGTCCTCGCGCACGACGAACTCGTCGTCGATGCCGCGGGCGGCGCGGTGCAGGTACGAGGCGCTCTTGAGCGCGACGTAGCGGTCGGCGAGCAGCGGCGTGTGCATGGCCTCGGTCATCATGCCGAGCAGCTGAATGCCCTGCCGCGTCCAGATGGCAACCAGGTCGGCCATCACGTCGTAGGCGTGGCTGAAGAAGATGTCGGTCTCCTTGTGCTTGGTGGGCGGCATGTACTTGAGCGGCGCCTCTGGGAAGCACCGTCGCACCAGCATCGCCTGCGACAGCTCGAGCAGGAGCGTCTCGGGCTTGAAGGGGTCGATCTCGTACGAGTGCCCCAGCCCGAGCTGCCAGTCCTTCAGGCCGGCGCGATGGGCGAAGCACTCGTTGATGAACTGGCTGGCGATCACCGTGTGCGCCGCGTCGTAGGCGTCGGCGGTGGTGATGTAGTTGTCCTCGCCGGTGTTGATGATGACGCCCGCCAGCGCGCAGATGCGCCGCGAGAAGTACTGGTCGATGAAGGTGCGCCGCATGTTGATGTCGCGGAAGAGGATTCCGTACATCGCGTCGTTGAGGAGCATGTCGAGGCGCTCCCAGGCGGCGCAGAAGGCGATCTCGGACATGCAGAGGCCCGACGAGTAGTTCGTCAGCTGGACGTAGCGCTTGAGGCGCCGCGACTCGTCATCGAGGGCCTCGCGCATGATGCGGAAGTTCTCCTGGGTGGCGTAGGTGCCGCCGTAGCCCTCAGTGGTGGCACCGTGGGGCACGTAGTCGAGCAGCGACTGCGCGGTGGAGCGGATGACGGCGATGACGTCGGCGCCGGCCTGGGCGGCCGCGCGGGCCTGGTCGACGTCGTCGAAGATGTTGCCGGTGGCGACGATGAGGTACTTGTGTGGCGCCGGCGCCATGGGGAACTCCCGGCGCAGCTCGTCGCGGCGGGCCACCCGGTCTTTCAGATCCTGCACCATCGCCCTCGCCTCGGCGCGCACCTCGTCACGGAGCCGCGCCTCGTCCTCTGCCGGCAGGGGCCCGAGCGTCTCGAGCGGGGCTGTCGACAGCCGCTCCACGGCGTCGAGGGGGCTGGAGGCGCCCATGCGGAGCGCCCGCCCATACCAGTAGGCCGCGCCCTTGTTCAGCACCCCGGCCGCCTGGAGCCGGTCGACCATCAGGTTCACCAGCGGTGCCCCCAGGTTCCCCACGCCGTCGACGCCGAACCACCGCAGCACCGTGCGCTCGACCGAGACGGTGGTGTTGTGCTCGATGAGGCCGAAGATGGGGTCGGTGATCTCCATGGCCAGGTGCCGGGCGTGGGCGATCTGCTCGTCGGTGATGAAGAGGCCAGCCATGGACCACGTCTACCAGCGACCGTCCCGCCGTGCCTCTCCCGAGTGCGCGGCGGTCTCGAGCGCGCGCAGGGTCGAGCGCAGGCGACGCCGATGGCGGGCCTGGGTCGGTACAAAGGCCGGTGGGCGCCGACGCCACGTCGCGAAACGACGGTGAACGCCAGCGTGGGGCGTGGGCCCCGGGCCCTCGCCTGCTACTCAGCTCGCCCGGCGCAGCGCTGGGCCCGCTGGAGCAGCGGCCAGGCGCGGTCAAACAGCTCCTGCGGCAGCGAGACCTCCATGGCCCGCTCGAGCGAGGCCCTCGCGTCTTCGGGCGCGTCGAGGTACTCGAGCTGCAGCCACCCCAGCGTCACGAGCGCTTCAGGTACGCGTGGGTCGTCTGGGTGGGCCGCGATGGCCCGCGCCAGCAGCGCCGCCGCCCGCCTCGCGTCATCCTCGGTGAAGGCCTCGACGGCGCTCTCGAGCAGGTGGCCGACGACATCGGCCGGCTCGCCTTGACCCGTGACGCGCTGCGCCAGCCGGCGCGCGCGCCCCTGCACCATCGCCGAGGCGAGCGGCACGGGCGCCGGTGCCGGGGGCCCGTGCGTGACGTCGCCCGCACCGGTGGGCGCGCCAACGCCGCGCTCGCGCCCCGGGCTCATGCCCGCCAGCCCGCCATTCTCTGCGCGCGCCGGCTCCAACGGGCGGCCCTGCCTCCCCGGCACCGCCAGCCCGGCGGCAGGGAGCGTCGCCCCACGGCCGGCGACCGGTGCCCCGGGCAGGGCGCCCTCCGAGGGAGCGCCCCACAGCCGCTCGCGCGACGGCTCGAATTGCGAGAGGACGAAACCGACGACCGAGGCGGCCAGCGCCGCGCCGAGCACCGCCACCCGCCCCCGTGGCGGCCTGGTCCTGGAGCGCGACAGGCGCACCCAGACCCGTTGCACCGCCGCGTCGTCGGGCGGCGCTTCGAGAAGAGACGAGACCTCACGCGGGAGCCGATTCATGAGACACCGTCGGGGGGCGCGACCGAGACGCGCGCGGTGATGCGGGCCTCGGCCTCGGCCAGGTAGCGCTTGGTCGTCGACAGGCTCTTGTTGAGGTGCGCGGCGACGTCCTCGAGCTTCTCCCCCTCGACGTACCGAAGGCCCCAGGCGAGCCGAAGGTCGGCCGGGAGCGCGCGGAGAGTATCGCCCAACAGCGCCAGCTCACCGCGGGCCTCGACCGTCGTCCCGGGCCTCGCGAAGCGCTCCAGCGTCGACTCAGGCTCACCGTCGAGCCCGACGAAGCGCAGCAACCGCTCCCGACGCAGCCGGCGGCGCACCAGGCTCACGACGATCGTCACCAGCCAGCCGCGGAACTGGGCCGGGTCGGCCAGCTGCCGGAGCCGCCCGAAGGCGATGATGAAGGCGTCGTGCACGACGTCCTCGGCGCTGGTGGTGCTCTGCAGCAACCGACCGGCCATCGCCAGCACGCCCGGCGCGTACCGCCGGTAGAGCAGGCCCTCGGCCGACCGGTCACCGCCGAGGGTTCGGGCGACGAGCTGCTCTACGGGAACCCCGCCAGCGGGCAGCGGGAGCACCTGGCCGGATCGGGCGGGGCGGGTCACGGGCAGAGGATCCATGCAGGCACCAGAACGGCTCACATCATGTCGAAAGACCGCCTGGCCTGAAAGTCCGGTCACCGACGCCCGCCGTCCAGGCTGGGTCGGTCGTCGGTCTGCCGCACGGGGGTGGGGCTCCTGTGGGATGATGATGGGATTCGCGAGCGTGGCATTTCTCGAAGAACGGAGCGCGTATGCACCGAGGCAGCTGGGCCGTGATGCTGGTGGTGGCGTTCGCCTGTGGACCCGGCCCCGACGCGCTCCCGGGGCCCGTCGGGGCGGGGCCCTCCACGAGCGTCCAGCGCCGCTCCACCGCGCAGGTCCCTCTCGTGGGAGGGACGGTGACCCTGGCTGGCGGCGGTGACTTCGCGGTCGTGAGCGACGCGGAGCGCGACGTGCTCCATGTCGTCAACGTGCGCGAGCGACGCGCGCTTGGGCGGCTCCCACTCCCCGAAGGCAGTCTGCCGGGCCCTGGCGCCGAGGACGGGCGCGGCAACGTGCGGGTGGTGCTGCGGGGCACCGGCCAGCTGGTGACCGTTCGCGTCGCCTCGGCCACCCTCGCGCGCACCGAGTCCGTCTGCCCGGAGCCCCGAGGGGTCGCCTGGGACCCGGGCCAGAAGGCCGTCCTCGTCGCCTGCGCTGGAGGCGAGCTGGTGACGCTCCCGGCCGAGGGCTCTCTGTCGGTGCGCCGCTTCGACGGCGAGCTGCGCGACGTGGTGGTGTCGGGCGGCCGCGTGCGCCTGTCGACGTTTCGGAGCGCCGAGCTGCTGACGGTGGAGCCCTCCGGGACGCCGCAGCGAACCGCGCCGCCGGAGGCCGAGCTGCCATCGGTCGCCGGCGCCCCCACGGCCTTCGTGCCGACGGTCGCCTGGCGCACGCTCGCCACGCGCTCGGGGCAGACCGTGATGGTGCACCAACGCTCGGTGCGCGGCGACATCGACGCCATCCGAACCGGCCTACCGCCGGTGGCCGTGCCGTACTACCGGAACCCCTGCGACTCGACGGTCGTCCGCACCGCCGTCACGGTGTTCGAGGGCAGCGCGCTCGTCGGGTCGACCGAGGTCCCCGGGGTGGTGCCGATCGACGCAGCCGTCACGCCGTCGGGCGAGCTCCTCATCGCCAGCGCCGGCACTGAAGAGCTCGTCCGGCTGCCGCTGAACCGGGTGCAGGGATTCACCCCGTCTGGCGTCTGCGGCATCGTCAACGCTTCGCGCCCAGCGCCCACCGAGGCGGGCGCGCCCGGCGGGCCCGTCGGCGTTCCGGTGGGCGTGGCGGCGGTCTCGGACGAGCTGGTGCTGGTACACAGCCGCGCCCCGAACACGCTGCTGTTCGTCGAGCGGGGCCGAGTCACCACGTCGCTCGCGCTGACGCCAGACCTCCCGGCCACGCCCGGAGTCGAGCTGTTCCACGGTTCCTCGGGAGGCATCGCCTGCGCCTCGTGCCACCCCGAGGGCCAGGAGGACGGCCACACCTGGACCTTCTTCGGCGAGCGCCGGAGAACCCAGGCCCTGTCGGGCGGGCTGCGCGCGACGGCGCCGTACCACTGGCAGGGAGACCTCTCGACGCTCGACGCGCTCGTGTCAGACACCTTTGTCGCGCGCATGGGCGGCGCCCCCCCGCCTCCCGAGGTGGTGGCGTCGCTCGAGGCCTTCCTCGATGGCATCGCCGCACCGCGGCCGCCCACGCGCGACGCCCCGGTCGACATGGCGCGGGGCCGGGCCGCCTTCGTGAAGGCGGGCTGCGTCGGCTGTCATCGCGGTGAGCGGCTCACCCTCGCCGTCAACGCCGACGTCGGCACCGGCGGCGCCTTTCAGACGCCCTCGCTCAAGGGGCTCGCCATGCGCGGCCCGTGGATGCACGACGGCTGCGCCCGAACGCTCGCCCAGCGCGTGAACGACCCGGCCTGCGGCGGCGACCGGCACGGCGACGTCTCGGGCCTGACGGCGTCCGAGCGTGACGCGCTCGTCGCCTACCTCGGGCAGCTCTGACGCCAGCCGCCCGGCGGCACCGCCCGAGCCCGGGCCCTCAGGACTGGACCCGCGGCAGCGACGGTGCTCGGGCCCGGTGGGTGCGCGCGTACTCGACGAGGTTCTTCACGTCGTAGCAGATCTGTCGGGCGTCGTGCCCCATGGTGAGCTCGATGTGGCTGTTGCCCTTCACCGGCCGCCACAGCAGGTAGTCGGACTTGGCCGAGCGGTACACGCTGCGGGTCGACGCGACCGACGCCAGCGGATCTTCGTCACCGAAGATGATGGCCATCGGCACGCGGATCTTCCCGAAGCCACGCTTGAAGTCGTAGCCGGTGCGGTAGCAGACGACTTCATTGCTCCGCACCCACCGGGCGAACTGCTCGACGACGAGGCGGGGCTCCTTCTCGCCGCCCTCGCTCAGCAGCCACCGAACGTTCTCCATCTGCAGGCGGTCCCACCGGGCGAGGTAATTGATGCGGCTCGCCACCAACCCCAGCACCGGGCTCTCCTCGGCGTAGCCGAGCGCGTTGGAAGCGGCCTTGAGCCAGGTATCGAGCGGCAGGTAGCGGTAGCGGAGGGGCTTCGGCGCCTCGGGCGAGGGCGTGCGCAGCACCTTTGAGACGAGCTCGGTGGCCCCGTGCGCCAGGCCTCGCTGAACGTTGAGGGTGCCCAGCACCGAGTCGATGGCGCCCTCGATGGCGGGCTCGGCGAAGGCGAACAGCTTGAGCAGCGTGCTCCCCCGCCCCAGCTCGGCCGGCGCGCCGATGGTGACGATGCCCTCGAAGTGCTCGTGAATGCCCGCGTAGCCGTACCCGAGGATGCCGCCCATCGAGTGGCCACAGTAGAAGATCTTCTCGCGCCGGGTGATGCGGCGCACACCGGCGACGGCGGCCGGCAAGTCGTAGAGGAAGTAGCTGTCGATGTCCCAGCCGTAGTCGAGGTCGGGCGGCGGCTTCTTGCCGAAGCGCGCGGCGCGCTCGTGCTGAAAGGCCAGCGAGCTCTTCCCATGGCCGCGCAGCTCGAGGATGTGAATGTCAAGGCCGAAGAAGAGCAGGTTCTTGACGAACTCGCCGCTCGTCCACGCGTGGCGGTTCTGACAGAAGCCGTGCACCAGCAGCATCGGCTCTCCGAAGAGCGGCTGCGGGAAGACCTGCGGCGTGGGGCGGTAGCGGGTGATGACGAGCGACCAGCCGTCGGCCGTGTCCACCACGTACTTCGTCTTCTTGTAGAGCGCGCGGAACTCGACGTCGTCGACCGTCGGGTGCGCGGCGTCCTTCGCTGCGGGCGCTGACATCGTACCGAATTGTTACCCGGCCGTGACGGCCAGGCGAGCCCCTTCGTGCGCCGTCAGGGGGGCGCCACCGGCGCGAAGCGCACCGAGATGCGGGCCGAGGTGCCGTTCTCGTCGTAGTAGCTGCCCAGCCGCACCTTGAAGTACGCGCCCTTGCCGGTGCGCACGACGTAGACGTGGTCGAGCGTCGTCAGCCGGTGCACGCCGAGATCGTAGTAGTACCAGCCGCCATCGACGGTGTTGAACACGCCCTCGGCGCCGTCCCTCTGGAAGCCGCTCGCTGGCGCCTGGGTGAGCGCGTCGAAGTCGGCTTTTGGCAGCACCGCCACCTCGACCGTGCCGGCGGGGTTGGTGCCGCCACCGTTGGAGCGGATCTTGTCCCGCATGAACGACAGCTCCCAGGCGCCGGTGGCTTCGGCCTCGTCGAACTTGAGCTCCTTCGGCTCGTCGAGGTCGATGTAGGTGGCGAGCGTCTTCGACGTCGCGTCGACGAGGGCGGTGACGAGGCCCCCCTCGGCGCGGGTGAAGCTGAAGAGCGGCTCCGTGGGCAGCTCACCGCAGATGCCGTCGAAGCAGTCGGTGACGCGCAGGTCGGGCGCGCAGGCGCTCGCGGCGGCGACGACGAAGAGGGTGACCAGGCGCATGTCAGTACTCGAGGGTCGCGCCGGCGAGCAGGCCACGCGGTGGGCGGGGGTTGAAGTCGGCGTCGCCCGCGTTGAGCAGGTTGTAGCCGTTGAGGAAGAACTTGAGCCACGGCTTGAAGACCCAGCTGAGCTGCAGCTCGAGGTCGAAGAACCCGGGCGCCACGACGGTGCGCTCCTCGCCGAAGCCCAGCACGTTGGCGAAGCCCAGGCCGGTGCCCACGTAGAAGACGCGGGGGCCGTTCCAGGTGGCCCGCACCACCGCCTCGAGGCCGGTCGGGCGGTACTTCGCGTTGATCGACGCGTTGACGCGGTGGTTGCTGCGGCCCTCGAGCGGGCGGTTGCGCGTCAGGTCCCTCGCGTCGAGGCCCATGTAGGCGAGGTCGACGAAGGCACCCTTCGACAGCTTGAGGCGGGCGTTCACCTCGCCACCCTGGGTGTAGGCACCGGCCACGTTCTCGTAGCCGAAGATGGTGGGGTTGTCGGGGTTCGGCGTGCCGCTGGCGGTGATGTTGATGAGGTTGGTGAGGCTGGTGTGCCAGGCGCTGGCCGAGATCGTCCACCCGTCGAGGGGCAGGCGGTAGTCCACGGCGATGTTCACCGAGCCGCTCCGCTCGGGCACCAGGCCGGGGTTGCCGGCGACGCAGTAGCCGATGCCGGTGTTGCAGAACTGCAGGAACAGCTCGTTGAACGACGGCGGCCGGAAGCCGAGGCCCCACGACGCACGGAAGGTGAAGGCCTGACCGGCGTCGACCTTGAAGGCCAGGCGGGGCGAGGGCGCGCCGCCGAACTGGCTGTCGACGTCGGCGCGGAGGCCGGGCTCGACCGACAGCTTCACGGGGCCGCTCCCCGCCATCGTCCAGCTGTCCTGCACGAAGAGGCCGAAGCGCCCGCGCTGGACGAAGCTCGACGACAGGCGGGTGCTCGACAGGTTCTCGCTCAAGACCTCGGCCCCGCCGGTGAGCTGGTGGTTGCCGAAGCGGTGGTCGACCTGCGCGTAGCCCTCGAACAGCCGGGTGATGGTCTGCGTGTATTCGTCGAGCTTGCGTGAGTTGCGCTGGTCGAGGAGGAACTGATCGCGGAAGAAGCCGAAGTGCCCACGCGCCGTCAGCACCGTGCCCGTCGGCAGCGTCACGCGCGTGCCCAACCAGGTGTCGACGTTCTCGGTGCGCTGTACGCGGTTGAACACGGCGCCGGTGTCGTTCTGGTCGACGGCCCGCAGGTCGGTCCAGGCGTACGAGGTGCGGCTCCACACCCGCGCCGCGTCGCTCGGGTTCCAGGACAGGTCGACGTCGTAGTCGAAGCGGCGAATGCCGGGGCCGTTGTCGGCCACGTCGTCGGGGTTGCGGTCGAAGGGGCTGCGGTGGCGAAAGCCGGCGCCCGCGCGCAGCTCGAAGGGGCCCAGCTTCGAGGCGGCGTGGGCCCGCAGGTCGGCCTCGGAGCCGATGGGCACGTCGTTCGAGCCGTTCTGAAAGCCGCCGCCCATCGCCCGGAGCGAGAGCTCGAGCGCCCGCTGTGGGCGCCGGGTGATGAGGTTGATGACGCCGCCCACCGCGTCGGCTCCATAGAGCGCCGCGGCCGGACCCTTGACGATCTCGACCCGCTCGAGGTCGCGCAGGGAGAAGCGCGTCACGTCGGTGATGGTGCCGGCGCGCCCGGCGACGCGCTGGCCGTCGACGAGGAGCAGCACGTACTCGGGGTCGAGGCCCTGCAGGCGAATGCCGACGCCGCGGTTGGTGTAGACCATCTCGACGCCGGGGTGCTGCTGGAGCAGCTGGCCGAGATCGCGCACGCCGAGCTGCTCGATCTGCGCCCGGGTGATGACCTCGGTGGGGACGACGACATCTTGCAGCTTCCGCTCCGTGCGCGACCCCGTCACCACCGTCTGGAGCCGCCGGTCGGGCTCGTCGTCGTCGACCCCCGCGTCACCGGCGCCCTGCCCCTTCGACGCGCCGGCGTCGTCGCCCAGGGCCCCCTCTTTGGGCGTCACCGCGACGGGCGCTCCGTGGGCTGGACCCGAACCAGCCCCCTCCGCGGACGGGCCCGAGGGGGCTGCCGTTTCTGCGCCGCGCTCGGAGCCGGCGTCGGCCGGGGCCACCTCGCCGGCTGGTGAGGCCTGACACAACACGACGAGGGCGACCGCGGAGAGCATCGTCTGTCGGTCTACCCAAGCCCCGCCGCCGCTCCATCACAGGTCTGTCAGGTCCCCCGGGGCCGCGGGCGCTCGACGCGACGGGCGGACGTCACCGAGGGCCCGTCACTGCACCCGGGGGCGCCGCCCCAGGAACGCGCGGAGCACGCCGCGGCAGGCCCCGCAGAGGACACCGGAGCACTCCTCGTATACCTGCGCCTCCAGCTCAGCCGCGTCGAAGGCATCGAGCTGGGCGAGCACCGCCTCGACCCCGGTGTCGATGGCGCCAGGGTCCAGCACCTCGGCCTCGCCCTGGAGCGCGAGCGCGAAGCGGTACCACGTCTCATGGGGCGCGATGCGGCGTTCACAGTGGGCGCAGGTGCGCTCGCGCGTCGGCATGGGAAGCGTCGAGAAGACACGAGGCGCCGCGGCCCCGCAACCCCGGGAGCGTCACGGCCCCAGCTGGTATGGCTCGAGGACCGCAAAGGCGCCGGGGGCGAGCTGAGCTGGCAGCGCGAGCGTGCCGATGGCGACGCGGTGCAGCCCGGTGACGTGGTTCCCGACGGCCGCCAGCATGCGCCGCACCTGGTGGTACCGGCCCTCAGAGATGGTGAGGCGCAGGCGCCGCTCGTCCAGCCGCTCGGCGACCCCTGCCGCTGGCGCCGGGTCGTCGGCCAGCACGACGCCCTGGCCGAGCGCGTCGAGCTGCGCGCGGGTCACCGGCTCCGCGCACGTCACCTCGTACACCTTCGGCACCTTCCACCGCGGCGACGTCTGGCGCTGAATGAAGCCGCCGTCGTCCGAGAGCAGCAGCAACCCCGAGGTGTCGGCGTCGAGGCGCCCCACCGCCTGCACGCCGCGCGCGACGAGGAAGGGCGGGAGCAGCGAGAAGACCGAGCGGTGGTGGGTCGGCGCGTGGCTGCACTCGACGCCGACGGGCTTGTGGAGCGCCAGATACACCTTTTCCCGGCACGTCCACGCCTGGCCGTCGACGTCGAGGGCGAGCCCCTCG
>JADCJJ010000453.1 GCA_020247085.1 Myxococcaceae bacterium | reverse complement strand
GTGCAGCACTTCGGTCATCTGGTCCAACGGAGCCATGGACGGAGACGGTAGCCCGAAACCAGGCCGGCCGATTCCGGAACGGCGCAGGTGACGCTACCAGGTGACGTCCTGGTCCTCGGCCACGCCCGGGAGCCCGTCGAGGCGGTACTCCCGGCCCTGGTGGCGGAAGACGCCGCTCCAGCGACCCACCGGCTGGGCGAAGCGGCTCACCACCAGGCCCAGGTCGCGGGCCTCGCGGTGTACGGCGATGGGCCGGAACTCGAGCTCGAGCGCGCCGTCGACCGTGCGGACGTGCCAGCGGTCGAGCAGGTCGCGCGGGTTCCACGAGAAGCGCGCCCGCCCCACGGGCACGAGCTCGCGGCCCAACCACACGGCGTTCTCGTTCACGTCCTCGCGCGCCTCGTTGAAGCCCTCGACGAGGTTGACGCCCAGGGGCGTGCCGTCGGCGAGGCGGCCGCAGGCGAAGGCCCAGCGCCAGGCGGTGCGGCGCGCGAGCAGGCCGAAGGTCGAGTCGAGCCCGCCGACGCCGCCGTCGAGGGTGAAGACCTTGCCGCCGGCGCGCAGTCGCCCGAACGCCAGCAGGGCCGCCCACTTCTGGGTGACGTTGACGATGCCGCCCTCGACGGGCGCGATGACCGTCAGCGGCGGGGCGGCCCCGGCGGCCAACAGGCTCCAATCGGCCTCGAGCGCCCGCCCGACGAGCGGCCGCGGCACCCCGACGCGGGCCTGCACGTGGTAGCGCTCGTCACCGAAGGGCCGCGAGGCCGACAGCTGGCCGCGCGGGTGCGTGAAGCGCACGTCGAGGCCCGCACCAGGGTGAGCCGAGACCCGCGTGAGTGGCCCCGGCAGCCCCATGAAGCTCGCGTCGCACAGCACCTCGCCGGTCGACAGGTCGACGGCCATGGCGAAGGCGTTGGACGCGTAGGTGACGTCGACGACGGCGAAGAAGGTCGCGACCTGCGGGGTGGCGACGAAGCCGTAGAGCCACTTCTTGTGCCGCGTCACGCGCTCGAGCGGCCCGGGCGCGTAGGCCCCCTGCAGGTCGCCGAGGCGCACCACGTCGAGGCCCCCCTGCCAGGTACCGTATCGAGGCGCGCCCCCGGCGTCGGCGAGGGTGGCGGGGCAGGCAGGGAGCGCGGTCGACATGGCCCGCCAAGCGTACCGCTACCGCGGCGCTTCGCCCTAGAGCGCCGGGCAGGCGAGCGGCCCGAGCGGGCGCGTGACGCACCGAGCGGCGCGACGCACCGCGGCGACGAGCGCTCGCCCCCTCGGCGCCCTCGAGCGGCGGCCACCCGACGGCTGACGGTCGACGAGCGCGTTCGTCATCGACTCCGCGCCGCGCCGAAAGGCCGCCCGGGGCGTCACCGCCGGCGAAGCGGCTTGCACTCGAGCGCCTGCGCCGCCACACGGAGGAAGTCGGTCTCGGTCAAGAGCCCCACCAGGGCGCCCGTCGCGTCGACGACCGGCAGGCTCCCCACCTTGCGCCTCAGCATGAGGCGGGCGGCGGCCGACGCCGGCACGTCCTCCCGCACCGTCACGACGGCGGCCGACATCACCTCGGCGACCCGGGCCCCCGGCGTCTTCGCGAGCGCCTTCGCCACGTCGAAGGCCGACAGCACCCCGCACAGGCGCCCCTTCGCGTCGACCACCGGCAGGTGGCGAATGCGCGACAGGCGCAGCTCGGCCTCGGCCCGCTGCAGCGGCGCCACCGACGGGATGGTGAGCGGGTCACTCGACATCAACTCCGACACGAGCATGCGGCCTCCCTCGAGCCCGAGAGGGTCGCACATCTCGCCCGCGCATGCCTGCCGCGCGGCCGTCGCGGGTCCGGTATTTCTGCTATCCGCCGCCACCGCCACCATGAGCACGCCCACCCTCGTCGACATCTTCACCGACGGCGCCTGCCGCGGAAACCCGGGCCCCGGTGGCTGGGGCGCGGTGCTGCGCTCCGGCCGCCACGAGAAGGAGCTCTTCGGCGGGGAGCCCGACACCACCAACAACCGCATGGAGCTCACCGCCGTCATCCGTGCGCTCGAGGCCCTCACCCGCCCCGCGAAGGTGCGCGTGCACACCGACTCGACCTACGTGCAGCAGGGCATCTCGGCGTGGATCCACGGGTGGAAGCGCAACGGCTGGAAGACGAAGGCGAAGGCGCCGGTGAAGAACGCCGACCTCTGGCAGGCCCTCGAGGCCGCCGCCGCCCAGCACGAGGTCGAGTGGCTCTGGGTGCGGGGCCACAACGGCCACCCAGAGAACGAGCGCGCCGACGCCCTCGCCAACAAGGGCATCGACGCCTCGGCCCGCGTCCGCTAAAGCGGACATCCTGTCTTTCCCTCGCACCCACGGAGCCCCATGCGCGCCGCCACCATCCTCGACACCATCGGCCACACCCCGCACGTGCGGTTGAACCGCCTCTTCGGCAGCGACCACGAGGTGTGGATGAAGCTGGAGCGCGCGAACCCCGGCGCCAGCATCAAGGACCGCATCGCCCTGGCGATGATCGAGCACGCCGAGCGGCAGGGACAGCTCAAGCCCGACTCGGTCATCGTCGAGCCAACGAGCGGGAACACCGGCATCGGCCTGGCGATGGTGTGCGCGGTGAAGGGCTACAAGCTGGTGCTGGTGATGCCCGAGTCGATGTCGCTGGAGCGCCGGCGGGTGATGGCGGCGTACGGCGCCACCTTCGACCTGACGCCGCGCGAGAAGGGCATGAAGGGCGCCATCGCGCGCGCGCAGGAGCTGGTGCAGTCGACGCCCAACGCGTGGATGCCGCAGCAGTTCGAGAACGAGGCCAACCTCGAGGTGCACCGCCGCACCACCGCACAAGAGGTGCTCGCCGATTTCCCCGAGGGCCTCGACGCCATCATCACCGGCGTCGGCACCGGCGGGCACATCACCGCGTGCTGCGAGGTGCTCAAGCCGGTGTGGCCGAAGGTGAAGGTGTTCGCCGTCGAGCCGGCGAAGTCGCCCGTCATCTCGGGCGGCGCGCCCAGCCCACACCCCATCCAGGGCATCGGGCCCGGCTTCATCCCGAAGAACCTCAAGAAGGAGCTGCTCGACGGCGTCATCCAGGTCGAGCACCTCGACGCCTACGAGATGGCGCGGCGGAGCGCGAAGGAAGAGGGCATCTTCATCGGCGCCTCGTCGGGCGCGTCGCTGGCAGCGGTGAAGCAGAAGCTCGCCGAGCTGCCGAAGGGCAGCCGCGTGCTGACGTTCTGCTACGACACCGGCGAGCGCTACCTCTCGGTCGACGGCTTCCTGCCCTGAGACCACCGGCCCGCCGCGTCGCGGCAGCGAGAATCTCGGCCCCGGGCTCGGGAGCGACCCTGCCATGCGCGGGCCCGTGCCCCCCGCCGTGAATCGATGCCCCCCCCCCCACC
>JADCJJ010000452.1 GCA_020247085.1 Myxococcaceae bacterium | reverse complement strand
GGGGCGCCCGGCCCCGACGCAGGCGCGTCAGGCTTCGACGGTGGAGCGGACGCAGGGGCGCCCGGCGCCGACGCAGGCGCGTCAGGCTTCGACGGTGGAGCGGACGCAGGGGCGCCCGGCGCCGACGCAGGCGCGTCAGGCTTCGACGGTGGAGCGGACGCAGGGGTGCCCGGCGCCGACGCAGGCGCGTCAGGCTTCGACGGTGGAGTGGACGCAGGGGCGCCCGGCGCCGACGCAGGCGCGTCAGGCTTCGACGGTGGAGCGGACGCAGGGGCGCCCGGCTCCGACGCGGGCGCGCCGCCCTCCGACGGCGGAGTCGATGCAGGCCTCGTCGGGCCCCTCCGCGCACAGGACGACGTCATCACCCTCGACGAGGGGCAGTTCCTCGAGGTCGACGTGCTCGCCAACGACGTGCGCCCGGCGAGCGCCGCGCTGACGCTCGACCCGCTCACTCCGCCGGCGACGGGCCTGGCCCTGGCGCTCCCGTCGGGGCGCATTCGCTTCACGGCGCCGGCGCCCGGGAGCTTCCGCTGTGGCCTCGGCCCCGTCGGCAGCGCGCTGGTGCCCTACCGGGTGCGCGACACCGTCAGCGGCGCCACCTCGACGGCCGCGCTGCGCGCCGTGGTGCGCGGGACGCAGCCGTGCGCGCCCGGCAGCCTGCCGCCGGTGCCTCCGGCCTTCGTCCCCCGGGCGCCCTTCACCCCCGGCCTGCCCACCACCGGGCAGTCGTGGTGCAACCCCCAGGCGTGGCCCCAGTACGGCAACCAGGTGCCCGGGCCGGGGGCGTCGGTGATGATTCAACAGGGTCAGGTGATTCGCCTCGACTGCGACCCCGCCGAGCTCGGCGCGCTGCACGTGCACGGCGTGCTCGAGGTGCCCAACACCCGCAGCGTCACGCTCCGCGCCGCGTCGATTCACGTCATGGGCGCCGGCGCCCGGCTGCAGATTGGCAGCCACTCGGCGCCCTTCCCCCGCGCGCAGCGGGCCGTCATCGAGCTCACCGGCGCCCGCTCGACGCACACGCCCCGCTGGCCGATGTTCGACAACGCCCTCGACAACGACGGCGAGGCTCGCGGCCTCCACGTCATGAACGGCGGCGAGCTCATTCTCGTCGGCGAGACGCCCCAAACGCTCGTCACCCGCCTGGCCCAGAGCGCCCCGGCCGGCGCGACGCAGCTGCGCGTGCGCGGCGACGTCGCCCAGGCCGGCGCCGGCTGGCGCGTCGGAGACGTCTTCGCCATCGCGTACAACGACTTCTGGCGCCTGGGGACGCACGAAATCCTGCGCGTCGTGGCGCCGGGCCCGGCCTTCGACGGCGTCGCGACGACGATTCCCTTCGAGAGCCTCAAGCCCGGCCAGGTGGGCCTCGCCCGGGCCCGCTTCGCGCAGCTCCAGTACCCGCTCGACACGCCCGTGATAGTCGACGGCGGCCTCTCGGGCGTCGCCTTCACGCCCGGGCCCTTCACCCCGCCCAGCAGCCTCACGCCCACGGTGCTCGACGAGGCGCCCCACGTCGCGCTGCTGTCGCGGCCCATCGTGCTCCAGGCGAAGGACGACGCCGACTGGCGGACCCGCGGGTGGGGCTTTCACACCATGGCGATGCGCTCGAGCAGCAGCGCGTCGGTGCCGACGTACCTGCTCGAGGGCGTCGAGCTGCACCGCGGCGGGCAGGCCAACGCCATGGCCCGCTACCCGATTCACGCGCACATGCTCAGCTACACCCCGCAGTTCGACGGGCAGCTCAACGCGTCGGGCCCCACGAAGGTGGCCTTCCGGCGCAACGCGGTGTGGGAGAGCACCAACCGCGCCATCACCCTCCACGGCACCTCGAACGTGCCGGTGCACGAGAACGTCGTCGTCGACGTGCTCGGGCACGCGGTGTTCCTCGAGGACGGCTCCGAGACGAAGAACCAGCTCATCGGCAACGTCGTCATGGGCGTGAACCCGTGCGACACGAGGCGGCGCGTCTGGCGCGAGAACGACACCAGCAACCCCACGCAGCCGTCGTTCCCGTGGTCGCTCCCCGAGCGCAGCACCGCCAACCCGGCGTTCGGGCTGCCCATCGAGTGCCACCTCAAGGCGAGCGACCAGTGGGGCGAAGACGGCGCGTCGGGGTACTGGTTGACGAACCCCGACAACTGGTTCGAGCGCAACGTCGTCTCGGGCGCCCGCGTCGGCATCTGGAACAGCTTCTCGGACCGCGTCTTCGGCGTCTCGGCGCAGGTCGGCGCCCGCGGGCCGGGCAACTCGCCCATCGACCCCTCGACGAGCCCGCTGCTGTCGCAGCGCGACAACATCGCCTACTCGAACCTGACGTTCGGCATGCGCACCAACGGGGCGGTGCTCGACGAGGCCGGGCGCACCGGCATCATCCGCTTCTCGCCGGCGGTGGCGCCGGTGTTTCACGGCGTCGTCCTCTTCAAGAACGACGTCGCCTACGACAACCGGGTCAAGGAGCCGAAGTACGTCTCGTGGACCGTCGCCGACAACCGCTGGGGCTTCGCGGGCGCGACCTTCTTCGACGCGCACCTGAGTGACCTGCTGCTGGTGGGCACGAGCCTGCACCGCGCGAACCCCGTGGGCATGGCCTACCTGCCGGCGCTGCCCGACGACCGCGCGCGCGTGGGCATGTCGAGCTACCACCACATGCTCCAGGTGTTTCGCCTGGTGGCCATCAACTACGAGCCGAGCCCGGTCGTCATGGGCACCGACGTCGGCTCGAACGTCACCTTCGCGGGCGGCGTCTTCGCGGGCATCGACCTCTACCTCTGGCCCAGCAATCGGGTGGGCCTGCAGAACACCCAGTGGAAGCTCGTCAACGCGTTCCCCGGGTTCCTGACGCTGCCGGGCTGGTTCGACACGTTCCCCGTGCGGCCCGGCGGCTCGACGAACGGGCGCTACTTCGGCATCGGCTCGAGTCTCGACCCGTACGGCGTCTTCTACCCGCGGCCCGGCCTGTGGCTGATGCCCGACGCGGCGTACTTCACGCACGGCCTCACCGAGTGCCCGCCCGGCGCGGCCGTGCACCCCTCGGAGGGCACGTGCGACTTCCGGCGCGTCGAGGCGTTCCCCGGCGCGCGCTACCGGGTGGCGACGCACCGGGTGCCCGTCGGCGTCTCGCAGCTCGACGCCGACGCGACGAACGCCTTCGTGAACTACCGGGTGCGGTACCGGCGCCTCGCCGTGCAGACGGTGAACGGCGTCGCCGACGTGCCCGTCGGGGCGAGCGCCTTCATCGCGCCGCAGCCGCACCCCGCCGACGGGCGGAACCTGGCCGAGCACGACTCGCCCCCCAACACGCTGGCGCTCCGCGAGACGGACTTCACCGAGCTGCTCGAGGGGGCGGCGGTGCGCGTGACGCTGTACGACGGCGCCGCCGAGGTGCTGCCGACGAGCGGGCTGCGGCTCACGTTCGAGGGCGGCGACCGGCTCCCGGCGGGGCGCCACGTCATCTTCGCGCTGCCCTGGGGACACGCGGCGCGGCCGGCGGTCGTCCGGCTCGGGCACACGCCGCGCGACTGGACCGGCAGCGTCGCCGGCTTCCCGGCCACCGCCTTCCGCGAGCTCGACGCCGCCGCCACCAGCCTCGCCGACCTCGTCGGCAACAACCCCACGGGGCGGAAGGTCTTCTTCGACGCGGCGAACGGCCTGCTCTGGGTGAAGGTGATGGGTGGGCTGACGGGCGGGCCCCTCTTCGCCAGCTGCGCCGCCACGCCAGGCATCCCCAACGAAGCGAGCCTCGACGAGCGCTGCCTGCGCAGCGCGACGTCGCTCTTCATCTCGAGGAACTGACGCCGTCGCCCGGTGCCTCAGAGGGAGCGCACGTAGGCCACCAGGTCGTCCACCTCGCGTGGCGACAGGGCCGAGGTGCGGCCGTGCGCGTCGGTCGACTGGCCCAGGCGCAGCCGGGCCTCGAGCGTCGGCGCGCTGCCGTCGTGCAGGAAGGGCGCGGTGCGCGCGATGCCCAGGAGCGAGGGGGTGTTGAGGCCGCCGAAGAAGAGGAACTCGCGGCGGTCGACGACGGGGCCGGCCGTCACCAGCGTGCCGACGTCGTGGAAGCGGCCGTCGGTGAGGGCCTCGCCCGAGTGGCAGGTGCCGCAGGCGGCCTTGGCCCACGCGGCCCGGCCCCGGGCCTTCACCTCGGGGGGCGTCGCGGTGGTGAAGGGGTTGTCGGGCGCCGGCGCAGCCATGAGGAAGGCCATCAGCTGTGCCTCCATCGTCGATGACGGGCCCCGGCCGCCCATGCGGTCTCGCGTGGTGTGGGAGAGGAACTGCGAGGCGGTGGCGAACTCGCCGTTCCAGTGGAAGGGCGCGGTGCGCGCCAGCAGCCGGCCGGCGAGCGACGGCGTGTCGCGGGGCCCCTCGGAGGTGTTCCACACGTGGCCGTCGTCGCGGGCGTCGGGGTGGCAGCTGGCGCAGCTGAGGCCGAGGGCCGGGTCGTTCATCTCGGGGCTCGAGGCGCTGAAGAAGAGCGCGCGGCCCGCGACGACGTCGGGCGGCAGCACGTCGCGGCCCAGCGGCGTCACCTCGCGTTGGCGCACGACGCCGTCGTCGCTCGTCAGTCTCGAGAGCGAGTGGTCGAAGGCGTTGAAGACCCACGCCGTGCGGCCGTCGCGCGAGACGGCAACGCCGGTGGGCCCGGCGCCGACGCTCACCACCTGCTGGGCGCGCGCGTCGGGCCGCGAGGGGGCGCGAGGGTCGAGGCGGCCACCCGGGCCGCCCTCGGGGCGGGTGGGCACCACCGAGACGTTGTTGGACTCGCGGTTGGCGACGAAGAGGCGCGCGCCGTCGGGAGCGAGCGCGAGCGCCGCCGGCCCCTGCACCGGCACGCCGGGCACCGTCGAGGTGAGGAAGAGGGGCGGCCGCCCGGGGCTGGGCGCGCCGCAGGCCTCGTCGGTGCTGGCGTCATCGACGGTGGCGTTGCCGGTGGCGTCGAAGGTGAGGAGCGCCGGCGCGACGACGGGCCGGACGCGGCCGCAGGCGCTGGCGGCGCCGTAGCCTGCGCGCGTCGCCCGGCGCGGGCCGTCGGTGCGCGAGGTGGCCGTGGGCGCGCCCGGGCGGGTGTTCAACACCTCGTCCGTCGACAGCACCGCCGCGGCGTAGACCTGGGCGCCGTCGGCGCTCGTCGTCAACGCGGAGAGGCTCCGCGGGTGTCGGGTGGCGGGGCCCGATTCAACCGGGTCGGGTGAGGCGCGGCTGCGGGCGAGCGCCGCGCGGTTGAGCTCGCGGAACAGGTCCGAGCCCGCGCGCGTGACGGCGCCCGTCGAGAGGTCGAGGGTGACGACGTCGCCGCTCCGCGCGAGCGCCACCAGCGCCGTTCCGTCCGGCAGGAGCGTGAGGGCGCGCGGCTCGGGGCCCACCGCCGTCTCCCAGGCGAGGGTGTGGGTCGCGGTGTCGAAGGCCATCACCGAGCCGGTCTCGAGGTCGGTACGCCGGGCGGCGTTGACGACGTACAGCGCGTGTCCGTCGGCCGAGACGGCGAGGCCGAAGGGCTCGACGCCCACCGCGAGGGTGAGGGCCACCTCGGCGTCACCGCGGCGCACGACGCTGACGGTCCGCCCGAAGCGGTTGGCGACGTAGACGGTGTCGTCGGGGGCGACCACCACCGTCACCGGGGCCCGGCCCACCCGCACGGCCCGCGGCGCGTCGGCAGGGGCGCTGGCGCTCACCACGAAGAGCGTGTCGAGGTCGGCGTCGACGGCGTACACCAGCGCGTCGTCGCGGCTGAGGGCCACCGAGCCCGAGGCGCGCGAGGCGGAGCCGCCCGCCGGCTCGGGCGCGCAGGCCGCGAAGGCCAGCGCCGTGAGGAGGAGTCGGTTCGTCATCGAGGCGCTCGCCGTCTGCGCTGGGGCTCCGCTCGTGACGCCGGGGCCGGCAGCGCTACTGAAGGCGACAGTGAAGACCGGCGCTCCGGCGCCCCGCAAGTGCGATTCCCGCTCGCCTGCCCCGGGAGGTCAGGGGCGGCGCGCGCGAGGCAGCCGGGGCGCGCGACGCCGGGGCCCGTCCACGTCGAGGCGGGCCCTCGCTCCGGCGGCGTCAGGGCAGGAGGCGCTCGAAGAAGTCCCACGTCAGCCGCGCGAACTCGACGTCCCGGTTCTGCGGGCCGGCGTTCCCATCGTCGACCTGCACCGTGAGGCTCGGGGATGCGTGGCCTGCGCCTTCGAGCCGCCACCACTCGACGGGCGAGGCTCCGTCGAAGACGGCGCGGTGGGCTGGGCCCGGGTCGCCGGGGTTCACGTCGATGGTGGTGACGACGGGGGTGGTCCCGGCGACGCCGTTGCGGGCCAGCCAGAAGTCGCGCGTCGCGACGGCGCTCTGCAGCGTCCCGCCGCGGCACCCGGGCAGGACGGGCGCGAGCAGGCAGCCGCCGTCATACGGCATGAGCGGGTCGGCCGTTCCGTGGGTCAAGAGCATGGGCAGCGCCCGGTCCGGCCCGGAGGTGCAGCGACCCGGCTCGGGCTTGCCGGGGAGGTTGGCGCTCCCAGCGGCGACGGCGCGCAGGCGAGCGGTCCGCTCGAAGGCGTAGCGAAAGGTCATCAGCCCGCCATTCGAGCCGCCAGTCATGAACAGACGACTCGAAGAGACGCCGTACTTCGCCTCGGCCGCGTCGAGCACGGCATCGAGGAAGGCGACGTCGTCGGCGCTGCTGCCCAGGCCATCGCTGCGGCAGTCGTTCCAGTTCTCGTTGAGGCCGTTCGGGTACAGCACCACGAAGCCCCGCTCGTCGGCGACGGTGCGGAACACCGACAAGGGGTGCGCTCCGAGCGCCGAGACGCCTTCGGCGCCCAGCCCACCGCCACCATGGAGGACGAGGACCACGGCCTTCGCGGGGAAGGTGAGGCCCGGGGGAACGTGGGCGAGGAAGAACCGGGAGGTGCCTGCGACCGAGAGCGTCTCCCGGGTGAAGCCGGCCGGAAGTGGCCAGCCTGCGTCAGGCGAGACGCCAGCATCCCTCGAGCTCCCCGCGTCCGCGGAGACGCCCGAGTCCATCGAACTCCCTGGGGGCGCTCCGGCGGCGCCACACGAGGCCCCCGCGACGAGTGTCAGGGTCAGCAGCAGGGTGCAGCATGGGGGGGTGACGAGTCCGGGACGCAGGCGCATGCGCCATGAACACGGCGAGCCCTGCCCTGGTTGCGCGCGCCTCGCTCCGCTGCCTGCTGGCGGGAGGCGTTTCGCCCGGAGCGGAAGGCGGCGCCGCCGGGCGCGGCCGGGGGGGGTGGGGGGTGGCCGCGGCGAGCGCCACCGGCCTCGGAATGGGCGCAAGGGCACATCGTTCCATCGACCTCGGGGGGCGCCCTCCTCGCGGGTGGTGCGTCGCAGGGGGCGTTGGCCTCGCAGGTCGGGCCCGCGCCGACCGGGTGCCCGCGGGTCTGCTGCCGGGTCGTTGCGCTCGCGCGGCGACCCGGCGTAGGGCGCTGGCCATGCGTGGTGTGGTGCTGACGGCGGCCTTCCTCTTCGCCTCGGCGTGCCTCGCCCCGTCGACGGAGCTTGACCCCGGGCCGCTCGGGCGCTCGACCTTCGCCTTTGCAGCGCCCGTGCCGCCCAGCCCCGCGGCGCGGCCCGAGCTGGGGCGGGCGTGCCCGGCGGGCTTCAGGCAGGTGCCCGACGCGGGCCTGGCGCCCTGGTGCGACGGCTTCCCCGAGGCAGGCCCGGCAGTGTGCGCGAGCGGCAGCGTGCACGCGCTGGGGGAGCCGGGGTGCGCGACGGTGGGCCCGCCGTGCGGCCCGGGCGCCTTCGCCGAGGGGCTGCCCTCGAGCGGCGTGCGGTACGTCAGGGCTGGCGCGGCGAGCGGCGGTGACGGCAGCCTCGCGCGGCCCTTCGCGACGGTCGCCGCCGCGCTCGCCGGCGCACCGGCGGGCACCATCGTCGCCATCGGCAAGGGCACCTTCGACGGCGCGGTGCGCGTCCCCGCGGGCGTGACGCTCCGGGGGGCGTGCGCGGCCGAGACGGTGCTGACGGCGTCGGCCCCCGCGCCGCTGGTGGGCACGGTGACGTCGGTTGGGCGCGGCGCGGCGGTCGAGCAGGCGACGCTGTCGGGCGAGCGTCCGGGCGCCGTCGTGGGCGTCGCGAACACGAGCCTGGCGCTGCGCGACGTCATCATCGACGGCGTCGTCGGCTTCGGCGTCGTCGCCGCGACGGGCGCGACGGTGTCACTGCGGAACGTCGTCGTTCGGGGCGTGCGCGTGGCGGCGGGCGGCGCCGAGGGGCGAGGGGTGTACGCCGAGGGCGGCGGCGTCGTCGACGGCGCGCGGGTCACCATCGACGGGGTCGAGGGCCTGGGGGTGGAGGGCCTGGGGGAGTTAAGCCGCATCTCGCTCACCGACGTCGTGGTGCGGCGGGGCGCCCCGCTGCCGGATGGCACCCGGGGGAACGCCGTCGAGGTGACGCTCGGCGCCACCGTCGCGCTCACGCGCTTCACCCTCGAGGACAACACGGAGCAGGCCACCTACGTCGCGCGGCGCGGGGTGCTGCGGCTCGAAGACGGGGTGGTGCGGCGGACGAGGCCACGGCCCGCCGACCTCGGGCTCGGCTTCGGCCTCGCGGTGCTCGACGAGGGGACGCTCGAAGCGACGCGCGTGGCCGTCGTCGGGAACGGCAGCACGAGCGTCTCTGCGGGCGGGCGGAGCGCGACGTTGCGGCTCACCGACGTCGTGGTGCACGACACGAGGCCCGAGCAGCGGACGCAGGGGGCTGGCTTCGGCGTGGTGGTGCGCAGCGGCGCGGTGGCGACGGTGCAGCGGGTGGCCGTCAGCCGGGCGCGCGCGGCGGGCCTCTCGGTCGATGCCGCCAGCCTCGAGGGCTCCGACGTCGTCGTCTCGGACGTGCTGGGTCAGGACAGCGACGGGCGAGGCGGCTTCGGGGTGCAGTGCGCGCGGGGCGCGACGGTGCGGCTCGAGCGGCTCGAGGTGGACGGGGCCCGTGACGGCGCGCTCGTCGCCGCAGAGGCCGGCACCGTCGTGCGGGTGAGCGACGTGTCATTGCGGGGCACGCGCGGGCAGCGCGCGAGTGGCGAGGCGACGGGGCTCTCGGTGCAGGACGGCGCCGAGGTGACGCTGGCGCGGGGCGTGGTGGAGCGCGGCGAGCTGCTCGGCGTGGGCGTCATCGCGGCGCGCCTCGACGCGAGCGACCTGGTCGTCCGCGAGACGCAAGGGGCTGGTGGGACGGGCCCGGTGGGGCGTGGGCTGCACGCGCAGGGCGGGGCGCAGGTGACGGGGGCGCGGCTCGTCTTCGAGCGGAATCGCGAGGCGGGCCTCTCGGCCATCAACGCCGGGACGCGGGTGACGCTGACCGACGTCGCGGTGCGGAGCACGCTCGTGCGCGCGTGCGTGCCGGCGTGCGCCGACGAGGGGGGCACGGGCGTCGCGGCGCTGGGAGGCAGCGCCGTCAGCCTCGTCCGGTTCCTCGTCGACCAGAGCGCCCGCTGCGGGCTCGAGCTCGCCGACGAGGGCGCCCTGGACCTGCGAGAGGGGCGGGTGGTGGGCAACCTCATCGGCGCCTGCATCGGCGCGCCGGGGTACGACGTCGAGCGGCTCTCGGAGCTGGTGGCCTACGAGGGCAACGGCCAGAAGCGCAGCGCCGACTTCGTGCCGCTGCCCCGGTTCTCGGCCCCGCGCGTGCCGTGAGCCGCGGGCGGGTGCATGCCAAGCGCGGTGACGGTGAACACGAGCGCGTCGTTCCGGCTGAGGTCCACCGCGCCGTCAGCGGTGCTCCTCCGGGCGGCGCGGCGGAGTGGGCATGCAGGTCGTGACGGTCAGCGAGCGCCGACACCGTCAGGTCGCGGCGCTCCCACGCCGGGGTGCCCGCCGGCCAGCTCACGCGGCTCATCGTCACCGCGAGGAGGGGCAGGCACGGGGCCTTCGACGCCGTCAGTGCCCGAGGCGGCGACTGTGACGGCTGGTGTGAGACCGCGACCCTGGCCAGGGAGTTACGTTGCCGCTCGACCTCCACCTCGTCCACGGACGGGCGGACCTGGCCGACGCCCGCTCAGCCTGGGGCGTCGATGGGCCCACCATCGGTTCGGCGAAGTGGAGCCAGGTTCCACCGTCGTCGGGCGCAGGGACGACGTGGGCCGCCCGGGCGAAGCTCGCGACCGATACCTCACGGCCTGACCGCTGCGAGCACGGGAGCCGCTTCGACGACGCCGCTGCCGACGGCGCCCGCTACGGCCGCAGCCCCTCGAACCAGGTGCGGCACGAGTCGAACGCGTTGGCGTGACAGGTGAGGTGCCCGTCCGTCGGCAGGCTGCCGAAGCTGCAGGTGTGCAGCGGCGAGGCGTCCAGTGTCTGACAGAGCGTCTGAATGGGCGGCCCGGAGACGATGTCGCCCGAGCACGGCCGCAGCGCGCTGCCGCACTCGATGAGCTTGAAGTCCCGCAGGGCGAAGGCCGACGCCGGCACGGCGGTGATGGTGTCCTCCTGGGCCCTGGCGTTCGTGCGGAGGTCGCAGGTGGCCCCCGTCGCGCCGGAGCCGCAGTACCGCTCGAGCCACCGCGTGTACGAGACAGGCGTGGTGCACGGGCCACCGCCGACCGCGCCGGAGCCGAGCAGGTTCGCCGTCGCCACCTGGTCGTACGCGCCGTCGAAGAAGCAACCGGCCGTGAGCCGGGCGCCGCGCCAGTGAGGCTGCTCCTCGAGGTTCGTCCGCGCCATGAGGATGACGGGCGCCGTCGCCCCGTGGCTGATGCCCTGGAGCAGCAGGTCCTCTCCGCTCCAGTACGCGCGCGCCCAGGCCCCGGTGGTGGCCTCGCGCACTGCGAGGTCGATGCGCGCCGCTTCGTCGACATACGGGCTCTTCGACGAGCCCTCGTGCGTCTCGAAGTAGTTGATGCACACCGCCGCGTAGCCCCGCGCGGCGTAGCCGGCGAGCACGCTGGTGTACCCGGAGCCGGTGATGCAGCCCATCTCGCCGCCCGAGAAGACGACCACCAACCGCGAGCACTTCGCAGAGGTGCAGGCCGACGCGTTCGTCACCAGCGTGCAGCGCTCGGCGACGCCCGTCTGCCCCAGGCAGGCGTCGAGCGTGATGGCGCCCGTGGCCGGCGGTGGGCTGCCCATGTCCGCGGGGCCCGCGTCAGGGGTCCCAGCGTCACCGCGGCCTCCGTCGCCCAGCGGGCCCCTGAGGCCTCCGCACGCGAACAGGCTCACCGTGGCGATGACGGCCCACGCCGCCACCCGTCGGCGCCCGGTCGAAGGCTCGACGATGACAGACCGCATGCTCGTTCTCCTGGTTGGGGGTGATGCACCGCTCGAAGCGGCGCGACGACCTGCGGCTGGCGGAAGGCGTCACGCGGTGCGACACGGGCGCTCGAGCAGGTCGTCTCCGCCGCCGACCGGGTCGAGTCCCGCCCATGGGCGATGGCCGCTCCGAAGTGGACCGCGGCCATCGCGTGCTGACGCCGCACGCCTCGGGCCTCCTCGAGGCCCCTTCGCCGTCGGGAGCGACGGTGGTGGTGAGCGAGGCGCGGCATCGGGTGGAGGGGGGCGGGTCGGCGCATGAGGGGGCCGGCGGGCGCCGTCAGCCCACCGCCGGGAGCGTCGCCGGGTGGCCGTGCTTGCCCAGCATGCGCAACAGGTCCTCAGGGCGCACCGGCTTGGCGAGGAAGTCCGTCATGCCGGCCTCGAAGCAGCGCTCCTTGTCGCCGCCCATCGTGCCGGCGGTGAGGGCGATGACCGGCAGCGTCGGGCCGTGCCGCGCGCGGAGCTGCCGCGTCGTCTCGAAGCCGTCGAGCACCGGCATCTGGCAGTCCATGAAGACGACGTCGAACGCCTGGCCGGCGAGCACGTCGAGGGCCTCCTGCCCGTTCTCGGCGACCTGCACCGTGCAGCCGAGCTTGCCCAACAGCCCGCGAATGACGCGCTGGTTGATGGGGTTGTCCTCGGCGACGAGCACGCGCAGGCCGGGGAAGGGGGCCGGCTCGGCAGGCTTCACCTCGACCCGCTGGGGCACGGGCAGCACGAGCGCACGAGCCAGGGCGTCGAGCACCTGGCGCCGGCGCAGCGGCCGGGCAAGGCGGAAGCACCCGGGTGGGAACTCAGAGGCCGGCGTGCGGGGCGAGGTGAGCACGCCCACCGTCCGGTGCGGCGCGACGAGCCGGGCGGCCATCGCGCGCGCCGCGGCGCCGTGGGCCTCGTCGTCCACCAGCACCACCTCGGCCGCCTCGCACCGCGCCTTCGCCTGGAGCTCGCTGTCGGCCGTCTCGACGCGCGCCCCGGCCGCCGTGAGCAGTTGCTCCAGGCTCAGGCGCGACACCGACGGCGGCGCGACGACGACGACGCGGCGCCCCGTCAGCGCCAACAGCCCGCTCGCTGCCGGCGCCTCGTCGAAGGCGACCGTCACGAAGAAGGTGGTGCCCGTGTCGCCCGTCTCGACGCCGATGTCGCCGCCCATCAGCCCCACCAGCCGCTTGCAGATGGCGAGCCCCAGGCCGCTCCCGCCGAAGCGCCGCGTGGTGCTCGAGTCCTCCTGACTGAAGGAGCTGAAGAGGCGCGGCACCGCACTCGGCGCGATGCCGATGCCCGAGTCCTTCACCGCCAGCGTCACCACCGGCCGCCCCTTGTCATCGGCCCGCGCCGACGACAGCCGCACCTCGACGCCGCCGCGCTCGGTGAACTTCACCGCGTTCGACAGCAGGTTGAGCAGCACCTGACGCAGCCGCGTCGGGTCGCCGAGCACGCGGTCTGGCGCGCTGGCGTCGGCCACCACCACCAGCGACAGCGCCTTGCCCTCGGCCGCGTCGGCCACCACCGACACCGCCTCGTCCACCAGGTCGCGCAGCGACAGCGGAATCTGCTCGAGCGTCACCTTGCCGGCCTCGAGCCGTGAGAAGTCGAGGATGTCGTTGATGAGCGCCAGCAGCCCCTCGCCGCACGCCCGCAGCCCGTCGACGTACTCGCGCTGCTGCGTCGACAGCGACGTGTCGAGCAGGAGCCGCGTGAGGCCGATGACGCCGTTCATCGGCGTGCGAATCTCGTGCGACATCACCGCGAGGAAGTCGCTCTTCGCCCGGGCGTACTCCATGGCCGAGTCGCGGGCCCGCTTCAGGCCCTCCTCGTAGTGCACCCGCTCGGTCAGGTCGTGCCACTCGACCAGCAGCACCCGCTGGGCGCCGAACGTCTGCGGCGTCAACGTCACCTCGACGGGCACCTGCACCCCCGCCGCCGTCTGGTGCACCCAGTCGTAGCGGTGGCTGCCCTGCTCGAAGGCGAGGCGCTCCATCTCGACGGCCTTCTCGTGGCTCCGCCGGCCGTCGGGCTGCCGCTCGGGCGACAGGTCGCGCGGCTGCAGCCGCAACAGGTCGGACTTCGAGCGGTAGCCCAGCAGCGCCACCGCCGCCGGGTTGCAGTCGACGATGCCGGTGGCGTCGAGCAGCAGGTGCGGCGTCGAGGACTGCTCGAACAGCAGCCGGAAGCGCTCCTGCGAGGCGACGCGCTCGGTGATGTCGGTGAGCATCCACAGCTCGCCCTCGCCCACCGCCGTCGCGTGCACCTGCACCAGCCGCTCCCACCCGTCCTTGCGCGTGATGGGCGCGATGCGCGCGTCGAGGAAGCCCGTCTTGCGGTCTGCCTCGTAGAGCTCGCGCACCACCGCCGCGTCGTCACGGAACAGCGCCTCGAACCAGCGGTCGAGCGTCGGCAGCTCGGCGCCCGTGTACCCGGTGATGGCCGCCGCGTGCGCGTTCAGCTTCAGCTGCTGGCCCACCACCGCCACCGCCGCCGTCGGCAGCGACATCACCAGCTGGAACAGCTCGTGCTCGGTCGTGCTGGGAGACAGCAGCTCGCCCACCACCGCCGCCGTCTGCCGCAGCAGCTCGACGCGCGCCTCGCCGAAGGCCTCGGGCGCCGTCGACAGCGCCCACAGCGTGCCCACCACCGGGCGGTGCGCGCCGGCCTGCACCGGCATGCCCACCACCGCCCGCGCCCCGAGCCGCGTGACGACGGGGTGACTCGAGAAGTGCCCGTCACTCAGGACGTCACGCACCAGCAGCGGTGTCTTCAGCACCGGCAGGTGTCCCATGGGGTCGTCGCAACCCCATCGAGTCTGAGAAGACCCGGTCTCGAGAATCAGCGCCATCGCACCCGAGGCGGCCGCTCCCAGGGCAAGCGCCTGTTCGATCGGCCCGGAACTCCGCGCTCCATCATGAGCTGATTCCATGGGGTGCCCCGCTCGTCGGGCAATGCAAGCGTCGATCCTCTCCGGGGGTGATGCAAGGGGCCAGGCATGACTTCGCCCGGCGTATTGGCTACGCGGCAGGGCCATGACGGCGAAGCCAGGCTTTGGCGTGGTGGTGGCGCTCGCGCTGGTGAGCGGGTGCTCGGTGGTGAAGGCGTACACGGTGCGCGACGACTGGGCGACGGTCGACCGCGCGAAGGTGAAGCGGTTGGTGGTGGTGGTGCAGCCGCTGCCCGACGGCCAGGAGAAGGCCGGCGAGCTGTTCGCGCGCGTGGCGCGGCGCTACGTCAACATGAAGCGCGACTTCCTGGTGAAGCAGGAGCGGGCCTCTGCCACGCTGCCGGCGCTGGCGACGCTCTGCGGCGGTGACGACGCCATCGAGGGTGTGCTGCGGCTGAGTCCGGTGCTGACGAGGCGCGGCGGTGGCTTCGAGGTCGAGCTCGAGGGCGCGCTGCTGCGGTGCGGTGACGGCCGCGAGGCGTGGACGGCGAGGGCGGCGGGCAGCTTCTCCTCGGCTGACGAGCGGCTCGTCGAGGTGACGAAGACCTACGTCGGCGAGCTGGGCGCCGAGGTCGAGCCCTACGTGGCGCCGGCGATGAACGTGCTGCGGCCGGTGCTCGACACGCTGCCCCAGCCGCTCCTCAGCGACGCCGACCAGGACGAGAAGGTCGGCCTCGTGGACTGAGGCGACGGGGCCCCGCTACCGTGCTCGACGTGCGCGCCGCCGCCGCCCTCACGCTGCCTGCCGCGCCCTCGCAGCTGCTGGGCGCCGGCCGCCTCCTTACCGCCACCGGCTGGGAGGTGCCGACGTTGAAGGACCCGCGGCTGCCCTTCGGCGCGCTGCTGTTCGCCTACGCGGTGGGCGGCTTCACCTTCTTGGGCTTCAACCGCCAGTGGTGGCAGATGGCCATCATCATGGCGAGCGCGACGGGCCTCGAGGTGGCGCTGTCGTGGGCGCTGCTGCGGCGCAAGGTGGTGCCGGTCTCGGCCTTCATCACCAGCTGCTCCCTCGCCATTCTCCTCAATTATTCGCACCACTCGTGGGTGCTGCTCTTCCCCGTCTTTCTTGCCATCGGCTCGAAGTACGTCTTCACCGTCGACGGCAAGCACGTCTTCAACCCGGCCATGTTCGGCGTCGCCGTGTCGCTGCTGGTCTCGCGGGAGTGGATCACCGCCGCCCCGGCGTACCAGTGGGCCGGCGGCGACGTCACCATCAGCGTCTTCATCGCCACCGCGGCGCTGATGCTCTTCGTCTTTCGCGTCGGCAAGGGCTGGCTCGTGGTGAGCTTCCTCGCCTTCTACGCGCTGCAGACCGGCGTTCGGGCCTGGGTGATGCGGCACCACCTGCCGTGGCAGACGCTCTTCTTCGGCACCCTCGCGTCGCCTCCGTTCTACCTCTTCACGTTCTACATGATCACCGACCCGGCCACGTCGCCGAAGACGCCGCGGGGCCAGGTGCTGCTGGCGCTGGCGCTGGTGTTGGTCGACGCGGTGCTGCACTTCAAAGAGAGCGTCTACACGTTCTTCTACGCGGCGCTCACCGTGGGCACGGCCCGCTTCATCTGGGCGCACGGCGCGCTGCTGGTGCGCGGGGGCCTGTCACGGCTCAGGGCGCTCGTCGACGCCGACGCCGCGCGGCGCGTGGGCACCGTCGGCGCGCTGGGCGTCACGCTGGTGGGCGGCTGGAGCCAGTGGCTCGCCCCGCTCGCCGCGCCGGCCGACGTGGGCTTCCGCTACGAGCGGGTGGACGTGTCGGCGGCGGGGCTCGGCTCGCAGATGGGCACGACGCTGACCGAGGTGGACCCGCGGCTGCACCACGTCGCCAAGTGGGTGCTCTCGGTCGGAGACGCCATCGCCGCCGGCGACCTCGACGGCGACGGGCACCTCGACCTGCTGCTCACGCACCCGCTGGCGACGGCGCGCGACCGCATCGGCCTGTACCGCAACCGTGGCGACTTCACCTTCGAGCGGCTGCCGCTGCCGCCGGCCCTCGAGGCGCTGGCGCGCGACCCGAAGGCGCACGGGCTGGCGAGCGGCGGCGTCTTCGTCGACGACGACGGTGACGGCGACCTCGACCTGCTGCTCACCGTCGCCTTCGGCCCGACGCGGCTGCTGCGCAACCGGCTGCGAGAGACCGGCGCGCTCGCGTTCGAGGACGTCTCGCAGGCGGCCGGGCTCGACGCGCACACGGTGTCGCTCGCCGCCACCTTCCTCGACGTCGACGGCGACGGGGTGCTCGACCTGTGGGTGACGAACGCCCTCGCCACGCACCTGCCCGACTACGAGGTGCCCACGCCGCTCAACGTCTTCTCGCTCCCGCCGCCGGCCTTCGAGGGCGACCGCCGCATGTTCCACTTCATGCACGACGGCTGGCACGACGCGGCCAACGGGGGCGCGACGCACCTGTACCGCGGCCGCGGCGACGGCACCTACGAGCGGCTCGACGCGGCGGCCTGGGGCGTGCCCGAGACGCACTGGTCGCTCGCCATCGGCACGCAGGACTTCAACCACGACGGCTTCCCCGACGTCTACGTGGCGAGCGACTTCGGCCCCGACGACCTGTACCTGAACGAGGGCGGCAAGCGGTTTCGCCGCGTGCAGGGGCCCCGCTTCGGCGACGTCGGCAAGGACACCTACAAGGGCATGAACGTCTCCATCGCCGACTTCGACCGCGACGGCTTCGCGGACGTCAGCGTGTCGAACGTGCACCACGCGCTGCAGTCCGAGGGCTCGCTCCTGTGGATGGTGAGACCCTCGGCGGGCGACGCCTTCGTGCCCGAGTTCCGCGACGAGGCGACGCAGCGCGGGATGCTGAACGAGCGGCGCTTCGGGTGGGGCGCGGCCGCCGGTGACCTCGACCTCGACGGGTGGGACGACCTGGTGCAGGCCAACGGCATGGTCGACGCGCGGCTCGACCCGCAGCTCGTCACCCCGTCGCGCCAGGGCTTCGAGTGGCCGTGGAACGCCGGCCGCACCGACTACTGGTACGTGAACCAGAAGCTGATGCAGTCGGGCCCCGAGCTCCACGCCTACGCCGACCGCTGGGGCGACCTGCGCGGCCGCCACATCTACGGGAACGAGGCGCGCCGCGCGTACCTCAACCTCGGGCCGGCGAAGCCGGGCGTCTTCGTCGATGCCGCGCAGGCGTTGGGCGTGGCCGACCCGGACAACTCGCGGGGCGTCTTGCTGCAGGACCTCGACGGCGATGGCGACCTCGACCTGCTGGTGTCGAACCAGCACGGCCCGGTCTCGCTGTACCGGAGCTCCCGCCGGGGGCCGGCGGGTCCGCACTACCTCGCGCTCGAGCTGACGGGGCCCCGGGGCAACGCCGAGGCCGTCGGCGCGGTGGCGACGGTGACGGCCGAGGTCGACGGGCGGGCGCTCTCGCAGCGGCGCGAGGTGCAGCTGATGGGCGGCTTCGCGGCGCAGGCCGGCCGGCGGTTGACGTTCGGTCTGGGGGCGTCGCTGGCGCGCGAGGTCGAGGTGCGCGTCGAGTGGCCGCGCGGACCGGTGACGACGCACCGGCTCACCGTCGACCGGCTCCACCACCTCGCCGCGCCGCGCTGACGGCGGGGGCGTCGCCGATGGCAGCTTCGCCGAAGTGCTCGAGAGAGGGACGCCGGGTGGGAGCGCGGGCGGCCCGTCCGGCGGGTCGCCGGTGGCATGAGGAGTCACCCGGCGGGTGACGAGGCGCTCGCCGCGACGGTACGCGGTCTCCGCGTGAGCGGCGAGGACGGAATGGGCGCATGCGTGCGCTTCGGCGCGGTGGCAACCGCCAGTCCTCCGCAGCACGATGGCACCGCGGAGTTCGCCTTCGGCGGTGTCGTTGGTGAGCGCGATGGTCGCATCGTCGACGAAGGCGAGCAGCGCGGCGTGGTGCCCGAGAGCCCCTGTGTCTGTTCTGACGGTTGCAGCAGGTCGTCGACGACTCGCTGCGCCCAGCCGGGGTCCCTGACCGTCGCCGCTGTCACCTGCAGCGTTCCGACGACGTAGCGGCACCCGATGACGCCCTCGCCGACGTCTTCTCGCACCGAATCGTCGGCCAGCTGGAGCCGCAGGTCGCGTGAGTGCGCGACGGCGGGCGGCTCGGCAACGCCCGCTTCGAGCTGGGAGCTGCCCGTCGACGTGAGTGGCACGTCGAGCCTCCCGGCGGAGGTGACGTCACCCGACCACGTCTCGCTCGGTGGCCCG
>JADCJJ010000451.1 GCA_020247085.1 Myxococcaceae bacterium | reverse complement strand
CGCGTCGCGAGCGGGCCGTCGAGCGTGGGCCCAACGCGCGCGCCAGCCTGGAGTTCGAACAAGGCCGCCACCGCTGAGGGAAACGAGGACTGAAGGCAGGGCGAGGTGAGGTCGGGGGGCGTTGCTGCGAGCACGACGAAAAGGCTGAACATGGCATTGTTCTAACAGATCTGCGTCGAGGCCGAGACGCGCGCCCCCGCGGTGTCGGCGGAGTCGACCGGTGGCAGGTTCAAGACCAGTCAGGCCACGGCCCCGATGCGTGGAGCTCGGCGCACGCGCCGGCTATGGCGATCCCCCCATGTGAGCTTGCCCCGTCGTTGGCGTCGCCTTCGTGTTCGTCCTCCTCGCCGCGTGCAGCACACCGCAACCCTCATGCTCGTAGTCGAGCTGCACCGGCTGCTGCTAGGCGGACGGACAGTGCGAGCGCGGTGGTTCGGTCTCGGCGAGCGGGTTTGGCGCTGCATCGAGGCGGGCGTGGGGGTGCGGCTGAGTCGTGCATCACCGGCACGTGTACGCCAGGCTCGTCGGGCGCGGGTGGTGGCCTTGGTGTCGGCGGCGGCGGCTTCACGAGCGGCGGCGCAGGCGGAGGAAACGCGGCCAGTGGCAACGCGACGGGCGGCGGCTCCACCGCTGGTGGGACTGCAGGTGGGCGTGCTGGAGCGTCGGCCGGTGGCGGCGTCGCGGGAGGCAGCGCGGCGTACCCGACGCCCTGCATGGCCATGTGCGACCCGTTGTCCGATCGCTCCCTCTCTCCGTTCAGGCGAACCTCGATGAACGGGCTCTGCAATCAGCCACTCGCTGGCGTCGGATCGCGGCGAGCTTCGGGAGCGCTATGCAACGTGCCTCGAGACCCGCGCCACCATCATCCCTTATCCTTTCGATTGATGGAGGACCCCGCTGGTCCCTTCGGAGCCACTTCCGCCTGCGCAGCGCCGAGCTGGCGCGAAGGCACCAGGGAAGGTGGTACCGCCGGAGACTCGGGTGGGCGGCGGCACCTTCCGCGCGTGCCCAGCTGCCACTGCGGGCCGGCAGCTCGTGGGCCATGGTTGTGCTAGTTTGGAAAACATCCTCGAGGAGCACGTATGCAAGGTTTTCATCTGTTCCTGCCCGTCTCTGTCGAGGTCGCCGAAAAGCTGGTGAGCGAGGTTGAACGTCTCGCGGAGGACTGGATGGCAGACCACGAAGGCGCCGAGCATGAGACGGGCCTGTGGGATGCTGGAAACGCGCGCGAGGTCATCGACATGGCTCGTAACAGCCCCGCGGTGGAGGCACAGGGTGCGTGTGGTACGGCGCTCGCTCAGGCGCGTTCGTTCATCCGGGTGACCGACCTGGGCGGTGGCTGGACGCGCGAACCGTTGTGCCGGTCAATGCTTCGCTGGGTGCTGCAGCACGTCGAACACCCACACGAGGTCGTTTGGACCGATGGAGAATCCGCTGAGCTCGGCGACGAGCTGTTGCAACGCACGTGGTTGCGGGGTGGCATTCGTGGGTTCGGCGGAAACGGCGCGGCCAAGAAGCGGCCGATCAAGCGGCGGGCGGCTCGCGCCGGCGAGTTGAAGGCGCTGCAGTTGCACGCGCGGCTCTCGGAGGCGGCGCACGACCCTGACCTCGCCCTCGACTTGCGGCGCGCCCTGGATGACGTGACCGACGATGCGCGCGCGCTGGCGGCTTCGCTGCTTCACGAAGGCGTCGCAGACGACGTCGCTATCGCACGACGCCTGGGTTGGTCCAAAACACAGCTCGCCGCCGCGTGGCGAGCACTGCACGACCTCATCGCCCCGTGATGGGCTCGCGTTCGTCGATTGGAGGAGCGCTGGAGAACTGGCCGCGAACATGACGTTGCTGGCGGTGGTGCTCCCGCAAGTCTCGCTGTGCCCCGCCGGCAACCCGCTCAGGCGCTCAACTGATCGAACCGATCGCCTACGCTGATCGTGCCGCTATCCACGTACACGCCGAGCTTCCGTGCCCACTCGGCGGTGTAGGCCCGGTCCAGCGTGCGGCCCGAGACCGACAGAATTCCCAACACGTCACGCCACTGTTGTTCCGACGATTCGCCGCCCTCGCGGTAACACGCGAGCTTTCGCAACAAGATGTCTTCAGCAGAGGCGACCCACACGCTTCCGCCCGGGAGTTCGACCCGGAGACGACGGTCGAGTTCGGAGGCATCGAACCCGTCGAGACGCTTCACGAAGAGGTCAGTCTTCGTCACGAGCGGAAGGTAGAGATGTTCCACGAGCGTCGCGGGCGCACGGCATCCACCAGGGATTCAGCGTCGACCTCGAAGTCGGGGCCGAGCGCTTCGATGAGCGCTGGCACCTGGGCTTCGGTGAGCTCGATGAGCACGTCGATGTCGTTGGTGGCCCGAGGCTTTCCCACGAACGACCGCCTTCTGAACTCCGCGAAACCTGTGGCCCGCTTGCGCGCGTGAAACGACCTCTGGTACTCCTCAGCCCGTGCACGCACTCGCGCACAACCTGGGTTGGTGGCGCTGGCGCCTTCCGGACGGACTTCGGACGGCACTGGTGACTGCTCCCAGGCCCTGAACCGAAGCCCCGTCCTCCCTCGCGTGGACGGGTTCGTCGTTCTGCAGTGCTCCGTCGACGCGTGGGTTTCCCCAAACCAGCACACGCCAGGAGCCATTCATGTCATCCCCCAAGACCCGCTTCCTCCTCGACGAAGAGAACGCCCCCCGCAGCTATTACAACCTGCTCGCCGACCTGAGGACGCCGCCCCCGCCCCCGCCGCCGCTCCACCCGGGTACGATGAAGCCCATCTGCCCCGACGACCTCGTGCCGCTCTTCCCGAAAGCCCTCATCCAGCAAGAGGTCTCGACCGAGCGCGACATCGAGATTCCCGAGGGGTCTGGATCGGCTGCTGAGCAAGGGGGCCTTGCTGAAGAGGGGAAGGCAGCTCGAGACGTCGAGTATGAGCGAGAAAAAGAAGCTGGTGACGATTGAGGTCCCTGAGT
>JADCJJ010000450.1 GCA_020247085.1 Myxococcaceae bacterium | reverse complement strand
GGGTCGGACACCGCGCCCGTAGATCACGCCTGCGCAGCTCACGCGAGCCGAGTCAGTGCGGGAACTGATCGCCGGGATGTGCGCGGCTGATCGAGGCCCGGCCTCCTGAACGGTTACGCGGCCGGTGGCTCCGCGGGCGGTGGTGGCTCGGCCGGCGGTGGCGCTGGCGGTTTCGGTGGTGGTTCGGCGGGTGGCTCGGCCGGTGGCTCGGCCGGTGGCTCGGCCGGTGGCTCTGCCGGTGGCTCGGCCGGTGGCTCTGCCGGTGGTTCGGCAGGTGGCTCGGCCGGTGGCTCTGCGGGTGGTTCGGCCGGTGGTTCGGCCGTCCAGTTCACCCAGTTCGCGCGAGACATCATCAACTCCGACACGACGGCGTCTGCCGCACCTCGGCCCTTCGCTCAGTTCCAGAACCTGCCCGACGACGCACCCATCACCTTCCCACCCACCTTCTTCGATGGAGGTCTGTGATGTCCCGGGTCATCCTGTTGACGACGCTCGCCTCGGCAGTCGCGTTCGCTCAGAAGAACCCTGACCTCGAGAGAGCGCAGTCGCTGCTGGCCCAGCGCAAGTACCCCGACGCGCTGAAGGCGCTGGAGGCGGCCGAGAAGAAGGGCGGGCTCGACCGTGACAGCTACCTGACACTGCTCGAGAGCAAGGGCCTCGCGCTGGCGTCGACGAACAAGCTGGAGCCGGCCGAGCTCGCCTTCCGCGCGGTGTTGGGGGTCGACCCCCGCCGCGAGCTGTCCGGCAAGTACGTCGGCGCGGTGAACAAGCCCATCGACGCCGCGAAGGCGTGGGTTGCCGAGAACGGCCCCATCTCCATCGTCGCGCTCGAGCCGGGCATCTCGGGCGGCCAGGTGACGCAGCTGTCGCTGGCCGTGAAGAATGACCCGCAGCGCGTGGTGAAGGCGGTGAAGTTCTACGTGCGGATGGACGGCGGCTCGTGGAAGCCGACCGACGCGGCGCTCGTCAACGGAGCCGCCTCGCTCGACCTCACCGCCCTCGCGGCGGACTGGTGGGCCGAGCTGCAGGACGACCGCAAGAATCAGGTCGCCTTCCTCGGGTCGGCGCTCAAGCCCCTGCGCGCGACGGTGCCAGCACCCGTCGCCGCCGCGCCGCCACCGGCCCCCGAGAAGCAGGTCGAACCAGCGGCGACCACGCCTGCGCCGGTGGCCACCGCGGCGGCCGCGCCTCCGGGCGTCTCGGGGCTTCGCATCGCGGGCTACGTCACCGCGGGCGTCGGGCTCGCGACGTTGGGGGTCGGGACCTTCCTGGGCGTCAGCTCGAACGCGCAGGCCGAGGCCATTCGGGCGGCGAACGTACCGGGCGCCAACCAGGCCGTGCTCTTCGAACAGGACCAGGCGCGCATCGCGACCGCGGTCACGGCGAACGTGCTCTTCATCGCTGGAGCCGTCCTCGTCGCCGGCGGCGGCGTGCTGTGGTTCCTCGGGGCACCCGAGGCTGCCGTCGCCATCGTCCCGATGGGGCCCACCGGCCTCGCCGTGACGGGGCGATTCTGACACGACGGAGCGACGCTTCGCCGATGGCTCGAAGCGCCGGCTCCGGTGAGACCCACCCTTTCGACCCTCTCCTCGACGAAAGACTTCACTCCATGCGACGTTGGTCCTCCTCACTTCTGTCCGCCCTCGCGCTCGCGTGTGCCTCGACGCAGCCGGCGACGAAGCCCGACGCTCCGCCGAGCGCCCCGGCCGCCGAGGCGGCGCCGAAGAAGAAGCTGTTCGAGCGCCTGGGAGGCAAGGCGGCCGTCGAGGCCGTCATCGACGACTTCCTGGGGCGCGTGGCGAAGGACCCGAGCATCAACTCGGGCTTCGCCGTGGCCCACGTGCCCCGGGTCCGACAGCGCCTCATCGAGCTGGTGACGGTGGGCACCGGCGGCCCCGGCACCTACTCCGGGCGTGACATGGCGAAGGCGCACGCCGGACAGGGCATCACCAACGCGCAGTTCGACGCCCTCGTCGGACACCTGGTGGCGACGCTCGACACGTTCAAGGTGCCAGCCGCCGAGAAGGGCGAGCTGTTGGCCATTCTCGGGCCGATGCGCGGTGCCATCGTGGAGGAGCCGTAAATGAGACCCCTCGTCGCGACCGTCTGCGGCCTCGCCGCGTCCCTCGCCCTCGCCGAGCCCGGTTCGTGGCTGGTGTCGCCGAAGCCCCGCGGCGTCGTCCGCTTCACCATCGAGGGCCCGCTCGACGACGTCACCGGTGAGACGCGCTTGATGGTGGGCGGCTTCACGCTCGACCCGAAGGCCGTGACGACCCTCACGGGCGCCTTCGCCGTCGACTTGAACTCGGTGCGCACCGGCATCGACCAGCGCGACGAAGACATGCGCACCGAGTTCCTCGAGACGAAGCGCTTCCCCTGGGCCATCTTGACGGTCGACTCGGTGAAGGACGCGGCGCCCGCGGCGCTCGGCGCGGGCTCGACGGCGAAGGCGACGGCCGTCGGCTCGTTCGAGGTGCACGGCGTGCGGCGCGCGGTGTCGGTGCCCATCACGCTGCGCCTCGAGTCCGAGACGCGCCTCGTGGCGTCGGGCGCGTTCCAGGTGTCCTTCGCCGACTTCAACATCTCCCGCCCGCAGCGGCTGTTCCTCAAGCTCGGCGAGCTCATCGACGTGCGCTTCGAGGTCGCCTTCGTCCCGAAGCCGCCCCCCCGCACCCCGCCGCCGGTGGCCGGCACCCCCCAGCCGCCGGAGCCCGAAGCCACGCCGGCTCCACCTCCGACGGTCGCCACCGTGCTGCCCCTTGCCCCGAAGCCGAAGCCAAAGGCCAGGCGCAAGCCGAAGCCGGCGCTGAGCTACACGTTCCTCTTCAAGGGCCTCGAGGAGCCGAAGGCCCGCGGAGAGCGCCTCTTCCACGCGCCCGAGACGGGCGGGCCTGGCAACCAGATGACGTGCTTCCACTGCCATGGGAAGTCCGACGAGCGCGAGGGGCTGCAGCTGAAGGACGGCCACGTTCGGGCGGCCAACACCATGTACAACGCCGGCCAGCGCCCGACGTTCTGGAATGGCTTCGCGGCCTCGGCCGGGCCAGCCTCGAGCATCTGCCAGAAGCAGTTCATGAAGGGCGCCGGCCTGACGCCGGAGCAGGAGAGTGACCTCGAGGCCTTCATCCTCGCCATCAGCCCGGACCCAGCGCCGCCGCTCGACTACGTCGCCAACAACTACCGCTCGATGGAGACGCTGCTGAGCGACCCCACCGGCGGCGACGCTGCGAAGGGCAAGCAGCACGCGGAGAAGTACTGCATGACGTGCCACCTCGACGGGCGCGTGGGCCCGGTGTGGGCACCGGGCCTGTACGAGCCGGACTGGCTGGTGCGCCGCGTCCGCCGCCTCGAGGGCCACCAGAACCGGCAGATGCCGCCGTGGACCATCACCCGCCTCCCGGACAGCGACCTGCGCGACATCGTCACCTACCTCACGGCCAACCCGAAGGAGCCGGCGGTCTTTTCGCGCAAGAAGGGCGGCGCGCAGGGCGGGAACCGGTAGCAGCGCCGCTGAAGCCGGGCAGGCGCTGAACCCAGGCGGACGCTGAAGCCGGGCGGACGCTGAACCTGGGCGGACGTGCGCGCCGGTGACGTCGCCCCCTCGGCGGGGCGGCTCCCGACACCTGCGACGAAAACGCTGGTAGGAGCGCGCGCATGTCGTCGCGCAGGCGCGAGCTCCATCAGGCGACGGTCGACGGCATCCTCGGGCCGTCCGGGGCGTTGTCGGCGGTGCTCGAGGGCTACGAGCACCGCCCCGCGCAGCTCGACATGGCGCGCGCGGTGGCGCTGGCCCTCGAGACGAAGACGCCGCTGCTCGCCGAGGCCGGCACCGGCACCGGGAAGACGCTCGCCTACCTCGTCCCCGCGGCGCTGTCGGGCCAGCGCGTCGTCGTCTCGACCGCCACCCGCACCCTGCAGGACCAGGTCTTCACCAAGGACATTCCCCTGCTGCGCGACGTCGTCGGGCTGCCCTTCACCGCCGCGCTCCTCAAGGGGCGCTCGAACTACCTCTGCGCGCAGCGCTTCGAGGCGTTCGACCAGAGCCCCTCGTTCGCCACGCCCGAAGACGCCGCGCGCTGGGAGGACTTCCGCCGCTGGGCCCACTCCACCGAGACGGGCGACCGCGTCGAGACGTCCGTGCCCGAGACGTGGAGCGGCTGGCCCCTCGTCACCACCACCAGCGACGCCTGCCTCGGCGGCAAGTGCCCCCTCTACGAGTCGTGCTTCGTCACGCGCGGGCGCCGCGCCGCCGCCGACGTCGACGTCATCGTCGTCAACCACGCCCTCTTCTTCTCCGACCTGGCCTTGCGCGCACGCGGCGGCGAGGAGCCCCTTGGCATCCTCCCGCCGTACGACGCGGTGGTGTTCGACGAGGCCCACGCCCTCGAAGACGTGGCCACCGAGTACTTCGGCGTCTCGGTGTCGTCGGGCCGGCTGACGGGCCTCGCACAAGACCTGCTGGGCGTGCTGCCCGTCACCGACGGCCGCGCGAGCCACCTCGCCGCCCTCTCCGTCACCCTCCGCAGCCGCAGCGACGCCCTCTTCCGCGAGCTGTCGCTCCACCTGTCGCAGGGCCCCCTCTTCGACGAGGGCGGCGGCCGGCGCGGCGGCGCCGACACCACCCTCTCCGAGGCGCTCCTCGACGCCCTGCGCCCCTCGGCCGCCGCGGTGCTCGAGACGCTGGCGGCGCTCGCCGCGTTGGTGGCCGACGACGACCCCGACGTGGGGGCGCTGCACCGCCGCGCCGTCGACAGCGCCGCCGCCCTCGAGCACGTCCTGCAGGCCGACGACGCCGGGCAGGTGTACTGGGCCGAGGCGAAGGGCCGCGGCCTGGCCCTCAGGGCCGCCCCCATCGACGTCGGCGAGAGCCTCGCGCGCTTCCTCTACGAAGAGACGAAGACCGTCGTCTTCACCTCGGCCACGCTGACATCGCCAACGGGGCGCGCGCACAAGAGCTTCGACTTCGTCGCCCGTCGCTTCGGCCTGTCGCCGCAGGCCACCGCTACCGTCTCGGTGGACTCGCCCTTCGACTACGAAACCCAGGCCGCCCTCTACGTGCCGCGGCACCTGCCCGAGCCGAACGCCGAGGGCTTCACGCTCGAGTTCTCCCGCGAGGTGCTGCGCCTCATTCGCCTCACCGGCGGCCGGGCCTTCGTGCTGTGCACCAGCCTGCGCCACCTCGACGAGGTGTACACGCTGGTGTCGCCCCACGTCGCCGTGCCGGTGCTGAAGCAGGGCGAGGCGCCCCGCGGCGCGCTGCTGGAGCGCTTCAAGCAGCAGCCGTCCGTCCTCTTCGCCTCGCACAGCTTCTGGGAGGGCGTCGACGTGCCGGGAGACGCCCTCTCCCTCGTAGTGATGGACAAGGTGCCCTTCTCGCCACCGGGAGAGCCGCTCCAGGCGGCGCGCATCGAGGCGGTGCGCGAGGCCGGCGGCAACCCCTTCGACGAGTACCAGGTGCCGCGCGCCGCGCTGACGCTGCGACAGGGCTTCGGCCGCCTCATCCGCACGCGCAGCGACCGCGGCATCGTCGCCCTCGGCGACGCGCGCGTCTTGACGAAGCGCTACGGCCGGGCGCTGCTCGACAGCCTGCCGCCGGCCCGCCGCTTCACCCGCCTCGCCGACGTGAGGGCCTGGTGGGCGCCGGCGTCACCGTAGGGTGGCCGTGCCCACGAGGCTGCGCATCAACGCCAGGCGCTCGGCCTCGGGGCGCGACAGCATCGCGCGCAGCCGCACCTTCTCGGCCTCGCAGATGAGCTCGCTCGAGGCCGCCTGCGGTTGCTGCAGCACCTTCACCGCCTCCTCCGTCTCGACGTCCGTCGCCACCAGCGCGCGCACGGCCGCCTCGACCTCGGCAGCCGTCGGCATCACCGGTGGGCCCGACGCCGCCAGCGCCAGCCCCATCGCCTCGCGCGTCAGCTCGACCCACCGCACCGCGCTCGCCTCGGGGAGGCGGTCGAGCACCTCGGGCGAGGCATCGCGCCAGGCGCGCACCAGCTCGCCGCACTCGCGCGGCGGCAGCGACGCCAGCAGCTCGACCCGCAGCTGGAAGCGCTCGGTGAGGCGCGCCACGGGCAACCTCGCCAGCGCGTTCTCCATCAGGAGCGCCCCGCCCAGGTCTCCGTACCCCGCGTCGGCGTAGAGCCCGAGGCGCGCCTGGGCCGCGTCACTCGTGCGCAGGAAGCGGGCCAGGTCGAGGAGCGCCGCGACGAGGCGCGGCTTGTCGCCCTCGAAGCGTGACACCGCCTCGACGGCCCGAGCGCCGTCGCGCTGCGCGGGCGCCACCACCTCGACGTCGCACGTCTGGGTGAGGAGCCGGAAGCGGGCCTGGGTGTGCGCCCCGTCGGCCGCCGAGAAGCGCGCGAGGCGCCCCTCGAGCCAGGGCCCCTCGAGCGCCTCGACGCGCGCCCCCGGCCGCTCCTCCGACAGCGGGCCGGCCTTCGCGCGGCACGTCACCGTGAGGTGCTCGGGCCCGTCGGGGTCGACGGTCCAGGCGCTCGCCGCGGGCTTGACGAGGCGGGCCACCTCGGGCCGCACCACGTCCCAGCGCCGGCTCAAGCCGAGGCGCCAGCCCGGGCCCGACACGCCCCCGTCGTGCGTGTACGTGTCCTTCTCGGTGATGACCGTTGGAATCTGCGGGGCCTGCGGAGCAGCCGGAACCGGGGGCGGTGACGCTCTCGGGGCCTCGCGGCAGGCGCCGCCGGCCACTAGCAGCGCACAGGCCACCCACGCCCCGGGGGCCACCGGCCCGGTGCGGACGACCGCGCTCATTGACAGCCGTAGTCACCGGCCGGGCAGGGCGGTGTCAGGGTGATGCCCGTCTCGACCTCGGTCTCGAGGATGGTGGTGATGACGCCCAGCGCGTCGACCGCCTGCCCGAAGTAGCCGATGACGCGCACGGTGATGCGGTCGTTCTTGGCGGCCAGCTCGAGGTCGCCCGCAGGGTTCGGCTTGTAGACGATGAAGCGGTAAAGCAGCCCACCACCCTGCATCGGGTCGTTCCCGACACCGACGATGGGGCCGACGTTGATGAACGAGTTGCAGGCGCCAGCAGGCGGCGCCTCGTTCGGCGGGTTGACGGTGAGCAGGTCGACCTGGGCCGGCGTGCAGGTACCGGCGAGCGTGGCGACGTCGAACTGCGCCGACCGCACCCGGCGGACGGCCTCCTGGAGCCCCATCTCCGCGTTGGCCGCGGCGACGGCCTGCGCCGAGACGACGCGGTTGAGCGCACCGGCCTCGCGCGTCTGAAGGAAGAGCCCGGCGGCCAGCACCGAGACGAGGAGCAGGCACGTCAGCGCGGCAATCATGGCCACGCCTCGCGTCTGGCGATGGCGACGAGGCTGAAGGGGCGTCATGGCGTCACCAGGGTGGTGTTCTGCAGCAGGAACGTTGCCTCGACGACGGCGCGGGTGTTGTTCTCGGCTCCGACGATGGCCTGGTCGGCGATGTGGCCCACCGCGCCGGCGGCGTGGTCGAACGAGGCGGGGCGCACGGCAGGCGGCCCCTCGGCAGCGGTGCCCCGAGGCCGGGTGGTGATGGTGGTGACGGCGACCCGGAGCGCGCGCAGCAGCATCGGGCTCCGTTGCTCCGCGCTCCCGTTCGGGTCGAGGACGTCGGGGATCGGATCGTAGCCGGTGCAGCCGGTCGTCGGCGTGAGGTTGCACACGCAGCGAGACGCGGCGCCGGTACCCGTGCAGCCGCTCCCACCGACGGGTGACGCGCCTGCCATGAAGTTCGCCAGAACGGGCGCGACCTGCACGTCCTCGACCCCGTCCTGCACGCGCTCCGTCGGCGTGAGCACTGCCAGCGTGCCCCCGAGGCGCTGCCGGAAGAGCGCCGGCCGCAGCGTCGGGGTGGTCGCCGTCGGCCTGCAGACGAAATAGCGCGTCACCGAGGCCAGCGCCGTCACCGACATGAACTGCGACGGGCAGGCGTTGACGCCAGTGCCCGGGTAGGTCGAGGTGGTGGCGTTCTGCCGAAGGCTGGGCGCCAGCAAGGCCACCGTCGGACGGTTACCACTGTCGCCGACGCTCGTCGTCAACCGGCCCGCGCAGCCCGTCGTGCCGTTGCTGAAGATGACGACACTGTCGTTGCCTTCGGCTGTGGAGTTGAACGGGTTGCCACCGGTGCTGCTCAGCGGCACGACGCAGGCGCCGGGCGAGCTGCAGCCCACCATGCCGGCGAGCACCGTGCCCGGCACCCGGCCCGCGGCCCCCTCGCGGAACTCGATGACGTCCGTCCCGGGCACGACCTGCCACCCCGAGCCCGCCGCCATGCCGCAGTTGTCCAACCCGAGGGCCGTGATGTTCGCGGTGGTGACGTTCTGCGTCACCCAGGCGGCCAGGGCCGGCGTCCCAAAGCGGTACCCGGCGTTGACGGCGTCGAACTGCATCATCGACAGGGCCACGCGGCCATTGACCCGGGTATCGACGATGTTGCTCGACACCCGCCGCTGCCGGGTGATGGTGACGACGATGGACATCACCGCCGCGAGGATGATGGCGGTGACGGCGAGCGACACCATCAACTCGATGAGCGTGAGACCACGTCGGCGGTCAGGGGCCCGCATCGGGAAGCTCCGAGATGAAGATGGACGAGCGCGCGACGCGGTTGACGGTCGCCGGGCCGAGGTTCTCGCGCCAGCGCGTCTCAACGGTGACCAACCTCGCGGCGACACCGCCATCGCCCGCGGCGGCGATGGTGATGGTGCGGGCGTACTGCCTGCCGCTCGCGTCCGTCGTGACCCCCCCATCGATGACCGAGCCCAGGGGAAACGTCGAGTAGGCCTGGAACGGCATCGACAGCACGTCGGCCATGGCGTCGGCGTTCGCGACCTGGCCGGTCATGCGCGCCGTCGAGTTCCCGAACTGGTTCATGCTGCTGATGATGAGCTGCACGACGCCCACCAGGCCCAGCATGAGCACCGCGCCGGCCATCATCGTCTCGAGCAGCGTCGTACCCCTCGCCCGGCGGGTCCTCATGGCGCCTCCGCGGCGCCTGCGCCAGGGACGTTGACGGCGCGCAGCGTCGGCGACGTGGGCATTCCTGCGGGCCGAATCGTCAGCCCGAGCGGCAGTGCCAGGCCGAAGCCGCTGTCTACGAACGCCCCGTTCTGGTCACCGCGAAAGATGAGGCGCTGACCGTTGGCCGTGTACGCGATGGAGACCGCGCGGTCCCCCAGCTCGCCGCTAGGGATGACGGCCGCTGGCAGCTGCACCATCACCCCGAATTCGCTCAGGTTGTAGTCCTCGACGCGACGGTCGGGCCACAACGGCGCCGCGGCGGTCTCGAAGAACCCCTGGGCCGAGTTGCAGTCCCGCTTTCGAAACACGGTGACGGCGTTCGGCGTCAGCGAGCCCCCCTGACCGACGGTACCCGCCACCGGCGCATAGGCAGGCCCGCTGACTTGAACGACGTAGGTGCACCGCTCGGTGATGGCGCGCACGCGGGTGTTCGTCAGCACCGTCGCGAGGGTCGAGGCCGCACCGTTGAGGCGGCCGAGCTCGTTGACCGCCCGGAAGCTGTAGGCGCTCATCGCCGCCAGGATGCCAGCGATGGCGACCACCACCATCAGCTCGACGAGGGTGACACCCCGCCTCGGCCCACGCCGCAGCTTCACTTGATCCTCCGGTAGCTGCGCACCGACCCGGGCTTGGGCGGCACGCGAACGCCAATCTGCCGCAGGTTGCCGCCGCCGGAGGTCGTCTCTCGCTCCGTCTTGAGGTAGCAGCTGTTGCCCACGCAGACGAGGTCGGACGGAATCCCCGAGCCCGGCATGTCGAGGACCGGCGTCGTCTGACCGGCGAGCGGCCCGGCCCCGTAGACGAGACACGGCTGCAGCTCACCGTCGCGTGGGCGGAAACCGTACAACCGCGCGTCGCCACCGCCCGAGCAGGTCGTCGCCACCGTCGGCGTGGTGTACGTCGCGACGATGACGCAGCCCGAGATGATGCCAGGCTCGCTCACCACCTGCTCGAACCGCTCTGGTGCCGGCGCAGTGCCCAGCTTCGGGAACTTCACGACCCACATTGCCCTGCCGTCGTTCTCGGTCGCCGAGGTGTCCTGCAGGTTGAAGTCGTGAATGGCGTAGAAGTAGTTGCCGTTCCGGAACTCGGAGGCCGGGTCGATGGGAGTCCGAACGTCGCCCGTGCCGACGAAGAGGTCGATGGTATCGCCCGAGGGCACCAGCACCGGCGCGAGCCGTGGGCGGGCGAGAATCGGCGGCGCTGACGGCAGCGGCAGCGATGAGTCCACGACGAGCTGGTAGCTGGGCGCGACCCCGGCGTCGGGGCTGCCCGCGTCGACGAGCTCGACCCGCCTCACCGGGGTCGTGGTGACGGTGGTGTCGGTCGCAGGCCTTGCGCTCCGGCCCGAGGTCGGGTCGAACAGCTCCTGGGGCAGCCATTGGTTGCTGTCGGTGGTGAGGGTGCCGTTCGCCTTCGCGAAGCGCATCGCCAGCACCGACGGCCCTGCCGCGACGAAGCCGCTCGACGCGAACGAGAAGTTGGCCCCCGGCCGGCGGTGCAGCGACGGCCTGGCCACAACGCCCTCGCTCAACGACACCGAGGTCGAGCCCCGGAGGAACTTGTCGTACTCGCGAATGAGCTGCCCGTTGACGGCGTTGAGGACGTAGATGCGCCGGCCCTCGACGTCAGCCGTCGCCGGGTCGTCGACGCCACCGCCAAAGACGGCGACGAACCGCTCCTCAGCGCCGTCGCTCACGCGGCCGATGGCCGGAATGCTGTACGTAAGGCCGAGGTCGTCCTCGGCGTAGTCCCAGAGGAAGCGGGCCGTGTTGGGCGCCGCCCCCGACGTGATGTCGTAGGCAGACATGCCTCGCCCACCCTCGCGCATGGTGACGATGGCGATGGTCCTCCAGTCACTCGCGACGCAGTCGTTGGCCGAGCCTGAGCCCGTGGCGCAGACGTCGGCCACCGACACCGTGTTGTTGAGGTAGTTGGCCGACCACCCGCCCTGCATCAGGCGGAAGAGCTGCGTCACCAGGTTCGGCTGCCCGACGCCCAGCATCTTCGACTTCATCGAGCCGGGCACGAGCGACCACGCCTCGTGGCCGTTGGGGCACCCGACGCCGGTCTCAGACGTCGAGCAGGCCGGGTCACCAGTGCGCTCGCGCACGGCGTGGAGCATGCCGTCGTTCCCCTCGACGAGCACGACCGTCGGGCGGCCACCGTCACCGTTCGTCGTGGCCTGGAACGCGGCATACTGACTGCGCTGCGCCTCGGTGCTGCCACCGTATTCGCGGTCATACGGCGACCGTCCCACGACGACAGGCGCGGAGTGCGAGATGGGCCCGAGGCGGCTGGTGCGCAGCGCGGTCGACCCCAGGAACGGCGCACCGCTGCCGCTGGGCGCGCCGGGGTTCAGGAGGAAGGTGACGACCTGGCCCGCGTCCGCGCCGGCGGCGAAGTCGGGGCTGTCGTCGAGCTGGTTCATGAGCAGGGGGCTCGACGTCGCGAACGGCACCACGACCCGGTCGGCGTTGCTGCACCGAACTGCGCCGGGGTTGTTGCAGAGGGCCGCGACGACGGTGCGGGCCGGGTGAGCGGCGTTGTTCAGCTTGGCCGAGTGCTCCCAGGCCAACGTCGGCGCGTCGCCCAGCGGGCTGATGATGAACGACGACAGGTACCCTGACCAATCGAGCGCGCTGCTGCCGCCGTCACCGCTGCCCGAGGGCTTGAGGAACTCGGTCGTGTAGATGCGGGTGCCGTCGGTGCCAATCGCCGGCCGCGACCGTGAGAGCCGGCCCGCCGTCATCGAGGTGAAGATGCCCTGGAGCGCCGTCAGGAGTTGGTTGTAGTCAGTCGCGTCGAAGGCGCGCTCGGTGCCACCGGCCTGGGCGACGTCGGTGAGCTGGGAGTTCCCGGCGGCACCGGTGCCGAGCGCGATGATGTACGTCTTCACGTCGGGGCGGGTCTTGGGGCCAGGGCTCAAGTTGCGGAAACTACCGACCAGCCCTTGCACGCTCGTCGCGACCGACGCACCACCGACCGTGAAGCCAGCCGGCGTCTGCTCGATACCGTCGGTAAGGAGCACGATGTTGTACGGACGGCACTGCTTCTCGTCGACACCGTCGGTCTCCCACTTCTTCAAGAGGTACTGGTACGTGCTGTACAGAGAGCCGTAGAGCGGCGTCTCACCGACGACCTGCGCACCCGAGCTGTTCCGCACGCGCTCGTCGGCGACGCACACGCCACCGGCCAACCCGCCGTCGGGACCGAGGTCGACCTCACTGGGGAGCACGCACTTCCTCAGCGCGCTACGCAATGCCAGTCGCTGCGTCTCAATGCTGTACACCGAGTCGTCGGGAATGGGGACGAATGTCGTCCGGCTTGGGAGCGCGCCCGTCACGGCCTCGACGCCCGCATCTGAGGCGGCGCTGAAACCCTGGGTCTTCCGCTCGCTGTTGTTCCAGCTCACGACCCACGGCGCGGGGAACTGGGCTGGGGCCGTGTAGATGCTCAGGTTGTTCGCGTTGGTGGCCGGGTTCGGGTCGAAGTAGTCCGAGATGAGCCGGCGGACCGAGACCGACATGTCACCGCTCGCCGAGCAGAAGCCGCGCGTCTGGATGGTGTCGTTCCGGGCGCGGTAGGTGTCGGGGCTCACCGGCGGCGGTGAACCACGGTCGGACTGGAACAGCTCGAACTCGTTCACGACGAAGTTCCCGTTTCCGGCTCTCCCCGGACCGCCGTTGGCCAGCGACGTGTCCTTCATGAGCTCGATTCGCCAGCCGGTGATGCCCGTCAGGGGCGTCTCGAAGGTCAGCGTGTACACGTCGGTGGCTGGGTTGACCCCCGTCACGAGGATCGAGCCGTCCGGTTGTGGTGTCATCGTCGCGCCACCGCTCGAGACGGCCGAGGGCACGACCGTCGTCCACGACGAACCGCCTCCTCTGACGCTGGAGGGAGCGCATGTGCCAACCGTGCCCGCAGCGCAGTTCGCGAAGGTAGCCCGGTCCGAAGTCGTGACCGAGAGCCGAAAACGCCCGAGGTTATGCTGGTTGTGAGGCGAGATCTGATGCACCAACAGCACAAACCTCGTGCCCGTCGCGTACGCCGGCGTATTCGCGCCAGTCTCGAACGTGGCCTCCTGAATGACCGTACCGCTGGGACCCGAGGGTGACACCGTATTGCCGTATTGGTCGTGCATGGCCCAGCCGTTGGACCCGGTCCTGTCTCCGTCCCTGGAGTTCGAAACGGGCCAGCCACCCTGGGACCACGTCGCCGACGCGTTCTGCAGCGTCACCGGGGTTCCAATTCCATTGCTGGCCAGCTCACAGGCCCGATGCGACTGGTCGATGGCTGCGAAGTCAGCATCCGTCATGTACGCCTGGGTTCGGCCGTGGTGGAACCCGGCCTCGGACGGCTTGGTGTACGAGAGCGAGAACTTCGAGCCGCCATAGGTCAACCGGCAGGTGCTCTGACTCAACAACGTCGTCAGGTTCGCGACCGTCGTGCCCGGGGAGACACCCGCGCACCCCGCGATGGTCTCTGGGCACGCCATGCCGAAGGCGTTCGCGCTCGTCCACGGAGACGAGCACAGGTTCCCCGCGCCGGCCGGCTTGCTACCGCGGCCGATGAGCTCAGTGCCCTTCGTCAGGTATTCGTAGTTGTACGTCGGGAGCGTCGCTCGCACCACGGATGGCACGGCGAAGTACTCGCAGTACTGACGCTGCGGCCTGTTGAAGTCGTAGCGCCGCGCGCCGATTTCCCACTCACAGTTGTACGTTCTCACGTTGTACCGGGTTGCCCACTCACGCCGACTGTAGGTGCACTCGGTCGCGCTGCCATCGACGGTGTAGTTGTAGCGCTTGGCGGTGTACGTGCAGTCCTTCCAGCCTGAGGTCCAGGTGGCGAGGAGCGGCTGATACATGCACCGGCGGCAGGGCCCGCCCTCCGAGCCACACCCGGTCCCGGTCATGCTCCAACCCACCGTCCTCAAGCTGCACCGGGCCGGGCTGCCCACGGGCGTCACCCCGGAGCAAAGGATTGAGCTGTTCGACATGACGGTCTCGCCCACGTTGCAGGTCGCCCCGGTGATGGAAGCGCCCGCGACGGTGAAGACGCCGTCGGCCACGGTCAGCGGCACGAACTCGGGCTGGGTGTTCGGCGCGGGATTGCCGAGGTTCCTCGGGCCAAACGACGGGTGGTCGACGACGCTCGACGGCGAGCCGGTGAACGACGTGGGCGGCGCGAGGTGGTTGACCGACGTCCCGCTCGCCGCCCCGCCGACGAGCGGTGCGCTGACATACGTGAGGGTGATGGGGTCGGTGGCGCTCACCTGCCCACCCGGAACGTTCGTGCACCCGGGCCCGAACACGCCAGTGGCACAGTTGATGGTGGTCTCGCCGGCCGCCCCAGTCACGACCTGCCCGTTGGCAATGCTGTTGCGGCTGAACGTCCCAGTCGCGCACGACGCCGCCTCGGGGATGCGGGCCACCACCCGCCACGGGTTGGCCATGTCTGGACCGTCGCTCACGGTGCTGGGCGGCGACCCCGCGTCGATGGCGTTGTACGTCTTCCCGTTGAACGAGCAGGTCGGGAGCGACGAATACGCAGAGAATCGCACCACGTCATTGCAGGTACCCGTCGGGGCCGACACCGGGAGCGAGCCCACGAAGTCGAACTGGCAGGGCCCCCAGGCCGAGCAGTTGCCCGGTGGCGTCTCTCCCGTCTTCCACAGAAACCCAGCTGCCGGGTTCACCGTTGCGCTCGAGCTCCAGGTGAACGACCCGGGGCAGCTCGTGAGCGAGGGGCTCGCCAGTCGGCCCGTGTAGTTGACCAGGCTCCCAGCGTCGCTGACGAACCAGTGCGGCGGAGACGTCGGCAGCTTCGACGTGTCATAGATGGTGGGCCCGGCGACGGGCGTATCGACATCCACCTGGTTCCGGAGCGTGACGTCGCAGGGGAAGGGCCCGGTGCAATTGAGGGTGTTCACCGGCGAGCCCGAGCGCCCCGGCGACTCGTTCGCCGAGCCCACGCCCGCGTCCAGGGTGCTGGAGGCGGCGAGCTGGCCGATGGCGTTGGCGACACCGAACTGTTCGAGGTTACCGGTCGAGTACCGGCCCGTCGGGGCGCACACCGTGGACAAGCCGTTCCGGAAGGGGCGTGACCCGGAACCGACGTTGGACCTGAAGAAGTCAGACACGTAGGCCATGCCGCCGATGCTCTGCGACACGGTGTAGGTGTCGAGTGATGGCGGCGGGGGGTCCGCGTTCGGGCTCCCGGCGTCAGGGAGCAGGACCCACGTGTCATTGAACATGGCGAACCAGTGCCGGCGGGTGCTCATGACCGCCGTCGGGGCCGACGAGGCCAGGTACAGGTCGCACGGCGCCTCGCTCGTGCACCTCAGGCCCGACGCGTTGCCGTTGTACGAACCTGCCGTGGTGCCGAGGGTCGGGTTCGCCGTCAACCCTGCGATGGACGGGGGCCCCATCGGGTTCGCAACCGGCGCCTGCGGCATCTGGCTCCCCGTGATGCAGGTCGTGTTGCCCAGCGGCACGTTCAGCTGAACGTTGGTCAGTGGCATCGACCCCGGCAGCACCTCGGTGTAGTTGGCGGGGACGCAGCCGAGCGTGGCCGCCGTCGCGACGGTGATGCTCCGCGGCGCTGCCATCGACGGCGCGGTGTACACGGTGCACGTCGTGCCAGCGTCGCCCGGCGTCGCGCCAATCTTCGTCAGCGTGTAGCAGCGGTCACCGGAGCAGTCCGGCACGCTCCCGGGGCCGTTCGGCAGCAGCGGGCGCGCGTACGCCGAAGGGAAGGCGCACGTGCTGTCGAGGCTCGCCCCGGTGCCCTGGCCCACGCTATCGGGGAAGTTGACGTGGCGCGGGTTGCCGACGCCCGAGGCACACGCCGACAGCGCGCAGTTGCCGCTGCCGTCACACGTCGCCGGCGAGCAGACGGTCTGCCCGCTGCCCGTGAGGTCGACCGCGCTCGAGAACCGCCGCACCCGGTTCGGGGGCGAGAAGATGTCGTAGAAGCACGTCGTCTCGACCGTGCTCGGCCGGTCGGCTCGCAGGATGAACTGGTAGTACGTGGTGAGGCCGATGCGGGCCTCGCCGGTGAAGTCCGGAATCACCGAGTCGGCGACGCGCTTGGCCGTGCAGAACTTGTTGTTGCAGGGCGTACCCGGCGAGGTCGGATCCCAGTCGCCACCCGAGTTGTTCATCTGCGTCAGCGGCCAATCGGTGTTGGTCGGCTCGAGCATCGAACGCGAGGAGTCGAGAATCACCATCACCCGGGGGCGTGCCTCTTGCGCACTGGCCACGGCAGCGATGCTCAGGACGGCGACCAGCAGGGTTCGGCGTTGGTTCATGGGGGCCTCGGGGCGCTCCCTGACGCAAGGGGCGCGCCAGCTGGAGCCGACAGGATGTCAGGGAGTTCGGTCAGGGTCGAAAAACTTTTCAGCCCAGCGCTCTGCAAACCTTTCACAGTGCGATCAGCCTAGTCGGCGTACTGAAGCGTAGGTGCCTGGAAGGCAAGGTGGGCGTCGACCTCATACTCACCGCCCTCAGGGAGACTCATTCGTACACCGTCGGCCTTCGGGTCGCGCTGGTGGCCTTCGAACTGGGCGGTGACGCAGCGCAGCCGCTCGCTCGACCACCCGGCCTGGGCGAACTTCACGTCGTTGAGCGTGATGACCGAGCCCTTGCCGACGCGCACGCGCGCCGTGACGTCGGCCTCTTGGCTGTTCAGGTCGTAGCCGCACGCTGAGACGGCCTGGGCGGCCAGCCGCTCCATCGTCTGAAAGGCGTAATCCACCACCAGCTTGTCGATGGTCTCGTTCGGCTGTGCTCGCGTCGGCTGCTCCGCCACGAGCCCGCGCTGGCTCCCGACGATGGACACGACGAGCCCGATGGAGGCCAGCACCACGGCGACGACTCCGACGTTCCGAGCGCTCATGCGGCCTCCCGAAGCAAACCCCGCGCCACCTTCGGCGCTCACGGCGTGATGAACGTGGGGCCCCCGTCGCCGACGAGCGACCCGAGGTCGATGGAGAGCGCCGGCGGGCTGCTGCCGAAGTTCGAGGGTGGCCCGGCGCGGAACCGGACGACGGGCAGCAGCTCGGTGGGGCCGGCGTCGGCGCGGCCCGCGTCAACCGAGCCGCCATCACCGGCCCCGCCGTCGCTCGTCCCACCGTCCCGCGCGCCTCCGTCGACGGAGCGCACGAGGGCCAGCTCGAGCACCACCGATTCGAGGCCAGCGTCGAACACCTCGAGGCCGATGGCGAGCAGAGCGTCGCGGGGCCCGTCGAACCGAGCGCCCTGGCAGCGCCCTCCGAACATCTTCGCAGGCAACAGGACCTCGCTGTAGCGACCCATCACGTCCAGGCTGCCCAACCAACACCGGTCGTTCGCCGCGTCGAACACGAGAAACTCGTAGCCCCCAGGGACGGCGCGCGTCGCCGAGCGAACGTGGGCGCGGCCCTGCACGTCGAACCGCAGGCGCGAACTCGCGCTCTGCGAGAACATCACCACTTCGTTCCCGGCGTCGGCGAAGTCCACCACCCCGAGAATGGACTGCTCTTCGCCCGCTAGCGGCACGAGGGGGTCCGCTGGGTCGATGGGCAACCGGCGGCTGCCCTTCGCGAGCAACCGAACCGGGCCCGTCGGCGTCTCGCTGCAGCCGAGCCACACCCCCCCCCCCGGCGTCGGCAACACCATTCGCAGCACCCCAGCGTCCGGAGCGCTGAAGACCCCCGAACACGTCGCGATGACCGGGTCGTTCCCCTCGGGGTTGAACAACGGGAAGGGCCCGAACGACATGCCGCTGTCCAGGGACCCGCCGTCTGGCCCACCGCCGTCGAGCGCGCCCGCGTCCAGCTCGCCCCCGTCGGCCTCGCCACCGTCCGGCGCTCCACCGTCGGCGGCCTCTCCTCCAGCGTCGGCGAAGTCCTCGGTCCACGCGGCGAGGACGCCCCGGCGCACGTAGACGAGCCGCCCCCCGTACAGGAGCGCCTGCGCCGGCAGCTCGTTGAACCCCAGGCGCACGGGCGCGCCCGTCGTCAGCTCCGAGAAGCCCAGCGTGCGCGGAGGCCCGATGCGCCCGATGACCAGGGCGCGGTCCTGGGGCAGCGGGGTCCCTCCGTCGAACAGCAGAATCCCCTCGACCGGGCCGCCGTCGAGCGCGCCCCCGTCGAGCGGGCCGCCGTCACGCGCCCCACCGTCGAGCCCGCCGCCGTCCATGCCGCCGCCCCCGTCACCGGCGCTCACCTCGAAGACGCGCACCGTCGCCGTCTCGGTGAGCGACCCCTGCGGGCTGTTCCATCGCGCGGTGAGGGTGATGGAGGCGCCGGCGACGCAGCCGGGCGTCGCTCGCGGGCAGCGCAGCGTCGTGCGCCCGGCCCCGTCGTCGAGGGGCACGCTCGTCGCGCCGAGCTCTCCCAGCGAGGTGGACACCTCGACGGCGCCGCTCCCTGGCTGCGCTCCGGTGAAGGCCGAGACCGTCACCGTGGCCTCTCCGCCGACGCGCAGGGTCCCGGCCGAGACCGTGAGCGTGGCCATCGGCGATGGGCAGGCCAGGGCGACGAGGGCCGCCACCGCCAGCACGGGCCCTCGGGCGACGGCACAACCGGTTCGAGACGTCATGGTGCTCCCTTCAGCGGGGCTCGCCGAACTTGCCGTTGATGAGCACGCCCAGCTCGCCCTGGCACGCGTCCTGGCCGTCACCCCGGCACGTCACCTTCACCACCATGCCCTGGGCCGCCGCCAGCATGAGCACGCCCATGATGGACTTGCCGTTGACGCTCTGGCCCTCGCACTCGAGGTCGACGTCGCAGGCATACTTGTTGGCCACCTTGACGAACTGGGCGGCGGCGCGCGCGTGCAGGCCCAGCGCGTTGACGATGGTGTAGGTGGCTTCGGACGGGGCGCCGCTCACTTGGAGCGTCAGTGTATGCCACGGTGCCGGGCCCCCGCGACTTTCGGGCCGCCCCAGGTCGAACGAGGAGCGGCGCCGACGTCGAGAAGACGAGGCAGCGACCGAGCGCTCGGCTACACGCCGCGCATGGGGTTCCTGCACGAGGCCGTCGTCTTCCTCATCGCCGCCGTCATCGCCGTCTCGCTCTTCAAGCGGACGGGGCTGGGGAGCGTGCTGGGCTACCTGGTGGCGGGCGTGGCCATCGGGCCGTCGGGGCTGCGCTTCGTCTCCGAGGTCGAGTCGGTGATGCGCTTCGCCGAGCTCGGCGTGGTGCTGCTCCTGTTCATCATCGGGCTCGAGCTGCAGCCCTCGCGGCTGTGGCAGATGCGCGGGCACGTCTTCGGCCTCGGCGGCGCGCAGGTGGGCGTCACCACGGCGCTGCTGTCGGCGGTGGCGCTGGCCCTCGGGCAGCCGCTGGTGACGGCGCTGGTGATGGGCTTCGCGCTGTCGCTGTCGTCGACGGCCCTGGCGGTGCAGGTGCTGGCCGAGAAGCACCAACTGACGACGCAGCCGGGGCGCATGGCCTTCGGGGTGCTCCTCTTCCAGGACCTGGCGGCCATCCCCTTCCTCGCGGTGCTGCCGCTGCTGGGCACGCACGGCGCGCCGGCGCCCGAGGGCGGCGTGGGCCTGGGGCTGCTGAAGGTGGTGGCGACCTTCGGCGGCATGGTGGTGGCGAGCCGGGTGGTGCTGCGGCCCGTGCTGAAGGCGGTGGCGGCGCTGCACAGCCAGGAGGTGTTCACCGCCTTCGCGCTGCTGGTGGTGGCGGGCACGGCGGTGCTCATGGAGTCCATCGGGCTGTCGGCGACGCTGGGGGCCTTCTCGGCGGGCGTGCTGCTGGCCGACTCGGAGTACCGCCACGAGCTCGAGGCCGACATCGAGCCGTTCAAGGGGCTGCTGCTGGGGCTGTTCTTCATGGCCGTGGGCATGTCGGCGAACCTCGCGCTGCTGACGAAGCAGCCGGCGCTGGTGGCGGCGCTGGTGGCGGGGCTGCTCGCCTTGAAGGCGGCGGTGCTGTTCGCCATCGGCTGGTGGCGGCTGCGCTCGACGCTGGGGGCGCTGCGGCTGGCCATCTCGACGTCGCAGGGCGGTGAGTTCGCCTTCGTGGTGTTCGGCCTGGCCACCTCGACGGCGGCGTTGACGCCGGAGCTGTCACAGCTGCTGGTGCTGGTGGTGAGCCTGTCGCTGGCGGTGACGCCGGTGGCCTTCGCAACCTTCGAGCGCTTCGCGGCGCCGCGGCTGGCGCCGAAGAAGGCGCACAAGGCCTTCGACGACCTCGCCCACGACGGAGAGCCGCCGGTCGTCATCGCGGGCTTCGGGCGCGTCGGGCAGGTGGTGGGGCGGGTGCTGATGGCGCGGCGCATTCCCTTCGTGGCGCTCGACGCCTCGAGCGAGCACGTCGACTTCGTGCGGCGCTTCGGGAACAAGGTGTTCTACGGCGACGCCTCGCGGCTCGAGCTGCTCGAGGCGGCCGGCGCGGCGAAGGCGCGGCTCTTCGTGTTGGCCATCGACGACGTCGAGAAGTCGGTCGAGGTGGCGAAGACGGTGCAGAAGCACTTCCCGCACCTGACGCTGGTGGCGCGGGCGCGCAACCGGCAGCACGCGTACGAGCTGCTCGCCCTGGGCGTGACGCACCTGATGCGCGAGACGTTCGTGTCGAGCCTCGAGATGTCCGGCGACGTGCTGGGGCTGCTGGGCATGCCGGGCAGTGAGGTGGCGAAGACGCTGGCCGCCTTCCGCTCGCACGACGAGGCGCTCCTGATGGACAGCTTCCAGCACCGCGACGACGTGTCGAAGCTGCAGGAGCGCGCGAAGCAGGCCCGCGCCGAGCTCGAGAAGCTGTTCGAGGCCGACGCGAAGGAGCCGCCGAAGTAGCGCCCGCGCCCCTTTCCGCGCGGCAGGGCACCGCCCGGCGAAGGCCTCACCGCGACCTCGCCCCCACCACCAGCACCACGCCGGCCACCACCAGCAGGCCCGCCACCGCGACGCGAAACCGCCGCTCGTCGAGCACGGCGTGCAGGCGCTCTCCGACGAGGGTGCCCACCGCCAGCGGCACCAGCAGCGACGCGCTCCTCACCAGCGTCTCGCCCGTCGTCGCCCCGCGCTGCACGAGCCGCGGCACCACCAGCGCGTTCATCACCACCCAGAGCGCCGACAGCGTCGCGCGGAACGCGTGCTTGTCGCGCAGCTCGCGCGCCGAGACGAAGACGGCCAGCGGGCCGCCGGTGGCGAACACCCCGTGGATGACGCCAGCCCCGAGGAGCCCCGCCACCCGGCCCACCTCGGGCAGCGGCGCGGGCGTCGCCTGCGTCGACAGCGCCTGCTTCAACTGCCACAGCGCCACCGCCACCACGAAGCCGCCAAAGGCCGGCTCCAGCCCCCGCGCGTCCACCACCGCCGTCAGCGCCGTACCCACGGCCAGGCCCACCGTCATCAGCGGCACCACCCGCCGCCACAGGAACCGCCAGTCGACGTGCCGCCACCCCCGCCCCACCAGGTACAGCGACAGCACCAGGTTCACCGGCACCAGCACGCCCAGCAGCGCGTCCACCGGCGCGAAGAGCGCCCCCACCGTCAGCGCCACCACCATGCTGCCGAAGCCAGCCACCGCCTCCACCAGGAAGCTCACCAGCACCAGCGCCACCCACCCCGCGGGCGTCACACGCGCTCGAACAGCCCGTCGAGGAAGTCGAGGAGGAAGTCGTTCACCTGCGAACGGTCTCCGATGGAGCCCACCATGCCGTACATCGCCGCGCTCCCCTCGGGCGCCGGGTGCCCGGCCGTCAGCGCCCCGGCACACTCCGCCAGGTCCCGCAGGAAGACGTCCCGCACCTTCGCGTGCGCCGGCGTCACCATGCAGTGCAGCGCCGGGGGGTCCATCTGCCGGTCGAGCTTCCACCCCCGGGCGTCCATCGCGTCCCCCAGCTCGTAGACGTTCAGCGTGTCGGAGCCGAACGCGAACACCCCCACGTGCGGCGCGCCCAGCACCTTCAGCCCGGGGATGTCCGCGATGCCTCGCTTCATCGCGTCCGTCGACTCGAGCACGCTCCTCGCCCGCTCGAGGTAGCCGGCCTCGCCCAGGTGGTGCATCACCGCCCACGCCGCCGCGATGGCGCCCCCGGGCCGCGTGCCGCAGAACGACGGCGACGCGTACAGCCCGCCGTTCCACCCCGCCCAGGTGAAGAACTGGTGCCGGCGGAACGCCGCGCTCCGGTACAGCACCACCGACGCCCCCTTCGCCGCGTAGCCGTACTTGTGCAGGTCGGCCGAGATGCTCACCACGCCCGGCACCCGGAAGTCCCACGGCGGCACCGCCCGCCCCAGCCTCTCGGCGAACGGCAGGAAGAAGCCCCCCAGGCACGCGTCGACGTGCATCCACACCCCGTGCTTCGTCGCCAGCGCCGCCAGCTCGGCGATGGGGTCGATGACGCCGTGCGGGTACGGCGGCGCGCTCCCCACCACCATGATGGTGTTGGCGGTGAGGAGCCGCTCGACGTCGGCCACGTCGACGCGGAAGTCGGGCCCCAGCCTGGCGTGCACGATGCGCACCCCGAAGTAGTGCGCCGCCTTGTCGAAGGCCGGGTGAATCGAGGCCGGCACCAGCAGCTCCGGCCGCTCGATGCCCCGCACCGCGCGCCCGAAGTCCCGCGCCGCCTTCACCGCCATCATGATGGACTCGGTGCCGCCGCTCGTCATCGTGCCCGCGACGCCGTCGTCGCCGTGCATCAGCGCCGCGGCCATCGACACCACCTCGCACTCCATGCGCCGCAGCGACGGGAAGGCGACCGGCGACAGCCCGTTCTCGGCGATGAACTCGCCGTACGCGTCTTTGAGCAGCTGCGAGACCTCGTCGCCCGCGTTGTAGACGAGCGAGAAGGTGCGCCCGTCGCGCCACTTCGCGTCGTCGACGTGGAGCGCCTTCAGGTCCGCCAGCACCTCGCCGGGCGGCCTGCCCGTCAGCGGGAGCGTCTTCGCCATGGTGTCACCTCGGTCGTCGGCGGCCGGGAACGTGCGGCCGCGGGAGCGCCCTTCTACGGCGCCCGCGGCCCGCCGTGCGACGCCGCGTGGCGAAAAACCAGACGACTCGGGATGGAGCCCGGCGCAGCGCGCGCGCGGTGGCTCGCGGCGCTCACCCGCCCCCGGACTTCGGGGCGGCGGCGCGCGCCTCGAGCTCGGCGAGCATCGACAGGTACAGGCTCTCGACCTTCTTGCGCGCCCACGGCGTGCGCCGCAGGAAGGTCAGGCTCGACTTCACGCTGGGCTCGTGGGTGAAGCACCGAATCGGCACCTGCTCGCCCATGAGCGCCCAGCCGTAGTGGCGCTCGAGGCGGGTGAGCATCACCTCGAGGGTGACGCCGTGGAGCGGGTCGGCCATGGCGGCAAGCTCACCACGGTTCGAGGCCGCGCGGGCAGCGGCGCCTGCCCGGTGATGGCCCCCGTCAGCGCGCGAAGCCGGCCAGGAAGTTCGCGAGCGCCCGCGTGCGCTGCAGCACCGTCTCGAACTCGACCTGCTCGTCGTGGGTGTGAAAGCCCCGGCCGCGCGGGCCGAGCCCGTCGATGGTGGGGATGCCCATGGCCGCGGCCGTGTTGCCGTCGCTCCCGCCGCCCTGCCGGGGCGCCTCCTCGTCCGACAGCCCCGCCGCCCGCGCGCAGCGCCCGTACCGGCGCCGCAGCTCGTCTGCCCCCGGCACCTTGTTCATCGGCGCCCGCATCGGGCCGCGCTCGACCTCGACCCGCGCCCCCGGCACCGCGGCCGCCGCCTTCGCCGCCACCGCCTCGAGCGTGGCCACCAGCCGCTCCCCGTCGGGCGCCGTCTGGAAGCGCAGGTCCACCCCGGCCGTCGCCTCGGCCGGCACCGTGTTCTTCGAGGTGCCGCCGGCGATGGTGCCCACGTTGACGATGGTGCCGCTGGCCCGGTCGCTCAACGCCTCGGCCCCGTCGACGAACTTCGCCAGCGCCCGAATCGCGCTCACGCCCTCCCAGTACGCGTTGCCCGAGTGCGCCGCCGTGCCGTGCGCCCGGCACACCACCGAGCCGGTGCCCTGCCGCTCGGTGACGATGGCGTCGTTGCCGCGCCCCGGCTCGAAGACGAGGCAGGCCTGCGCGCCCCCGATGAAGGCCCGAATGAGCGCCCCGCCCTCGGGGGAGCCCACCTCTTCGTCGCTGACGATGACGACCCGCAGCGGTGGCAGCGCGTCGAGGCCCACGGTGCCCGCGAGCGCCTTCAGCGCGAAGGCGACGCTGACGAGGCCGCCCTTCATGTCGAAGACGCCCGGGCCGCGCCGCAGCCCACCGTCGGCGCGGTAGCCCTCGAAGGTGCCCGGCGGAAACACGGTGTCGGAGTGCCCCAGCAGCGCCACCGGCGCCTCGCCGCGCTGCCCCTTCGAGCGCAGCACGAGGTGGTCGGCGAAGCGCCCCGAGGGCACCCGCTGCGCCGACAGCCCCGGCAGCTCGAACAGGCCGACGAGGCGCGCGACGACCTCGTTGCCCCCCGCCCGGTTCCCCGAGAACGAGTTCACCTCGACGAGCGAGCGCAGCGCGTCGTCGATGGCCTGGCCCTGCGACGTCACCCACGCGTCCACCGACATGCGTCCACCCTTTCGCCACGCAGAGCCGCCACGCCGGGGCCCGGGGTCGTCGTAACACGCCGTCGCCCGGGAGCGCCGGCCGCGCGGGCCCTCCGCACCCGGGGGCGCACCGCGCGGTTGGTGCGCGTCACCCGCTCGCCCTGGCGCAGTCCCGGCAGGTTTTGCGCGCCTCTCCTCGTGCCACCAGAGGAGCAGCCCCCCCGGCACGGCCGATGCTCAGCCGCCCGGCCCGTGCTCCTCTTCTCGCTGGTGGTGTCTCTGCAGCTCGCGCAGCTCCCGGCCGGCCTCGAGGCCAGCGCGCCGCCCGTGCGTCGGGGCGCGATGCTGTACGTGCCGCTCACCGGCGGTGGCGTCGCGGTGGTGGACGTCAGCGACGAGGCGGCGCCGAAGGTGGTAGGCAGCGTGCTCGAGGGCCGCTTCGTCACGCGCCTCGTGCTCGACGGAGACCGGCTCATCGCCCTCGAGGCCCGTGAAGAAGCCCTCGTGCTCTCGCTGGACGAGCCCCAGCGCCCACGGCTGACGCGCGCCCTCGCGCTGCCGGGCCCCACCCCCCGCGCCCCGGCAGAGGCACTGGCGCCCACGCCCGCGCCGGCGGCGCCCCAGGCACCGAGCGTCGGCACCGTCACCGACGTCACCCAGGGCCGCGTCATCTTCGACGGCGGCACCTCGCGCGGCTTCCGCCAGGGCGCGCGCGTGAAGGTGCTGTCGATGCGCAAGGTGCCCAAGCCCGACCTGGTGACGGGGGCGATGGTCGCCGTACCCAGCGGCGAGGTGACGGCGGTGCTGGCCATCGAGCAGGCCGACGAGCACAAGGCGATGGCGGTGCTGGGCCGCGGGGACACCGCCGAGCCGGGCGACCGCGTCGAGCCGACGACGGAGCCGGTGAGCGAGCGCCTCCTCTTCCCCCGCCGCGCCCCCTTCGAGTGGCGCTTCGGCTTCGTCGCGCGCCCCTTCCTGGGCCTCGAGGGCACCACCAAGCCCTTCGGCGTCATGCTCGACGCCCTCGTCGCCTGGTACCCGGCCGGCGTGCCGTTGAGCGTCACCGTCATGGCCGCGCCCTTCGCCTTCAGCGTCGGCGGCAGAGAGGCCCACGCGCCCGGCACCTTCCTCGCGATGGCCGGCTACACGACGGACTTCTTCGAGATTGCCCTCGGCGCCGGCGCCCTCACCGGCAACGTGGGCCCCTGCGTGCCGACCGACGGGTTCGGCGGCACCGAGTGCGAGGTGAACACCGGCTTCACCATCAACCAGCACTTCCGCCTGGGCTCCCTCGACGGCTTCCACCTGTCGTGGAACTCGTCCATCTTCTCGCGCCCGACGAAGTTCGTCTTCGGCGTCGGCCGCGGCGAGGTGTCCGTGCCCCTCACCAGCCGCCTCGGCCTCTTCGCCGGGGGCGGCGGCGGGGAAAACGGCTGGGCGCTCGGTGAGCTCGGCGTGCGCACCGCGGTCGGCGGCGCCGGCGGCCGCGGCACCGTCATTCTGCGGGCGAGCCTCGGCTACTCAGCCATCTTCGACGGCCCCTCGCGCGAGACGGTGGGCGGCCCGGCGGTGTCCTTCGGCATGGAGTGGCGCCTCTGACGGAGCGGCGCGCGCTGCGGTACCGTCGCTTCGGATGAGTGACGGGACGCCTTTGCTCGAGACGTGGCTCGCCGCTGGCGCGGTGAAGTACCCGGGCGTCACGGTGAGCCCGGCCCAGCTCGAGGCGACGCTGCGCCGGCTGTGTCCCGACGCTCGAGACCGGGCGCTGCTCGTACGGGAAGACGTCGTGCTCGTCACGGGGTGCCTGTGCGGCGACGCGGGCGCCCTGGGGCACCTCGACGGGCTCGTCAGCCGCCTCTGCGCCACCGCGGGACAGGGGCTCGACACCGCGGAGCTGGGGCAGCGCGTCCGCCTCCTCCTGCTCGTCGGCGCGGGGGAGCAGCCAGGCCGGCTCGCGTCGTGGGCAGGCCGCGGGGCGCTGGTGAAGTGGCTCTCGGCCGTCATCCACCGGGCCGCGCTCAACCTCGTCCGGGAGCTCAAGCCCGCGGCCCCCGAGTCGGCGCTCGACGAGCGCTCCAGTGGTGGTGAGAGCCCCGAGGCCGCCTTCATGCGGGCGCAAGACGCCACCGTCTTCAACGCCGCGCTGAAGCAGGCGCTCGACACGCTGCCCGAGCGCTCGAGGCACCTCTTGCGCCTGTACTACCTCGAGGGCTTCACCGCGGAGCAGATTGCCCGCATCGAGGGCGCCCACCGCGTCAGCGTGGCGCGCTGGCTGGGGCAGGCCAAGCGCGCGCTCCGCGCCACCACCCGGGAGCGCCTGGCCCAGCACCTGTCCCCGTCTCACGTCGACAGCCTCATGCGCCTGTCGAACGCCCACTTCGCGGTCTCCCTCGAAGGCGCCTCCCGGCGCGGGTGAGCGCCCGCACCGGCTACACATTTCCCCGTCGTGGTGTCCCCCCTGGCGACCGGCATGACGCCGGCGCGTCTCAGCGAGGGTCGCTCCATGATGTTTTCCGCGTTCGCCGTGCCGCTCGTCGGGCCCGTCGAGCCGACCCGAAGCGACGGGCGTGGACGCTGATTTCGATGCCGGTCGTGCGACCTCGCGCCCGATGCCCCTGTCTGTTCCCCAAACTTCCACCTGGATTGTCATGAACCTTCGAATCTTCCTGTCCTCGTTCGCCGTCTTCGCCCTCGCCGCCTTGCTGGCTCCTTCGTGTGGCCCCGCGCTCTGTAGCGCCAGCACCTGTCCTTCGGGCTGCTGCGATGCCTCGGGCACCTGCCAACGGGGCGACTCGTCGTTGGCCTGCGGGTCGCGAGGCAGCACCTGCACGGCCTGCAACCTCTCCCAGACGTGTTCGTCGAACACCTGCACGGGCCCGTCTTCGTTCCCTGGGAGCGGCGGCGGGACGGTGGGCGTTGGCGGTGGAACGGCAGCGACCGGCGGTGGAACGGCGGCGACCGGCGGTGGAACGGCGGCGACCGGCGGTGGAATGGCGGCGACCGGCGGTGGAATGGCGGCGACCGGCGGTGGAACGCCGGGCACGGGCGGTGGAATGGCGGCGACCGGCGGTGGAACGCCGGGCACGGGCGGTGGAACGGCGTCGTGCTCCACCTCGTGGTTGGTCGGGTCGACGTCAATCAGGGGCACCGAGAACTTCGGCACCTGCAACCGGCTGACGTTTCCGACGAACTGCAGCGGCGGCTACTGGATTGAGTTCAAGAACCAGTCGGGCATGACCACGAGCTGCACGTGCCTCATCGAGTGCTCGCAGATTGGCAAGACCGTCGGCCAGGCATGCGACACCAACAACGTCGTCACCTGTGCTCGCATCTCGAACGGCGGAGCGAGCAGCGGCAACTTCTGCGTCCGCCCGTCATGGGGCCTCTGTGGCGGTATGGGAGCCGGCGGTGGCTCCGCGGCCGGCGGTGGCTCCGCGGCCGGCGGTGGCTCGGCAGCCGGCGGTGGCTCGGCAGCCGGCGGTGGCTCGGCGAATTGCCGCGTCCCTGGCGCCTCCTGCGGAAGTGACGGCCAGTGCTGCAGCAACTCCTGCGACCTCATCGATGAACGCTGCGATTGAGGCCCCGGCGCCGCCAGGCGGCAAAGCCCTGAGAACGACGCCCCGGGCTGGCACCCGTGACATTCCCCGCGGACGGAGCCGATGACGCCGTCACCGTGCAGCTTCGAGGCGGGCCCCTCGGGCGGAGCTTCAGGTCGGCAGCCTGTTGACGCCTGGCGAGCGCGCCTGTCGGCGTCCGTGTCCCGGGCGCCTCACCGCGGGAGCGCCGGCTACACTCGCGCCACTCGCGGTCTCCCATCGGAGTGACCGGCATGACGCCGGGCGCACCACCGAGGGTCGCACCATGAGGTCCCTGAAGTTTGTCTCGCCGCTCAGCGTCTTCGTCGGGCTGGCATGTTCCTCCGCTCCGGCAGGCCCAGGCTCGAAGGGGAGCGGCGGCGGGACGTCGCTCTCCACCGGGCGCGGTGCCCTGGGTGGAGCCGGTGGCGGCCTGGTGAGACGAGGCGGCATGGGCGGAGCGGTAGGCACGGCGTGCGACCGCTCGGCGGCCCTCATCCGGACCCGCTGCGGGAGCGCAGCTCCTGCCGCGCTCACGCAGTGCCAGTTGCTGGTCAGCTCGACGTGCGGAGCGCAGGCCAGCCACTGGTTCGACTGCCTCGCCGCGAGCCCCGACGCCGCGACGTGCGCGATGGGCGACTACGGGTCGACGACGCAGTGTCTGGCGCAGTACGACGCGCTCGAGGCGTGCATTCGAGGTGGCGGCACGGCCGTCGGCGCGAAGGGCCCCGACAGCGCTCCTGCAAGCGCGGGAACCAGGCGGTGAGGCGGGCCCGCCCCGTCGCGCCCAGGCCGTGGTTGACCGATTCGTCCCAGCTGCGATGACCTCTCGAGGTGTGACGATGACCCCGTGCCTCGACGAGAACGACCTGGTCGCCTTCGGAGACGGCACCCTCTCGGGCCAGGCGCTCGACGTCGCCTCACGGCACCTGCGGGAGTGCGACGTCTGTCGCGGCGCGCTGGCATCCATCTACGACGTCAACGGTGAGCGTCGAGGCGCCGCGGAGCGGCTCGACTCCATGGCCGCCCTGCTGCCGGTCGGCCCCCGCGCCGAGAGGCTCGCCCCCGGTACCGCCATCGGCCGCTATCGCATCGAGCGCGTCCGCGGCGAGGGGGGCATGGGCGTGGTGTACGAGGCCACCGACCCGCAGCTCGCGCGGAAGGTCGCCCTCAAGTTCCTGCGCTCCGCCAGCGCCACCTCGACGCGCGTCATCCTGCAGGAGGCCCAGGCCCTCGCGCGCATCTCGCACCCCAACGTGGTGCCAATCTTCGACGTCGGCACGCATGAGGGGCACGTCTTCATCGCGATGGAGTTCATCGACGGCACGACGCTCGGCGAGTGGCTGACGACCCGCCCGGCGCGCGACGAGGTGCTGCGCGCCTTCATCGCGGCGGGCGAGGGCCTCGCGGCGGCGCACGACAGCGGGCTCGTCCACCGTGACTTCAAGCCCGCGAACGTGCTGCGCCGGAGCGACGGCCGCGTCTTCGTCACCGACTTCGGGCTGGCCATCACCCAGCCGCAGCCCGGCACGGCCGAAGCCCACACCGCCGACCGGGCCGGCACCCCGGCCTCGATGGCGCCGGAGCAGCTCGCCGGGCGCCCGGTCGACGCGCGTGCCGACCAGTTCAGCCTCTGCGCGGCGCTCGCCGAGGCCCTCACCGGAACCCGTGCCTTCGAGGGTGACACCCCCCAGGCCCGCCTCGCCGCCATCGAGCGCGGCGCGCTGCGCGCCGACCTGAGCCGCCTGCCCCGCGGCCTCGCCGTCGCGCTCCGTCGGGGCCTCGAGGCCGACCCAGCCCGGCGCTTCCCCGACGTCCACGCGCTGGTGGCGGCGCTGCGGCCACGCCGCCGCGCACGATGGGCCCTCGCCACCGCTTCGGCGCTCCTCGCGCTCGGCGTCGGCGTCGGCGTCGCTGGCGCCGCCTGGCACCGGCCCGTGCGCTGCGACGCCGGCGCGGGCCGCATGACGGCCACGTGGAACGACGCGGCGCGCGACGCCCTGCGGCGCACCATCACGCAGCCCTCTCGGCCGTGGAGCCGCGACCTGGCCTCGACGCTGACGGCGTCGCTCGACGGGTGGGCCCGGGCGTGGGTCGCCAGCTACGACGATGCCTGCGCGGCCACGCACGTGCGCCACGAGCAGTCCGAGCGCCTGCTCGACCTTCGCATGGCGTGCCTCGAGCGCCGCCGCATCGAGTTCGAGGCGGTGACGGCGGCCCTTGGCTCGCTCGACGAGCGCTCCCTCGACTCGGCCCCGGCGCTGGTGCGCGGCCTGCGCTCCGTGGGCCCGTGCAGCGACACGCGGCGCCTCGACGGCCTGGCGCAACCCCTCTCGGAGTCGGGCCACGCCGAGGCGCAGGCCCTGCTGCCCCGGGTCAGCCAGCTCAAGGCGCTCCACGACGCGGGGCGCCTCGCCGAGGGCTGGGCGAAGGCCGAGGCGCTGCTCCCCGCGCTCGCCTCGGCCGAGTCGCTCTCGGTGAAGGCCGAGGGCTGGTTGTGGGCGGGCGTCCTCAAGCTCCGGCTCGGAGCGCCTGAGCGGGCGCGAGAGCTGCTGTCGAAGGCGCTCACCACGGCCTCGGTCAACCGCGACGACGAGGTGCTCACCCGCGCGCTGTGCCAGCTGCTCGAGCTGGCGTCGAACCGGCTGCACGACGTCGCGGCGACGAGGGAGTACCGCGACCTGGTCACGGTGGTGCGCGCGCGGGGGCCGCTCGACCACGAGCTCGAGGCCATCGTCGAGAACCAGCTCGGCCTGGCGTCCTTCGCCGAGGGCGACCTCGAGGCGGCGCTCAGGCACTTCCAGGCCTCGCGCGACCACTCCGCCCACGTCACCGGCCCGTCGGCCCGGAACGCGCTCCGCGCCTCGAACAACGCCGCCGTCATCCTCGCGGACCTCGGCAAGCCGGTCGAGGCGCTGGCCGTGCTGACGGCGACGCTGCCGGTGCTCGAGGCCGAGCTGGGCACGGCCCACCCGGACGTCGGTCGGGCCGAGGTCAACCTCGGGGCGATGCTCAACGACCTGAAGCGCTTCGACGAGGCCCTTCGCCACCTCGAGGTCGCGCAGCACAACTTCGAGCGCGCCTACGGGCCGGCCCACGCCGAGCTCGCGGCCGTGCACAACAACCTCGGAGACACCTGGCTCGGGTTGAACCGCCCGGCCGACGCATCGAAGGCCTTCGAGCGGGCGCTCGCGCTCCGCGCGACGACTGGCGACCAGGACAACCCGAGCGTGGTCGGCGACCTCGTCGGCATCGGCACGGCGAGGCTGGCGCAGGGCCTCCCGGCCGAGGCCGTGGCGCCGCTCGAGCGGGCCATCGCCCTGCTGTCGGGGAGCAAGGAGCGGCAGGGGACGCTCGGCAAGGCCGAGGCGCTGCTCGCCCGGGCGCTGCCGCCTGGTACGCCGCGCCGCGCCGCGCTCCTCGAGGCGGCCCGCGGGCACCTCGAGGCAGGCGGAGCGGCCTCTGCCGCCGAAGTGGCCACGCTGCCCAGCCCCTGAGGCGCGGCCTGCTGCGGGCTGCACGCGACCGGGAGACCTCGGCGGGTGCAGCCCGGTCGGCGCCCGAGGCGACCCGCTCCGCGACGTCGGTGACCCACGCGCGCCGTTGTGCAGACCGGCGATGTCCCTCGCCGTGGCGGCGAGCGCCTCGCGACGATGGGTACTCCGGGGCCACGGCGGCGAGGCGCGCCTCGCGACCGAGGGCCTCCTCGTCGCCAGACACCAGGCGCTTCACCGCGAGGCGCCTTCGCCACGGCGCGTCGCCCGTCGCGAGCACGGTGCCCCCGCCGCCCTCCCCCACGGCCTCCTGGGCCTCGGACGAGGAGCGCGCGGTCGACGGCGCTGCGCTCGACCGCCCGGTGGACCGGGCACCGGCGATGATCGGCGCTGCGCGTTCGGGCAACGAACCCGACATGCGCCTCGGACTGCTGCTGCTGGCCTTGTCGTCGACTGCGTGGGCGTGGGGCCCGACGGTGTCGGTGGGGCCGTCTGGCACCATCAGCACACTGCGGAGCCAGCCGGCGCTGTACCTGGGCCACACGGTGCGGGTCGGCCTCGAGTTCGGGACCATCGTCAACCACGAGGTGGCGCTCGAGGTGCTGGGCCTGCCGCGCCTCGACGAGCCCGGCCTCGCGAACGCGCTGATGGCCCGCTACACGCTCTCCATCGACTTCCTGGGCAAGCGCGGCTTCACGCCGCTGCTGGGGCTCGGCGTCTCGGGCGGCCGCTTCCTCGTCTCGGCGCCGTCCGAGCGGGCCGGCGGGTGGGCGGCCTCGGCGTTCGCCACCGCCGGCGTCCGCTACACCTTCGACTTCGGACTGTCGCTGAAGGGCGAGCTGCAAGGGGGCCTGTACGGGCCCGGCTTGTGGACGGCGACGCCCTCGCTGACGGCGGCCTGGCGCTTCTGACCGCGCCCCCCACCTCGCCGCACCTGTCGTTGGGGCCAGACACCGGGCGCCCGGCCACGGGCTCCCGGTCGAGTCCTGGGGCGACGCCCCCGCCCCGGGCCATGACGGCCACGTGTCGCCGGGGAGCGCCACCGCTCGGCCCCGCGCAACCTTCTGGCCCGAGGTGGGTTGAAGCCCTCGTGCGCGCCCAACTCCCCGTCCTCATCGCGGTCCTCACGTGCGCTTGTGGGCCGTCGCGCCCCGTCGATGACGCCGGGGTCGAGCCCTCGGCTGACGGGGGACCGCGCGACGACGCCGGCCTGGCCGACGCCGGGGTCGATGCTGGCGCCCCTTCTTTTCGCCTCGTCTCCATGGTTGCGGAAGGCTGCCCGGACTCAGGTACCGACTGCTCGCAGTGGCCGCCCTCGAGCGCCGGCAGAATGCTGCGCTACACGAGCCTCGAGGCCCGCGACGGCGGCGCGCTCGAGAGAACCTTCCACGTCTACGTGCCCTCGCGGGTGCAGGGGCGGGTACCGCTCATCGTGTACCTCCACGGGGGCGCGCCCGCGACGTCCACGGCCGCGCTCGACCAGCTCGTCCGGAGCTACGATGAGTTCGCCGACGGCCGGGCCGTGCCGTGGCGCCGGAACACCCCCACCTGCCAGCTCTCGTTCCCCCGGCCGCCCCGCTTTGAGGTGCGCTTCGAAGACGCCCAGGGGCAGCCCTGTCAGCCGCCGGCTGTCTCGGTGACGGGGAACCAGCCATTCATCCTCGTGCTGCCCGAGGGCCTCGCAGACGACCCGGCCGACCCTGCGTCCACCGATGGCCAGCACTGGGAAGACGGGCGCGTGCCATCACCCGGGCAGGTGGGAGAGGCGGAGCGCCGCGACGACGTCGGCTTCGTCGACCACGTGCTCGACGTGCTGTCGGCGCGGCCCGACGTCGACCCCGAGCGCCTCGGCATCACCGGCGGGTCGAACGGCGGCATGATGACGCTACGTCTGGCCTGTCACGCCGACGACCCACGCACGCCGCGGCTGGGGCGCGTCTCGGCTTTCTCGGTGCAGGTGGCCACGCTCCCCGAGGCGCTCCACCTGGGCGCGAGCGGCCGCCGCGCCTGCCCGACACGGGGCCAGCGGCCCCTGCCCATCGCGTTCTTCGTCGCCAACGACGTCGAGACGCCGCAGTGCGCCCGCTTCGGCTGCACGTCGCCCACCGTCAACGGCGACTCGCGCATGCCGTACGGGGTGCCGGGTGGCGTGTATGTCGTCAACTCACCCGACAGCGGGCGCGTCATCGCGGCCGACGACACGCACCGGCGCTGGGTCGAGTACGCCACCGCCTCGGGGGCCGGCGCGGCGACCCAGCAGACGACGACGGTGGGCTTCTTCACCTCGGTGCGCACGACGACCTTCGCCGGCGCTCCCGCCCGGGTGGTGGTGTACGAGACGCGCGGGGGGCTGCACGGCCTGTCGTTTCCCCGCAACGACTACCACGGCGTCGCGCGGCCGCTGGAGTTCCTCCTGTCCTGGCGGCTCGGCCCGTCGGGAGACCTGCGCTACGAACCGGCGACCGGCGTGTTCTCGGGCGCGTGGTGAGGCTTCCCGTCACCTGCCCTTCGAGGGCCCTCACGAGCCGGCGGGGCGCCGCCCGGCCCAGCTGAGCCACCAGCGCCTCGAGTCGGGCGGGTGCCTCTCGCCGACGTCGACGAGCGTGTACAAGCGCTCCTCGCGCAGCCAGGCCGCAGTCGAGACCCCGGCGCCATCGGTCTGCACCTGGAACACCGGCACCGGCGTCGTCTCGACAACCGCGGTGGAGCCTGCCGCCCACGATGTCCACCTCCGGACCCGCGTTCTCCTGAAATGCATCGACGGCGGGCGCCACTCCGGGTGTCCCTCCGCTGGAGCCGCTCACCATGCCCTCCGACCAGCCCTTCGACCATGCCCCACTGCGCCTGCTCCAGGCCCGGGTGGCCGACCTCGAGCGGGAGCGCCAACGCCGCCGGCGCTTCACCTGGGCCATCGCCGGGGTGACGCTCGTCTCGGTGACGGCGTTCGGGCAGCTCGTCACCTTCGCCCCCGACACGCCGGCGCGCGCGGACGAGGTGAACGGAAACTTCGCGCAGCTGCGCGCCTGGCTGGAGCAGAAGGTGGGGCCGGTCGGCACCTCGACGCTCACGCTGACGACGCCGCTGTCGGGGAGCATGGTGGCCGACGGCTCGCTGACCGGCGGGAAGATTCAGGACAACACCATCGCCAGCGCCGACGTCGCCGACGGCACCATCACCACCGTGGACCTCGCCGACGGCACCATCTCGAACGCCGACCTCGACCTCGACCTGCGGTGCCCGACGGGAGCGCGGCAGAGCTTCGGTCAGTGCATCTTCTACCTGCCGACCTCGAACCCCGCCTACATCTACACCTTCCGGGAGGCCGCCACCGCCTGCCTCGCCTCGCGCGCCCGCCTGTGCACCGCCGCCGAGGTGTCGGCCGCCCAGGCCGCGGGCATGGAGAACTGCGCCTTCGGCTGGTTCGCCGACCGGGTGGACAACGCAAACGCCTTCGTCGGCTACCCGATGCAGAGCGTCCTCACCGGCTGCGGCGCCTCGGGGGTCAACACCGTGGTGGCGGCGATGGGGGCCCGGTACGGCGCCTATTGCTGCAAGTGACGGCGCGGTCCCGTCCACGAGGGGTGGCGCCCTGAGCGAGCGCACGCCCAGGGTGCAGTTCATTCACGGGCTCGAGAGCCCACCAGCGGACGTACCCGCCCGCGTCGAGCGTGACGAAGAAGGCACGACGGGCGCGACGTCGTTCATGCTGACGAAGCGGGTTGACGCGACGGTGCGCCGGTGCCTCAGCGCGGGCCCCGGCTCGAGGTCAAAGCGCTCGAACGTGCTCGTCTCGCCCGTCGGGTGATTCACCACGAAGAGTCGCCGGCGCCGGTCGTCGAGGCGCCACAGGCCGAGCCCGTGCGGGTGAAAGGCGCCCGCGAGGTCGTGCGGCACCGCCACCGGCGCCGACGGCTGCGCGGGGCGGAGGGCGGAGGGCGAGGATGGCGCCGGCGGCCGCTTCTCCTGCGACGGCGGCCCAAACGTGCCGCGTCACCGCCCCCGCCGCGCCGACAGGGCCCACACCCGGCGAGGCGGGGCGAGGCGCGCGGTGCTCGCTCCACGTGCCGAAGAGCACGTCCCACAGCGGGAAGGTGCCCGCGAAGTTCGTGTCGAAGTCCCGCGCGTCGGCGCTGTGGTGGACGGCGTGGAAGGCCGGCGAGGCGAGCACACGCCCGAAGGACACCGCCAGGTTGGCGTGCAGGAAGGTGGTGAAGGTCTTGCGCAGCAGCACCACGCTCCCGAGCTCCGACAGCGACAGGCCGAGGAACGCCCCGGGCAGCCCCACCACCACGCCGTGCAGCACGAAGTCGACGGGGTGCTGGCGCCAGGCGTCGAGGAAGGACAGCTCGGTCGCCTCGTGGTGAAGCCGGTGGAAACGCCACAGCCACGGCACCCGGTGCATCGCGCGGTGCACCCAGTACCCGCAGAGGTCCGAGGCGACGAAGACCAGGGCCGCCCGCGTGAGCGTGCGCGCCACCGGGGCCTCGAAGCGCGCAGCCAGCCAGGCGAGCAGCGGCGCACCGACGGCCTGCATCACCAGCGTGTCGAGCACGAAGAGCCCCGCCCCGAGCGCCATCGCCCGGCGGTTCCAGGGCCGCGCCGTCGCTGGGGCGAGGACCTCGAGCGCGCCGAAGAGGCCCACCATCAAGGCCAGGAAGAGCGCCGCGCCGGCCAGCACGGGCCCCACGTCAGTATCCTTCGAAGGCGCCGAAGTCGAAGCCGCCCTCTTCGTCGAGGCCCTCGTCCACGCGCCCGCGCCCCAGGACGCGCTCGAGACGCGTCGGCGGCCGCTTTTTCACCAGCAGCTTCTGCACCGTCACCGGGGGCGCCGCGACCGGCTCATCGTCGAACCACTCCACCGGCGCCTCGCTCGCGTACGCGACGTCGGCGGCGATGATGACGACGATGACGGCGGCCGAGGCCGCCAACGCGAGGGTGGCGACGACGAGGGCGACGAGGCGGCGGCGGCGAGGCATGGGCGGCTCCTGGAGTGCAGCTGCCGGGGAGGGATGCAGGCCCCGGCAGGGCGTGCACCCCCTGACGCCGGGGCACCCGGGGCCGTTCCCGCCCGTGCAGGCGCTGGTCTCCACACACGCCCCGACACGCCCGGGCGGTGACGTCACGCCCGGCGTCAGGCTCAGCGCGAGAAGTGGTAGGCGGCGCCACTCCCCGGCAACGCGTTGTTCGCGGGAACCAAGCTGTTGTTCGAGGCTTCGCCCGGCGCCGTGACGATGAGAGAGGAGCCATCGCTGCTGAGCGCGACGCCGGTGCCGAAGGCGTCGTTCGGGTCGGTGTTGGACGCCTTGACGTACGCGTGCTGCGTCACGTGCGCGCCCACGCAGACGAACACGTAGGCGGCACCGCTGTTCAACGCCGAGTTGTCGAGCTGGTTCCCGTCGATGCCCGTCGCGTTGCTGTCTTCCCTCGCGGCCCCCACGGCCAACGTGGTGCCGTCGGCGCTGAGCGCGACCGACGCCCCGAAGCCATCGCCGGCGCCGGCGTTCGAGGCCTTGAGGTAGGTGAAGGACAACCACGTCGACCCCACCCTGCCGTAGCGGTACGCGGCGCCGCTGGCCGGCAGGCTGTTGTCGCCCGCGAGGCTGGGGCCGCCGACGATGGTGGGGCGCGCCGACTCTCCGGGGGCGCCCACGGCCAGCGAGAGCCCGTTGTTACTCAAGGCCACGGCGACGCCGAAGCGGTCACCCGGGTCGGTGTTCGACGCCTTCACGTAGGCCGCCTGGGACCACGCCGCGCCGCTGCGGACGAAGATGTAGGCCGCGCCGCTCTCGGGGTCCGTGTCGTCTCCCTGGTCCCCGTCGATGCCCGTCGCGGCGCTGTCCTCGCCCGGGGCGCCGACGACGAAGGTCGTCCCGATGCCGCTCACCGAAACACTGGCGCCGAACTGGTCGCCGGTGGCGCCGTTCGATGCCTTCACGTAGGCGACCTGGGCCCAGTTCGTGCCGTTGCGCTGGAAGACATAGACGGCACCGCTCTGGGGAGCCGCAGTGCTTCCCTGAGGCCCACCGATGCCGGTCGCGGCGCTGGCCTCACCGGGGGCACCGACGACGAGGAGACTTCCGTCAGACGTCACGGCGAGCGAGGAGCCAAAGGCCGCGGCGGCGCCGGTGTTCGAGGCCTTGAGGTAGGCCTGTTGGACCCACGTCGGCCCGCTGCGCACGAAGACGTAGACCGCGCCGCTGTTCATCGAGCTGTTGTCGACCTGGCTCTGGTTGACGCCCGTCGCGATGCTGTCTTCGAAAGGCGCACCGACGACCAGCGTGGCACCATCACCGCTCAGCGCGACGGCGCTGCCGAAGCCGTCTCCGGGTTCGGTGTTGGAGGCCTTGAAGGTGAACGGCTGCGTCCACGCGCTCCCGCTCCAGGCGAGGAGGTAGGCCATGCCGCTCTGCGACGCGTCGCCGTTCTGAATGCCGTTGATGCCAGAGCTCCGGGTGTCCTCGCCCGGCGCGCCGATGGCGAGCGCGCTCCCATCGACGCTGAGCGAGAGCGCGGTGCCGAAGCCATCGTCGGCTCTGGTGTTTGTGGCCTTTCGGTAGGCCGTCTGCACCGTCGGCGCGAGGAGCGCGACGGTGTACGTCGAGGCGCGCCCAGTCTGACTGCGAACCTCGACCGGGAGGAGGCGCGGAAGCGACGTCAGCGTCACCGAGCTCGGCACGCCCGACATCGCGCTCGTGCGGTCGACGGTGAGCGTCACCCCCGCGGGGTTCGGGACGCTCGCCGTGACCTGCACTGCCGCCACCGTGGGTTGAAGGGTCACGGCGTAGACGAACGCTCCGGCGTTGAAGGTCAGTTGGCCTGGAGCAACGGCGAGCCCTGACAGCGCTGGGCTACTCCACAGACACACCCCACCGTCGCCGACGTACCCGGGCTCGCACGCGCAGGTGTGTGCACCTCCGTCGGCGCTGCACACGGCGTTCGAGCCGCAGCCGCCGTTGTTGGTCGCGCATGGGTCCACGGGCGGCCCAGCGTCCTCAGAGCTCCCGGCGTCATCAGGACTCCCGCCGTCATCAGGACTCCCGCCGTCATCAGGACTCCCGCCGTCATCAGGACTCCCGCCGTCGTCAGGACTCCCGCCGTCTTCAGGCACTCCCCCGTCCTGGGGGCCACCATCGATGGGTCCTGCATCGAGGTGGCAAAGCAGGTCGCAGAGTTGGCTGAAGCTCGCGTCATACCGTCCGCAGCTCGAGGCGCCACCGACGAGGCCGAGCGCGGCGATGACGGCGAGCATCCGCTGGCGCGTCCCGTCGCTCGACATCGTCCGGCACGTCGCTGCGGGCGGCGTCACCCAGACACCCCCAGGGTCGCGTCGCCACGCGCCGCGCTGCTCGAGCTGTCGCCCCCTGGCCGTTGCTCCCACGAGGCACCTCTTCCGTGAAGAAGCCGTCGAACGAACAGCGGTCGCCCCTGTTGTTTCTTCGCCAACAACTCAAGTCTCACGACGTCGATGAGTCGCCGCCACTGGAATCATGTCGGCCCGGGTTCGATCGACGGCGCAGTGAAGGCGCCGGCCGGGCGCCGAGTGGCGCAGCGAAAGACCGAGTGGGAGGCCGTGCCGTGGACGAGGGCGCTCGGAGCGACGGTGGCGGCGCGACGCCGTCAGCGCGCCCGGCGCCTGGCCGGGCAATCCTGCACCCAGCACCCCTCGAAGGCGACCGAGCCGCAGCCCTCACACGGCCGCGGCTCCCGCGCGATGACGTCGCCGTCGTGCCAGGGCGTGCACGCCGTCACCTCGACGGCGCCCTGGACCTGCTGCGTGAAGACAGCCACCGAGCCGGAGCGGTGCACCCGCTGGAGCGGCCCACGCAGCGGCGGCGGAGACGGCCTCGATGCCTCTTCGTCGGTGGGCACGGTTGGGTGGACTCCTGCCGAACGCCGCGCCTGGCCGCCCTGACGGGCCTTGCGCACCATGCGTCGTCGCTACGGCTCGATTTCGTACACGACGTACACCGACTGCGTCTGCCCGAGCCGGGCGTTGTCCGACGAGTTGGGGTTGTAGGTGATGAATGGTCTGTCGCCGTTCTGACCATTCGCCGTGAAGTAGCGGAACACCAGGGGCTGCGGCCCGGTCACCGATGAGAAGAGGACGGCCTTCGTGGGGTAGATTTTCGAAAGATTGCTGGCATCGTACATCACGGACTGGGCGAGCACCTCGGGCGCGGACCCGAACCGCCAGCCCTGTTGCATGTCGCCTGAGTACGCCCCCCAACCCGAGATGGTGCCGTCGATGAGCAGGAATGACGTCGGCGACCGCTTGTCGACCGTGAACGTCTCCATCACGATGGACGGTGCGTCGGAAAGAGGCGTCCTCGCGTCGCTCACGCGGGTGGTGATGTTGATGATGCCCTTCTTCTCGAACGTCGGCGTGACGACGTTTCGGATTCGAAGCGAGTCGAGGAACCCCAGGTACGGGTTGTCGCCGGCGCCGATGCACCGAGGTTGATGGCACCGCCCGGAACCTGGGCGAGCACTCCGTTCTCGCAGCGCGCGCGCTGCATCATCAACCCGCCGACGGGCCTGTTCGGCCCTCCTACCGACACGCCGACGCTGAGCCCGTCGTACCAGCCCTGCACCTGCGTGTAGGTGTTCGTCGGAATCGCAGCCGTCGACGACGTCGCCGTGCAGAGCTGACCGTTCTGCAGCCGAACCTCGAACTGCACCTCGTAGGTGGTTCCGCCGATGAACCGGAGCGCCCACACCCCGGGCTTGGTCGCAATCACCCGGGGTGCGCTCACCGCGTCCGCGGCCGGCCGCACCCACCCCTCGACGTGCACCTGCGCCGGGTCAGGAATCGTGTTGCCCGCTCCAATCGTCGCCATTCCCCCCGAGAAGCTCGCGCCGTTTCCCGTGTGGCCGATGCTGCCCAGCGCAATCCCCGCGACCGCTCCGACGCCGCGCCACCGAGGTGCTCGCCGGCGAGTTCCTCTCCAAGCGCGCCGCGGCGGAGCCCACGCACGAGCCGCCAGCGCCTCCCGTCGAGGCTGACCTCGTCTGCCCATGCGCGCCCACGGCCCGTTCAGGCGCGACGCCCGCTCCGGCGCCCACCTGGCCGGTGTCAGGACCGCAGCGACGCGCCAGGGCCGCCCACCGCCGCGCGCACACAGTTGCGCCCGCTCTTCTTCGCCTCGTAGAGGGCCTCGTCGGCCCGCGCCAGCAGCACCTCGAAGGCCTCGTCCGGCAACCGGGTGGCGACGCCGAACGACGCCGTGTACTGGACGCCGCCCGTGTCGTGCGCCTCGATGGCCCGGCGCAGCCGCTCCGCGATGTCGGCCGCGCGCTCACCCGCCTGCCCCGGCAGCACCACGAGGAACTCCTCACCGCCCCACCGCACCACCACGTCGCCCTCGCGCACCACCCTGCGCACCACGGCGCCCGCCGAGGCCAGCACCCGGTCGCCGGCGACGTGGCCCTGCACGTCGTTGATGCGCTTGAAGTGGTCGAGGTCGAACAGCACGCACGACAGCGGCGCGCCCCGCGCGGCCAACAGCCCCTGGATCCGCTCCTTGAAGCCGTGGCGCGTCAGACAGCCCGTGAGCGCATCCTTCTCGCCGAGCTCCACCTGGCGGTGCAGCCAGGCGAAGCGCTCCGCGATGGCCACCACCATCGCCAGCTCGAAGCACGCGAAGCCCACGTGCGAGTCGATGCGCACCGGCAGGAGTGAGAACGTCCACGCCAGCTCCATCACCCCCGTCGCCGCGTACACCGCGAGCCCGACGACGACGACCTTCGCGCCCCGCTGCTTGCGCCGCACGGCCTGGAGCGTCCACGCCGTGCACAACAGCAGCGTTCCCGCCAGCACCAGCGTGACGAGCGGCATCACCACCCGCTCAAAGACGGGGAACAGCGGGTGGTACAGCGTGCTCGAAACGAGCGAGAGCAGCGCCACGCCCGACAGCCCCGCGAGGATGCGGCGGCGCCACGTCACCACCCGCCCGTAGAAGTCCGAGAAGAACTGCACGCACGCGAGCGGGAGCAGGATGAGCGGCACGAACACCAGGTAGGCGTTGAAGTCGGGGTTCGTCGACACCACGTAGCCGAGCATGTTGATGCCCGCCGTCACCACCGCCAGCAGCCCCGAGAGCAGCGCGAACGAGAGGGAGTGGCGCTCCCGCCGCCGCGCCAGGAAGAGGACGAGGTGGAAGACGCCGGCGAAGGCGAACATCGACACCAGCATCGCCACCTTGACGACGCGCGCCTCGGCAGTGTCGCGCACCAGCGTCTCAGGCCCCAGCAGCACCCCCGGCGCGAGCACCCCGCCGTTGCCGTAGAAGGTTCGGACCCGCAGGGACAGCGTGTTGGGCGCGCCGACGCGCAGGAGCTCCTTCGGCAGCCGGTACACCTGCGCCCGGAAGTCCTTCTCGACGAGCTCGCCCGACGGGCCGATGACGCCGCGGCCGCCCAGCCGCGCGCCGTTGAGGAACACCTCGTACGCGTTCGCCGTCGGAGGCACGCGCACGCCCAGGTCCTGCGTCGCCTCGGCCACGGTGAACGACGTGCGCAGCCAGACGTTGCCGTCGACCTCGAGGCCCTGAAACGGGAAGTTGCCCGGCACGCGCACCGGCCGCCACGCCCCGACGTCGGCGGCGCCGCCCTCGTCGCCGAGCCGGCCCTGCCAGGTGCCGTCGAGCGTCGTCACCCCGCCAGGCGAGGCCACCACCGGCGCCGCGGCGACGACGAGGGCCAGCAGCGCCGCCATCACCCCACCACCTTCAGCGCCACCAGCGTCGTCGCGAACACCACCAGGCCCTCGACCACGCCCAACCCGATGGCGACCGCGAAGCCCCGCCTCGCGAGCGCCGTGCACATCCACGGCAGCGGCAGGGCGAGGAGCGCCTCACCCAGCACCACGAAGGCCGGCGCACCCAGCAGGAACGGCACGTGCTGGTAGTGCCACCAGTCGGCCTTCGCCGCGAGCGCCTCGAAGCCGGGAATGTAGAGCCCCGAGACGAGCGCCATCGCCAGCGGCGAGAGCCACGGCCCCAGCTTGCCGTACAGCCACGCCGCGATGGTGCCGTTGGTGACGAAGATGAGCGCCCACGAGAAGGGCATGTAGAGCGGCGTCTTCCACACGTACGGCCCGCCCGGGTCGTACACGAGGACGTCGGCGTCGATGAGGAAGGTGTCGTTGAGCAGCTCGGTGAAGCCCACCGCCACGCCGAAGACGAAGAGGCGCACGAAGAAGGGCTCGGGGTGACGCAGGCAGAACACCAGCAGCATCACGCCCGAGACGACCGCCGACGCCGTCGCGGCCTTCCACCCCAGCGCGCCCTTCGCCGCCACCAGGGCGATGCCCAGCGCGACCACGTTCGCCACGAGGATGAAGCGCCAGTCACGGGGAGAGATGACGACCATGGTGCCCCGTCAGCCGGTGATGGACAGCGCGATGAAGTACGCCGCCCAAATCCAGAGCCCCGCGACGACGCCTCGGAGCGCCCACCCGACGACGCCGCTGCCCTTCGCCACCACGCCCGACACGAGGAGCGGCATGAGGGCCCCCACCAGCGTCTCGCCCACGATGATGTACCAGGGCACCACGCCGAGCCGGTTGCAGTTGTCGTAGCGCCACCAGCCGGCGCCGTGGGCCAGCGCCTCGAAGACGGGAATGTAGATGCCGCTCACGACCGCCGCGACGAGCGTACCGACGAGCAGCCCGCGCTTCTGGCTCACCGCAAAGCCCAGGAAGCCCATCGACAGCAGCATGCCGGCCCACGACAGCGGCATGTAGGCCGGCGAGTCGACGAGGAAGGGGCCCCACGGCGCGTAGTGGAGCGTGTGCGTCTTCGACACCAGCCACCAGTCGGCGGCGAGCTCGGCCAGCCCGCCGGCGATGCCGAACACGAGCAGGCTCTTCAACACGTCGCGCCCGCGCCAGCGCACGTGCGCGAGGTAGAGCGCCGAGGTGAGCACGACGCAGGCCCAGGCCGACCAGGGGCCCAGGTCGAGGGCCGCGTCGACGGCCGCCCAGGCAAGGCCGACCGCGTTCACGACGAAGAGCAGCCAGTCATCCTTCGTGATGGGGTCGGACGACGGCGCGGGGGACGGCACGGCGCTGCATCGTGCACCCGGCCCGGCGCGCTGTCTCGCTTTCCGTGGCCGTTTCTGTGCCTCGACGCCGTGCCGGCAGAGGTGGTCGCGCGTCGGAGGAAGGACGACACCCGCGCGGCCCGGCGCGCGCTCGAGGTCGTCCCACCCTCCACGCGCCATATGACCGGCGGCGTGGAAGACGTCGGCGGCGGCCTCAGCGCCAGTCGTAGCCGAGCATCAGCATCGGCGTGACCGTCACCATGAGCTCGGTGGTGCTGACGTTGACGGTGCCAGCGCCCATGGAGTTGGCCTGGGTGCGAGCGACGGCGGTGTTGGGGTGGAAGAGCGTCATCGCGCTCAAACCCAGGCTGAAGCCGCGCTTGCTGCTGCCCGGGCCAGCGGTCAGGTTGCCGAGCTGAAGGCCGAGCTTGACGTCGAGCCCGAAGGCGGGCCCGACGTGGACAGACACCGCCGTGCCGACGCCGTCAGCGCTCCCCGAGGCGACGACGCCCGCGAAGGCGCCGTTCGAGAACACCGGGCCCCCGCCCACGAAGAACAGGTCGGAGAGGAAGACCTCGGCGATGGCGCCGAGGTACCACCGCGAGAAGGCCGTGACGCTGGCCGTGCCCCCGCTGGCGCCGCCAGACGCTCCGAAGCCGAGGCCGACGACGCCGCCGAGCGTCGCGTAGGCGCCGAACATGCTGTTGATCTGGTAACCGATGCGGCCCTCACTGCCGAACGACAGGGCCGGCTGGGGCACGTGCCAGCCGAGGTTTCCCGAGACGCCCCAGCGCAGGCGCCCCGTCGACGCCGAGACGGGCTCGGCCGCGGCCGGCGGTGCCTCCGACGACGGGGTTCCCTGGGCGAGGGCGATGGACGACACGAGAGCAGAGAGGAGCAGGGGCTTGTTCATGGTGGCGCGCGGACGAATGGGGAGGTGTGGAAATTCAACCGGGAGAGTCTTCAGTTCCGGGCGCACCTTGGTCGACGACCATTCACCTGTCAGGAGAACTCTGGTCGAAAGCGATAATGCACTGAGTCGAAGGTATTCCTTCGGAGAGCGCCCAGCACCTTCGGCGCGACCCTGTTCAGGCGCGGAGGGCTGGCGCAGCGCGAGGCGACGTCGCCCAGGTACGACGGGGCCCACGCGGTCCAGCGGGCGCACAGGAGAGCCCCGGCCTGCCCCTGCGCGTCACCGGCCCGACGCGCGCAGCCACCCACTTCGACGGGCGCGGCGGCCGCATTGGCGGCATGACGCACCCGGTGCCGTGGACCGTCGTCTTGAGCGTGCTCTCCAGCATCCCCGCGCCCTGCGAGCCGCTCGAGCTCGAGGTGGTGGGGGTGAAGCGGCTTCGCCGCGAGGTGGTCGAGGCGCTGCTCCCGGGGCCGCCGCCCGTCTGCGTCAGCGACGACGAGCTCGACGAGGTGGACCGCCGCCTGTGGACGCTCGGCCTCTTCAGCGCCGTGACGGTGGAGCGCGCAGGGCGCGTGCTGCGGGTGACGCTCGAGGAGAAGTGGACGCTCATTCCCACCCTCGACTTCGCCACCAGCCGCACGCTCGTCGACAGCTACGGCTTCGTCAGCCTCACCGAGTTCAACCTGCTGGGCCACGCGATGGAGGTGAGCGGCTTCGCGATGTGGAGCGAGCGCAGCCCCTCGTTCGCGCTGTCGTGGCGCGAGCCCGAGACCCGCGCCCGGGCAGCGTCCTTCCAGGCCGACATCTCGTCCATCGGCAGCGCCCTCGTCTTCGAGGACTCGGGCGTCGAGTGGACGCGGCGCTGGTGGACGGCGCGCGTCGGCGTGCGCCCGCCCTTCTGGTACGGCTCCCCGTGGCGGCTGTCGGGGCTGCTCGACGTCTCGTACGAGCGCTCGACGGGCGTGGTGCCGCAGGGGCTCCGCACCGAGGGCCTCAACGTCGGCCTGACGCTGGCCGCCGTGTGGGACCGCTACGAGTGGCATGACCTGGTGCCGCACGGCACGCGCGTCAGCCTCGAGGCCTCGCCTTTTCTCTTCGTCACGCCCAGGGACGTCACCCAGCGCCACGGCGCGGCGGTCAGCCTGCTGACGGCGCGGAAGTTCGAGGCGCGCACCGCCCTGCTCTTCGCCGGCGCGGCGGCTGTCTCGTGGTGGGGCGACCCCAACAACGCCATGCTGCTGGGGAGCGTCTCGCAGGGCGGCGGGGTGCGCGGCCTGCCCGACAACCGCTACCGCACCGCCGCGTACGCCGTCGGCAACCTCGAGCTCCGACGCGCCCTCACGCTGACGCCGACGCTCTTCCTGCAGCCCGTCGTCTTCCTCGACGGCGCCGTCATGGCCCGCGTCGACGCCGAGGGCATGCCGGTGGCGGCCGTGCCCGCGCTGAGCGCCGGCGCCGGCCTCCGCCTGGTGTGGACGACGCTCGCCTCGCTCGTGCCCCGCGTCGACGGCGGCGTCCTCTTCCTCCCGTTTCGCTCGTGGTTCGTCACCTTCGGGCTGTCGCAGTACCTGTGACGACGTGGGCCAGCGGCCTCGGCGCCCGACGAGCGCGCTGCGCTCGAGCTACCGCTCGCCCCGCTTCGGCGCTCCCTCGAGCTCGCGCGCCTCTGGCTTGGCCAACGGCTTCTTGTTCTTCGGCATGGGCTTGGGTCCCGCTGCGTCGGCGAGCGAGCGGCCCCTCGAATCGAGCCTGCCCCCTTTGCCCGGGAGCTCCTGCTTCGGGGAGAGGGCCGTCGGAACCACCGCGCCGGCGATGGCGCCCACGTCACCGGCGCCGAGCGTTCCCGCGTCCACATCGCGCGAGGCCACCTCGGTCAGGCCCTGGCCCACGACGGCCGCGACGCCGGCAACACGCACACCGGGAGCCCCTGCGTCCACCTCGCCCCTCGCTCCGCCCGTGTCCGCCGCGACGTCGGCGACACGCCCCCTGAGCGCCCCTGCGTCCACCTCGCCCCTCGCTCCGCCCGTGTCCGCCACGACGTCGGCGACACGCCCCCCGGGCGCCCCTGCGTCCACCTCGCCCCTCGCTCCGCCCGTGTCCGCCGCGACGTCGGCGACACGCCCCCTGAGCGCCCCTGCGTCCACCTCGCCCCTCGCTCCG